>NZ_JBQERS010000046.1:0-507 GCF_056535285.1 Ruegeria sp. O11 | reverse complement strand
GAACCGGGACTTCCATGCCGATCAGCCAAATCAGAAATGGGCTGGCGACATCAGCTATGTGTGGACCCGAGAAGGATGGCTCTACCTTGCCGTGATTCTTGATCTGCATTCCCGGCGCATCATTGGATGGGCGGTGAGCAATCGCATGAAGCGGGACCTGGCGATCCGGGCTTTGAAGATGGCCATTGCTCTACGCCAGCCGCCCGAGGGCTGCATCCATCATACGGATCGCGGCAGCCAATATTGCTCCCACGATTATCAGAAGCTTCTGCGTCAGCATGGCTTCCAGGTATCGATGAGCGGCAAGGGCAACTGCTATGACAATTCGGCCGTCGAAACGTTCTTCAAAACGATCAAGGCCGAGCTCATCTGGCGCAGGTCGTGGCAGACGCGCAGAGACGCGGAGTTGGCCATCTTCCAATACATCAACGGCTTCTACAATCCGCGACGGCGGCACTCAGCATTGGGCTGGAAAAGCCCGGTCGCCTTCGAACGGAAAGTGGCCTA
>NZ_JBQERS010000045.1:0-584 GCF_056535285.1 Ruegeria sp. O11 | reverse complement strand
GCCGCGTGAATTGCGACGCGGCGAGCGTCCGGAACTTGATTGATATCGAAGATGGCAAGCATTCCATCTCCCATGAATTTCAGAACGTTACCGCCATTGCGTTCGACTACGTCAACAGCTTCCGCGAAGTAGTCGTTTAGCAATTCTATGATTGAGTCCCCCGGAAGCGCCTCTGACAATTTGGTAAATCCTTGCAGGTCAAAATACCAAATCACCGCTGAAATAGTTTCCGATGAACCTCGGGTGATGTCCCCGGAAAGAACGCGCCTACTGGCGTCTTTGCCCAGATATGCGGCTGTAATATCTTCAGCCATCAATCGGTTCGCCCCACATTTCAGCGTCAGGCAAAGTGGAGATATCAGTTGACGCAAACCATCAAGTTGCTCGCTTGTGAAGCCCCCACTCGCGTCGGTTGTCAACGAGATTATAGCACCTTCATAGGCCTGCATTGGATCGACTGGCGTAGTATTGTCCTGAATAAGGAAAAACCGTTTAACAGCGAAGTAGTCAGTTGCACCGCGCTCGCGAAGTTCGTCGAAGATCGGAAAGTTGAGCGCGGGTTCTTCGAC
Organism: Ruegeria sp. O11; assembly: GCF_056535285.1. Taxonomy (NCBI): domain Bacteria; kingdom Pseudomonadati; phylum Pseudomonadota; class Alphaproteobacteria; order Rhodobacterales; family Roseobacteraceae; genus Ruegeria; species Ruegeria sp. O11. The sequence continues at coordinate 15 of NZ_JBQERS010000045.1, read as the reverse complement.
TGTCAGATCTTGTCT
>NZ_JBQERS010000044.1:0-730 GCF_056535285.1 Ruegeria sp. O11 | reverse complement strand
GCAAATATTTGGAACGGCCAAAGTCAGCGACTTTCTGGATACACCTATCCTGCGATCTCGGCGAATAACTGGAAGCCGGAATTCTTATCGCTTGAGAATTGCTGTTTTCGGATCATGTTGGCGACCTCAATGCCGTCCAGTGTGGCCGAGGCGGATCTGAACGATTTGAACCCGCACATGTGCCGGATGCGTCGCTTGATAAACCGATGATCCTGCTCGATCAGGTTGTTTAAATACTTGGACCTGACTGTATGAATTTTGGCGGTGCAACCAAACCGATTAAGGATTTTGTTCACCTCTCGAATGCCCACTGCGTTGGCTCCGCTTTTGTCGATGACGATCTTGCTCGGGATTCCATTTGACGACAGAGCTTTGGCAAAGAACCTGGCTGCCGCTGGACGGTTCCAGCGCTCAGACAGCATGAAATCATGGGTATTTCCTGCCTTGTCGACGGCCCGATAGAGGTAGATCCATTTGCCGCGAACAGGAATATAGGTCTCCTCCATACGCCAGGAGCTCAACGTTGGGCGTTTCTTTGATTGCGCACGAGCTGCGACGATCGGCGAGTATTTCACAACCCACCTATTCAATGTGGCATGGTCAACTCGCACACCGCGTACAAAACAGCATCCTTGGGGAAATGACAGCCCTTCAATGAGATCATGCTCAAGTAACCTGTTCGAAATCTATTCGGCGGAAACGATCGTCAGATCACACAGGCTCGTCAACT
>NZ_JBQERS010000043.1:0-859 GCF_056535285.1 Ruegeria sp. O11 | reverse complement strand
GAATGCAGATCAAGAATCACGGCAAGGTAGAGCCATCCTTCTCGGGTCCACACATAGCTGATGTCGCCAGCCCATTTCTGATTTGGCTGATCGGCATGGAAGTCCCGGTTCAGCAGGTTCGGCACAATGTTGAAAGCGTGGTTGCTGTCGGTCGTCACCTTGTATTTCTTTGATCTCTCGACCCGTATGCCGTTGTCACGCATCAGCCTACCAACGCGACGGTGAGCCATTTTGGTAACCGGTTGCTATGCTCCACCTTTTTTCTGCCCACCAAACACAAGCTCAAAGCGATTGCGACGTTGGTAGCGCCTGTTGTCGCTTCGAATTGGTGTATTGCGCGCTTTCCAGCGTGGAATACAGCTGTGATCCCTTATGTCTTTTTGGTCTTCAGCAAATCTGTTTTTAACTACTGGGCAAGTGAACGTTATCATTGACGCCCGTTCACTGATCAGAACCCACCGATGCCAAATTACTACTTTGAAACTGTGGCTAGATAGCCTCTTACGAAAACTTGTTACACAGCGTCCGGTCTGGGTGTGCTGGAGGCGGCGTAGTTATCAGATCGAACTGCCAGGGGGCAGCACAAACACAAAGCTGCGCGCAGCTTGTCATTATCGGGAACGCACTCCAAATCAGTCCGCACCATAGGGTCAGATACAACGCTTACATTTGCCCGTCTGAGTTTCCGGTTATGGTGCTAAGAAGGATTGATCGTGAAGCAAGCAGTTTGGTGGACTGTTTGTAGATCGAACGGGTTGTTTGGAATTTGGTTTCGGGCGTAGGATTTGAACCTCTGACCTTCAGGTTATGAGCCTGACGAGGTGAAGACGTTAAGCAATTGATCCAGTGGATCAATTGT
>NZ_JBQERS010000042.1:0-902 GCF_056535285.1 Ruegeria sp. O11 | reverse complement strand
ACGAACAAGAAGAACCACCAGTATTCTGAGCGTAAAGCCCGACCAGAGAACTGGAAGTATTTCGAAAAACACGTCTTAACGGCTTCACCAAATCCCATTTTTCAATCCTTTCTTAGTTTCTGTGCGACCTCAGAACGCCTCGCGGACCCAAAAGCACGCCTTCGCCCTTCTGGGTTTTCCCGCCTTCTATTTTTGTTTGAACGCCAAAAACCTATCTTTCAAAAAGGTAGCGAAATTTACGCGCGGAAAAAATGTTGATTTATGAAAAATAAGATTCAAACATGCGAATTCGACTAAGCTTTATTTGACCCACGTTGTTATCGGCCCCGGCAATCAACTCGATATCGTTCCCCCGACCAATCCGTTGGCGACAAATCTTTGAGATAGGTAAGCACCGGATCGAGCTGTGCTCAATTGGCTGAGTAGAAGCGGACGCTTCACAAAGGAGCATCCAATTTCACTAGATTCGATGGACCCTGATGGAGAAGAAAATGACCAAAAAGACAGTGATGATTGCAGGCACAACTTTGTTTGCATTGCTTGCGGCATGTGACGAAACGAGTACGTCTAGCGCGTCCGCCGAACCCACACCCGCTCAGCAGGCATGTTTGCGAGATGTGGCCAAAACCACGAACAATTCGCAAGTGGTTGTGCTCTCGTCCGCGTTTAGCGAAGCTGGAACACAAGTCACTGTCGGCGTTGGTGAGGATCGTGCTCCTTGGAATTGTATTGCTTACACGGATGGTGCGACAGCTGGTATCGAGTTCCTGGGCGACGAAGGCGCACTGTAATCTGGTCGCTGTGTATCTCGAAAGCACCAGTCGTGATCAAATTTGAGTACCGGTAAGCTCAGACATTCAAACCTCGTAATAGGATTGGGTTTTAACATGCTCAATCATGCT
>NZ_JBQERS010000041.1:0-1208 GCF_056535285.1 Ruegeria sp. O11 | reverse complement strand
GGTGCCCTCAACAGGTGGACGCAACACTTTAATCTTTGAGCAAAGATGGAGTGTTTCCCATGAAGTATCGTCGTCGCATTTACTATAACGCCGCACAGCGTGCTGAGATTTGGGATCGTTGGCAGCGCGGGGAGTCGATGAGTTCTATCGGTCGGGTGTTTGATCGGCAGTCCTCGTCTGTGTTTTCCGTCATTTCCCCGACAGGCGGCATCCGTCCGCCGGATCGGACGCGGAACAAACGGGCTCTGGTCCTTGGCGAACGAGAAGAGATATCGCGTGGGCTCAGTACAGGCAGGTCTCTGCGGTCCATCGCGTTTCAATTGGGGCGCGCGCCTTCGACGATCAGCCGGGAGGTCCGGCGCAATGGCGGCCGCGTTGCCTATCGGGCGGCAGCTTCGGAACAGGCGGCCTGGGATCGTGCCCTGCGCCCCAAAGCATGCAAGCTGGCTTGCCACTCGGCGTTGGCCCGCGCAGTATCCGCAAAGCTGCGCCGCAAATGGTCACCCGAACAGATCGCGGGCTGGCTCAAACGCAGCTTTCCGGGAGAGGCGCAAAAACAGGTGTCGCATGAGACGATATATCGAAGCCTGTATATCCAGGCGCGTGGGGTGCTGAAGAAAGAGTTACTGGATCATCTGCGCGCCAGGCGCACGGTGCGTCGATCACGGCATGCCAGCCTCAAGCGCAACGGTCTGGGACAGGTCAAAGATGCCGTCTCGATCAGCGAACGACCTGCCTGCGTTGAGGATCGCGCCGTTCCTGGGCATTGGGAAGGCGACCTGATCGGCGGCTCCAAAAACAGCTATGTCGCCACTCTGGTTGAACGCCAATCTCGCTATGTCATGCTGATCAAGGTCGCCAACAAGGACACCAGGAGCGTAATCTCAGGGCTAATCAAACAATCAAAACGTCTGCCAAAAGAACTCTATAAATCCCTGACCTGGGATCGTGGAAAGGAACTCGCGGACCATCCGCGATTGACGATGGCAACCGATGTTGAGGTTTATTTCTGCGATCCACATTCGCCGTGGCAGCGCGGTTCAAACGAGAACACCAACCGCCTTCTTCGCCAATACCTACCACGTGGAACCGATTTATCGGTGCACTCGCAAGCGAAACTCAGTGCCATCGCAAGACAGCTCAATGAGCGGCCTCGCAAAACCTTGCAATATCAAACACCAGCTGAGAAGTTCACAGAATGTGTTGCG
>NZ_JBQERS010000040.1:0-1268 GCF_056535285.1 Ruegeria sp. O11 | reverse complement strand
GGTTTCTTCACCCAATCCCTTGCCGATCGTGACCCCGAGCTATTTGGCTCGATCACATCCGAATTGGGCCGCCAGCGCGATGAAATCGAGCTGATCGCATCGGAAAACATCGTCTCTGCTGCTGTCATGGAAGCGCAGGGCTCGGTCATGACCAATAAATATGCCGAAGGTTATCCGGGCCGCCGGTACTATGGAGGTTGTCAGTTCGTCGACATTGCCGAAAATCTGGCTATCGATCGGGCCAAGCAGCTGTTCGGCTGCGAGTTCGCCAATGTCCAACCGAATTCGGGGTCGCAGGCGAACCAAGGTGTCTTTCAGGCGCTGATCAAACCTGGCGACACGATTCTGGGTATGAGCCTGGATGCAGGTGGTCACCTGACCCACGGTGCAGCCCCAAACCAATCGGGCAAATGGTTCAATGCAGTCCACTATGGCGTGCGCAAGCAAGACAATCTGATCGACTATGATCAGATCGAAGCGCTGGCCAAAGAACACCAGCCCAAGCTGATCATCGCGGGCGGTTCGGCCATTCCGCGTATTATCGATTTTGCCCGCATGCGCGAGATCGCCGATATGGTTAGTGCGTACCTGCACGTGGATATGGCCCATATCGCAGGACTGATTGCGGCGGGTGAGCACCCCTCGCCCTTCCCGCACGCGCACGTCGCGACAACCACCACGCACAAGACGCTGCGCGGCCCCCGCGGCGGCATGATCCTGACCAACGACGAAGCGATCGCGAAAAAGGTAAACTCGGCAATCTTCCCCGGTATTCAGGGTGGTCCGCTGATGCATGTGATCGCTGGCAAAGCAGTAGCGTTTGGCGAGGCGCTGCGGCCCTCGTTCAAAGACTACATCAAGCAGGTTATTGTGAACGCTCAGGCCCTTTCAGATCAACTGATCAAGGGCGGTCTCGACACCGTGACCCATGGCACCGACACTCATGTTGTTCTGGTCGACCTGCGCCCCAAAGGTGTAAAGGGCAACGCGACCGAGAAAGCACTGGGTCGTGCGCATATCACCTGCAACAAGAACGGCGTTCCGTTTGACCCCGAAAAGCCAACTATCACCAGCGGCATCCGCCTTGGTTCTCCTGCTGGCACGACACGAGGTTTTGGAGAAGTCGAGTTCCGTCAAATCGCAGATTGGATCATCGAAGTTGTCGATGGTCTGGCCGCCAATGGCGAAGAAGGCAATGCCGCAGTCGAAGCAAAGGTCAAAGCCGAAGTCGCTGAGCTTTGCGCCAAGTTTCCGATCTATCCGAACCT
>NZ_JBQERS010000039.1:0-1688 GCF_056535285.1 Ruegeria sp. O11 | reverse complement strand
AAAGGATTGAAAAATGGGATTTGGTGAAGCCGTTAAGACGTGTTTTTCGAAATACTTCCAGTTCTCTGGTCGGGCTTTACGCTCAGAATACTGGTGGTTCTTCTTGTTCGTGGTTCTCGCGAGCGCTGCTTTGGCTGTGCTGGATACGATCATATTCGGGACCAACCCCGAAACAGGGCAGGGATCTCGGGTTCTGTCCTCTGTTTTCCAATTGGCGGTTCTCATACCCATGCTGGCCGCCGGTTGGCGGAGGCTGCATGATACAGGACGACCTGGCTGGTATTTGCTGCTGCCGTTGGCGCTCAGCATTACAACGCTCTTTGTTATGCTGGGTGGGGTGGCGTTCTTCTCGGTATTGGAGCAAGGGACCGAGAACCCTGACGCACTACGAGGACCTGCGGCAGTCCTGGGCGTGACCGGTATTGTTGTTGTCTCAATTCTTCAATTGGTTCTGTCCATTCTGATGATCTGGTGGTTGACGCGCCCTTCGGAAGAAGGCGCAAACGAATACGGCGAACCTGTTTCCTGACCTGGTGGCCCGGAGTCTTTGCTGAATGAGAATGCGAACCGCACCACCACGGAGAGAGAAAATGAGTTGCAAGCCGATTTCCCTTGGAACGTTATTGATTGCAATGGCGACCACAGCATCAGCAGAATGGTCGTTCAGTTCCGGGCCTAATCCCAATGCATTTATTCAGACTGGAAACATGACATTGGAACTTCAGTGTGACCGTATCCGCTTTGCTCCGGCTGGATACGAGGACAGCCAGGACATTGTGGACAAACAAGGGCTTTCCATTCGTTTTTTGAAGAACGGCACCACCGAAGTTGGGGCATTTCAGGTTGGCGCAGAAAACGCTGCCGTGCAGATCGTCGACAACTATCCCGTCGAGGTCAGTTTCAATAGTCAAGAGGACTATGGTTTTGTACAGGACCAGCTTGCAGCCAATGCATCCGTTAATCTGTCCATGATTGATCAAGATGTTAGCTACGGAATCTTTGACTTGAAAGGTTCCAGCGCGGCAATTCAGTCCCTTCGTTCCGCCTGCGATTCAGGTGCTAGCCAGGGGGCCTCCTACGAACCCCCCGAAGGCATCGTCTATTGTGGTGGCGGAGCGGTGGAGCGAGTCATCGAACCTGTAATTTTGGACAATCCGGAAGGAGAGTGGGACGCGCGAGTAACGGTCAACGGCGAGTCGATCAGAGCCATGACAGCCTACAGCTTTTTCGGAAACTCTGAGCCGCCGACCGGATTTGTTGTCGCCCTGCTTGGGGAAGACAGGTCCGAGTTTCTAATTTTTAGCGAAGGTTCGGCAAACTGGCTGGAATACGGGGACTACAGGTATGATCAGTGCAATTGATGCCACCCTCCAACCGGCTTCCAAATTAGTGGGCCTGTTGAAAGGGTTGGTTTCCGGGATTGTGCTGGTTTCGAGCCCAGTATGGACCTCACCAGCTGTCGCGGCTGATGTATCGCAACTTCCGCCCGGTTTGCAGGCGAAGGTTGATCTGGCGGCACGAGCCTGCACGGAGTTCAACGACGGTCAGTTTGACTTAGATTGGGGTGCGGTTGAGAGGGTCGATCTCGACGGAGATCTACAACCCGACTGGGTTCTGAATGAATCTGGATTCGCGTGTTCGAGTGCTGCATCTCTTTATTGCGGAACTGGTGGATGCATGTCGCACTT
>NZ_JBQERS010000038.1:0-2482 GCF_056535285.1 Ruegeria sp. O11 | reverse complement strand
TGGCGAAATGCTTGTCCGGGGCGCTTTGGTTCCTAGCAGGAGAGGCGCTTAGAAGAAGCACGCACTACTACAATGACAGTCGCCATAGACTTCTTATGTCAAATATTGGTTAAAGGCGGCAGGTACGCTGTACTAGCGGCCTGGGTCTGTGTCGAGTTTGCCCCAGAGATCATCAACCATATCTGAGAAGCCATCATTCGAGGCCTCCTTGGGCAGTAGACCAGCTCTTCGCCGGCGTTCGACCTCGGCCATTAGTTCTTCCTCTGTGGCTGTCTCAACCACATCACATCGAAGAGCTTCAATCTCGTCCGCTGTCCACGACTCAAATTTGTCTGCGTAGAAGCCCAGGGAATACGGCTCGTCATCAGAAATCTGCTTGATCACAGCATTCCAATCTTCGCTCTGGTTCGATTCCTTTTCGACCCTCTCATCTAGTTCGCGGATAGACTTGCGGATCATCGGCAGCAGCTCTGCCTCAACGCTTTCTTCGACCGCGCCGGTCCCCGCAAGCCAAAGGTCTGCGATCTTGCGGACGAGCGCCCAGACCGTCTGACTTCGAGGGTGGCCTTCAATCTGGCCGCCCAGACCTTTTTCTTGAATGCCCAGCTGTTCAGCGGCCCGTTCGTTCATTCGAATATTGTAATCAGACACGTCCGCGAGTTCTGAATCGTTCTCAGCCACAGCTCGGGCGACCTCTTGATCACCAACATAGACAACCACCTTCAACATCCCACTACCTCTTCCTTCGCCGGTTCATCACTCGGTCCAGGTGGCTGTAGTCTAGATCTCGCATTATCCTTTGAACTCGCTCTGGATCGACTTCGCGATCTTTTCCAGCAGTGTGGACGATGTGTCTGACGTAGATCGTCAACGCGACAATGATCACGGCGGATAAGATCAAGCTGATAGGCTCCGCCCGCATCACTAAGTCTTCTTCCTTGGGTCTTCGATCCCGAGGTCGTCGAACACGTTGCCGCTACCATCAGTGATCTCGACATCATCGTCGTCAGTCACTAGACCCCAGGTGTTCTCTTTGACCCATTCATCCCGCCATTTGGGCGCGTCGGCCGGACGCTGTGCAAAATCGGCGATTTGCTCGAAAATCATTTTGCGCAATGCAAGCCAGACGTCCGGACCCTCTTTGCGACGAGCTTGCAACTCTGCGATCAAGTCATTTAGAGGAACATCCTGTAACGGGCGCCCGAAGATATCTTCTTCTGAAAAATCATCTATCATCGCTCAACATCCTCGACACTGATCGATAAAACTAAGATCTTGTTTGGTTTTACGGTGATCTGTTTTCCTTCAATCTCTCGAAGTTGGCCGTTCACCGAAGTCTCGCAGATTACGAAAATTGGGATTTCCTCTTCTGTAGTCATGTCACTCATCTGGCTTACCCTTCGGATCAGGCACCTTTCGCGACCGGATCTCATCCGAGGTAATCGGCTTGGTTAGTTTTGCTCGACCGGCCGCAATTTCAGCCTCCCGAAGTCTAAGCAAACGCAAGGTTTGTTCATCCAGCTCAACGTCGTCGTCATCACCCATCAGACTTCTCCCGAGTACAGTAACAGTGAGAACAGAGTACTTGAGACCCGTCGGCTGTCCGAACGATGTCACCAACGTGGCCACACTCTTCACACGTCACACCGCATCGAAATTCCATCCAGACAGCGTACTCCTGAATGAGATCGTGGTATCGACTGAAACCGATGCAAATCTTGCCATCCTGGCCTTTCTTAATGTCCGAAATCTGAATAGTTCCAGGGTCCAGTGCCCTGAAGTCCTGACTGAAGGAAAGCTTGTGGAGTGCTTGCGAAATCATGACGAGCCAGCCCTTTCCGACAGCAGGAACAAGAGATGCGCAATCCGGAGAAACGAGGTCTGGATAGTTTTCCACAATGTCCAGCCTCAGGCTGTCGGGCCAGGATTCTTCGGCGCCCTCAAATCGCCGCCGCAGAGCATCATTGTAGCACCAACTGCAAAGCGTCGTCACAAACCCAAGGATGCTCTGGCGTTGTGCAGAATTAGAACAACCTTCACAGGTTTGCTCAATCTGATCGACACGCCATTGAATCTCTTCACTCGTAGCCTGGTTGCAGCCCTGGCCCTCATAGACGCGCAAGCCTCCCCATTTCTGTTTGATCTGAACGATGGGCGGGTATTCACCACCAAACAGGTCGGGCTGCTCGTCGATCAACCTTTTCACTTTCTCAAGTGCAAGCGTAAGCTGCTCCGCCCACCCGGCACGATACTCACCAAGCTGCTTGAAGACGCTTCCATGAATATCATTCCAGTCGACAACACTGCTCATCACTGACCTCCAGGCCCGCGCCTCTTTGAGATCGTGTGAAACCTCCGCCATAGCAGTCATCATACGGTCGACCACTTCGCGTTCATCACACTCGACATGCAGACCCTCGGTCGACCATGTGACGTCAGAGACGTGCGGAGCTGGGTAGTTGTGCGCCATCACCAAACGCAT
>NZ_JBQERS010000037.1:0-2632 GCF_056535285.1 Ruegeria sp. O11 | reverse complement strand
CTGAATAAGGAAAAACCGTTTAACAGCGAAGTAGTCAGTTGCACCGCGCTCGCGAAGTTCGTCGAAGATCGGAAAGTTGAGCGCGGGTTCTTCGACTGTCAGATCTTGTCTTATCTCTTCAACGTTGTTTGCCAAAAGATGGTAAATCGGGCTTAGAACGTATTGCTCAGGCGCATCCGTTCTTCGGACAAAGTTCTCTCGCTCATTACCGCCTTCCCTGTGCCAGCGAAAAGCGACAGTCCCAATCTCGGGATGATGAGCGCGAACAGTGATGTTTGCTCTTTGAAGTGGAATTCCTGCCGAAACAAGACGTTGGCAGAATGCCTCAAGCCAGAGCTCCACAGGCGCATTCTCCAAGCCCTGTTGAACCAGCCAATCGGCTATGTCCTTAACGGCGGCAGTCAGTTCCCAGTTTTGGACTAAAGGAGCTGCCATGATGTCCTCTTAGTGAGCTATCTGAACAGTTGGCTCGTAGTCTAATTCACTTCAAGGACACATCAAATTCAATTCTCCCACTGCGCTTGCAGCCCTAAGGTATATGCTGATCTTGTGGCGTATTGCACGCGCGACACCTGGGCGATGGTCGCAATTCATCGGGAATTACTGGCGATGTAAGGTGTGCTGCGAACCTCAAAACAACTGGCGGTGCTGCTCCCCTAGGAGACTAGGCGATTTGCCGGAGTTACGGCGCCCCCAACACTTAATCTTGCCAATCCAACCGATACAAGACGTGGTGACCGCGTAGACCTTTCAGGAGTCTGGGTTCTATTTCAAAAAACGAGAAATCAGTTCGTCCTCCGACCATGGCGCGAGTCGCATCTGAAACGAGTATCTCGCCCGCCGCACCAACCGTGGTTATGCGTGAAGCTTTGTTGACCACAGTGCCAAAAAAATCTCCACGAGATTGCACGACATCACCAGTGTGAATTCCAATCCGGACACCGAAAGACGGCTCCTCGGAAGCCGATGCAATAGCCTTCTGAATCTTGACAGCAGCCGTTAGCGCTTCCTTCGCGGACGGAAAGACGGACAACGTTCCGTCTCCAAGGGATTTCACGAACTGGCCATGATACTTTTCAATGATCGCCGCCAAGACTTGGAAGTGGTTTTCGATCAGCACCGACCAACGCTGATCGCCCAACGCCTCCGCCAACGTTGTGCTGCCCTCCACATCAGTGAAAAGTACTGAAGCCAAACCTTCGGTTTGGATCAGCTCGGGTCCATCTTCGCGCGCAGCATCAACCAGTTTTTGGATGGCCAGCTGCTCTTTACCCACGAGTTCAATATTTGGAGTTGGCACTGAAGCGTGGCGATTGATGATCTTCCAGGCTGCTCCCTCCAGGACAAAAATCAGAACGGTGCGGTAAAAGACGGCTTCATCAAAGCCGACAAACTGAATCTTGTGGACGAAGGATGACCATCCCGTCTCTCCGTTTTCGAAGGCCTCAGCTTCAACTTCTTCGAAAACGACTGGTGCCGGGATCTCCGCGAAAAAGCCGCTAACCCCATCGCGAACTGCTTGCCCGCTCCAAAACTCACCTTCTCCTGTCCCAACGAACCGTAGTTCATCTGCTTTCGACAGAAAATCCTGCAACTCGTCAGTATTCTTCTTGGTTCTGAGTATTTCATACCAACGCCTCGAAACCGCCAGCAGCTCAGGTGAGGAACGTATCATCACAAATGACTCGAGACGCTAAATGGAATGAGGCTTACAAGGTCTTGCAACCGGGATCTCCATTTTTCGAAAGATGCAGGTCAATGCTGCCGCTGAGGTTTGGTCAGATCAAGACTTTTGTATTTCTCCAGAACGGAGCGCATAAGACGCAGATCAAAAGACGCACGTCGGTTCAGAGCGAACTATCGACGGAGTTTCTGAGTTCGAGTCCGGATCACAGGGTATCGAATCGTTTTGCTGTCGGAGAGCAACTCGACGCTGTACTGACCCGCAAAATAAGATGCATGAGTGTATCGGGCACACGCTAAGCTAGAAGGTTCCCAGAACTACGCAGTGAAACTCGAAGTGCAGCAAGCGCCGTCTTGACATGGCTATGCGAACTGGTTCAGCTTGCGGTCATGACGTACACACGCATCCACTGCCATCGAATATCGGCCTGAGGTCGATAACTCACGCGAAATCCGTGGGAGGCAGCATTGGTATGCGGGCGAGGCTTATATCCTTGTAGTTGCTCCAGATTAGAGTGCACGAGTCGGTTCGATTCCGACGCCTCCTACCATCCTCAGGAGGTGTCCGAAATGGCGGGCGACGTCACGAACGCAATTGATTTCAAAGACATCAAACAAGCGGTCGAGGAGAGCCTCGGACGCACACCCGAAGGCTGGTACGGCTTGCCAGATCTCGAGAGGGGTCTTCCATCTCAACAAGACCAAGTTCTGGAGAATGTGACTGATGGATGATGTCGAAACGAGCTGGAAAGAATTCAGGGAAAAGGTCCGAGGTGTGGTCGAGGACCATGGAGCGCCAAATGATCTCCGCTCATTTGACGCCTGGTACGCCGAAGAGATGCGTTTGGTGATGGCGCACAACTACCCAGCTCCGCACGTCTCTGACGTCACATGGTCGACCGAGGGTCTGCATGTCGAGTGTGATGAACGCGAAGTGGTCGACCGTATG
>NZ_JBQERS010000036.1:0-2986 GCF_056535285.1 Ruegeria sp. O11 | reverse complement strand
CCCAATGAGCTATAAATCCGATATTGAGATTGCCCGTGAGGCAAACAAGAAGCCGATTCAGGAGATCGGTGCCAAGCTGGGCATTTCCAGTGATGATCTGCTGCCCTACGGCCACGACAAGGCGAAAGTCAGTCAGGATTTCATCAATTCGGTTCAGGACCGTGAAGATGGCAAGCTGATCCTGGTCACGGCGATCAACCCGACCCCTGCGGGTGAAGGCAAGACGACCACTACAGTTGGTCTGGGCGATGGCCTGAATCGCATCGGCAAGAACGCGATGATCTGTATCCGCGAAGCCTCGCTTGGCCCGAACTTCGGCATGAAGGGCGGCGCTGCGGGTGGCGGTTACGCGCAGGTTGTTCCGATGGAAGAGATGAACCTGCACTTCACGGGTGACTTCCACGCGATTACTTCGGCCCACTCGCTGCTGTCGGCAATGATCGACAACCACATCTATTGGGGTAACGAGTGCGAGATCGACACCCGCCGCGTCGCATGGCGCCGTGTGGTCGACATGAATGACCGTGCGCTGCGCCAGATCACGGCGTCTCTGGGCGGCGTGTCGAACGGCTTCCCGCGCGAAGCTGGCTTTGACATTACCGTGGCGTCCGAAGTCATGGCGATCCTGTGTCTGGCAAACGACCTGAAGGATCTGGAAAAGCGTTTGGGCGACATCATCGTCGCTTACCGCCGTGACAAGACCCCGGTTTACTGCCGCGACATCAAGGCCGAAGGCGCAATGACCGTGCTGCTGAAAGACGCGATGCAGCCAAACCTGGTGCAGACGCTGGAAAACAACCCGGCCTTTGTTCACGGTGGGCCTTTCGCAAACATCGCGCATGGCTGTAACTCGGTCATCGCCACCAAGACCGCTCTGAAAGTGGCTGACTATGTCGTTACTGAAGCGGGCTTTGGTGCTGACCTGGGTGCCGAGAAGTTCATGAACATCAAGTGCCGCAAGGCGGGCATTGCCCCGTCGGCTGTTGTTCTGGTTGCCACCGTGCGCGCGATGAAGATGAACGGCGGCGTTGCCAAGGCCGATCTGGGTGCGGAAAACGTTGACGCTGTGAAATCGGGCTGTGCCAACCTCGGCCGTCACATCGAAAACGTGAAATCCTTCGGTGTGCCGGTTGTTGTCGCCATCAACCACTTTGTCACTGACACCGATGCCGAAGTACAGGCGGTCAGCGACTATTGCGGCGAACATGGCGTCGAGGCGGTTTTGTCGCGCCACTGGGAGCTGGGCTCGGAAGGCTCTGCGCCGCTGGCCGAGAAGGTTGTCGAGATCGTCGAAGGCGGCAGCGCCAACTTCTCGCCGATTTACCCCGACGACATGCCACTGTTTGAGAAGATCGAAACCATCGCCAAGCGTATCTATCGCGCGGATGAGGTTCTGGCCGACAACAAGATCCGTAACCAGCTGAAAGAATGGGAAGAGGCAGGCTATGGCAATCTGCCGGTCTGCATGGCGAAAACACAGTATTCGTTCTCGACCGACCCGACCCTGCGCGGCGCGCCCACCGGCCACTCGGTTCCGGTGCGTGAGGTCCGCCTGTCCGCCGGTGCCGGTTTCATCGTGGTTGTCTGCGGTGAGATCATGACCATGCCCGGTCTGCCCCGCAAGCCGGCCGCGGAAACCATCTGCCTCAATGACGCAGGTGAGATCGAGGGCTTGTTCTAAGCCGCCGAATAAGACATCTCGTGGTCCGGGGAATTCCCGGGCCATGAGGAGACAAACATGCCCACTCTGACACCTCCAAAAGACTGCCACTCAATGCGGGAGTTGCGGGTTCAGATCGACAAGCTGGATCGGCAGCTGATCGAGATGTTGGTGGCGCGTGCAGGTTACATCGACCGCGCATCCGCGCTGAAGCCGGGCGAGGGCTTGCCTGCACGTATTCCGGAGCGTGTCGAGGATGTGGTGCAAAAAGTGCGTATGAATTCGGACGAGCTGGGTATGGATCCTGACCTTGCCGAAAAACTATGGCGCACCTTGATTGATTGGTCGATTGCGCGCGAGGAACGCGTGCTCGGCCCCGACTGAATGACCGGGCGCTTTGTGCGCCCGATCCGTTTTTTGAAAGAAGGGATCAAAGGATGGTAGCTCAAGTCATCGACGGTAAGGCCTTTGCCGCCAAAGTGCGCGCGCAGGTGGCTGACCAGGTTGCGAAACTGAAGGAAGAAAACGGCATCACACCGGGTCTGGCGGTGGTTCTGGTGGGCGAGGATCCGGCCAGTCAGGTCTATGTCCGCTCGAAGGGCAAGATGACCGTTGAGGTCGGTATGAACTCATACGAGCACAAGCTGGATGCAGACACCTCCGAAGAAGACCTTCTGGCGCTGATCGACAAGCTGAACAACGATCCTGCCGTACACGGTATTCTGGTGCAGCTGCCGCTGCCCAAGCACCTGAACGAAGACCTGGTGATCAACTCGATTGATCCGGCGAAAGATGTAGACGGGTTCCATATCTCGAATGTCGGCCTGCTGGGTACGGGTCAGAAATCGATGGTGCCCTGCACGCCGCTGGGCTGCCTGATGATGCTGCGCGACCACCATGGCTCTCTGTCGGGCATGGATGCTGTTGTAATTGGCCGCTCGAATATTGTGGGCAAGCCGATGGCGCAGCTGCTGCTGGGCGACAGCTGCACCGTGACCATCGCGCATAGCCGCACCAAGGACCTGCCCGACGTGGTACGCCGCGCGGACATCGTCGTCGCCGCCGTAGGCCGCCCCGAGATGGTGCCGGGTGACTGGATCAAGGAAGGCGCGACCGTAATCGACGTGGGCATCAACCGGATCGAACGTGACGGCAAGAACAAGCTGGTTGGCGATGTGGACTATGCCAGCGCGGCCGAACGCGCAGGTGCAATCACTCCGGTACCCGGTGGCGTAGGCCCGATGACGATCGCCTGCCTGCTTGCGAATACGCTGACCGCCGCGTGCCGGGCGAATGGCCTGCCAGAACCCGAAGGCCTGACAGCGT
>NZ_JBQERS010000035.1:0-3038 GCF_056535285.1 Ruegeria sp. O11 | reverse complement strand
TCTGGTCGCTGTGTATCTCGAAAGCACCAGTCGTGATCAAATTTGAGTACCGGTAAGCTCAGACATTCAAACCTCGTAATAGGATTGGGTTTTAACATGCTCAATCATGCTAAGGTTGTAGAAAATGCCCGTAACCAACTCGGTTGTAATTGCGATCATTTGCACTTTTTTGGCTATTGTATCAGTCCCAAAATACAGCATGGCCCAAACTTGGGACATCGCATCCCAGCACTCTGTCAGTGGCGTAACGGTGTATGATACCGATGAGCTGTTAACGTTTGCCGGTCAGTTGGCCTTTGACCGGTCGGGGCGCATCTCAGCGGCGGATGTCGCATCAACGATTACGCAGATCTACCGAGAAGACGGTTACTTCTTGGCTGAGGCCTGGCCTGGTCCCGATGGGCAGAGCATAGTTGTTGATGAAGGGCGTATTCAAACCATCGAAATAGAGGGGGTAGATACGCGCACGTTCCAAACCTTGGAAAATATCTTTCGCCCCCTCACCACCTCCTATCCTATAACTCTAAAACGATTTGAGCGGGCCGTTATGTTAGCCGAGGACATACCCGACTTGGACGTGTCGACCGAACTTGATTACCCGGATCAGGCTGGTGCTCGGCTGAGAGTGTTAGGAGAACCTCTACGCAAACAAGCCGGCAGTGCGACACTCGACAACCCTCCGCGTGAGCTTGGAGAGGCGCTCAGCTTCTATATCGTACAAGAGTTTTATTCGACGCTGACCGTCGGCGATTTGCTGCGCTTTGAGGGGTCAGGCAACTACAATTGGGACAAAGACGACGAACATTCATTGTGGGGCGCTGTTACCTATCGCGCACCGTTGAACAGCAATGGCCTGTATGGTGAGATTTTCTACGGAAACATAAACGCAAAACGTGACCTCTCGGGGGATTTTGCGAGAACAGATGTTGATGGCGAGAACTTCACCGTCGCGTTGGGTTACCCAGTGATCCGCGATGTGGCCCGCTATGGGTACCTTCTGCTGGACTATCGCCTTTCCGAAGCGGACTCAGTCAGTGGCGGCGTTCCATTGTCTAGTGACGCGAGTGTCGTTGGCCTTACATATCTTTACGGGCAAAACTATCCAAAAGGACAAGCTCTGGAAGCGGGACTAACCTTATCTTTTGGCGATAACGACAATGACACGACGGACGCGAATTTTGACGACGGTGACTCTTCGTTCTGGCATCTGCGGGGCGGCATTGGATACGAAAGCCCGCTAACGAGCTTGTCGCCCAACACAGCTTGGCGCACTGAGATTTGGGGGCAGTACACCACCGACCGGCTGCCCTCGGTCGAGGAGTACTTCCTTGGTGATCGTTATGCTTTGCGTGGATATCGGTTTGACGAAGTGGATGGTGATTCCGGGATTTCCGCGATTTTCGAAGTGTCTCACTCCTACTTTCCAAGTTCCCAAAGCATTCATCGCTTAACGCCCTTTGTCTTTTTCGACGTGGGCTACATCTCGAACAATGACCCTGCGAGTTTTGAAGTTGATAGTGCTACACTGGCCTCGACAGGTCTGGGTTTGGACATTGAGTTTAAGCAAAACCTATTCCTGTCCGGATATGTCGGTGTCCCTTTGAGAGACGGTCCGTTGACTGACTCTGGCGATCCTGGCGCGTATCTTGCTCTGACAACAAGTTGGTGAGGATGTTATGAAACGGAACCGCATTGTTTTACTTTCCGCAGCTTGTTTGGTCGCAGAGCTGGCCGCCACGCAGGTCGTCGCCCGCGGCAATCATTACGGGTGGTGCCGTGGCGTAGGGAACCCACACCAATCGAGCCAAGGATGTGGGCAGGCCGGCGGGCAAGGGGCAGGCAACCAAATTACCGGTCCAACGCAGCCGGTGGCAAATCAGTTGCCACCTCAGGGAACGCCGCAAACGCCCACCTCCGTTGCTGTGCCGGTCCTTGCGCCGGGCGCGGTCCCGAATGCAATTCCCGGTCGGGTTCCTATCGCGACGCCAATAGCGATTCCCGGTCAAATTCCAACGCCAATCGTAGCGCCGACCCTAGCTCCGCCCTTGGTGCCAAATCCAACACCAAACCAGGTTCCGACAGCCGTTCCCAATCAGGTTCCGCCATTGGCTACTGTGCCGCCGCAAGTTCCGACTGCGACTCCTAATCAAGTTCCGATAGCTGTCCCTGGCCAGGTGCCGCCTCAGCCTAATGTGCCGCCCCTTGTGCCAACCGCGACACCCAACCAAATACCAGTCGCCGTTCCTGGTCAGATTCCTCCTCAGCCTACCGGCCAAACTGCTGTGCCACCGCTCGTCCCGTCCGCGACTCCTAATCAGGTTCCCATAGCGGTTCCTGGCCAGGTTCCACAGTTGACACCAAGACCTACGGCAACTCACGTAGCCGTCCCAGGACATAAGAATCCACAAGGTGTCGTGACAATCATGCGCCCTAGGCCGAGGCCAACAACCGGTACTGTTCAGCAACCTGGCTCAACACAAGTGACCCACCACTTAAGTCACCAAAGCAACTCAAAGAAACACGATCACGTCGCAGCGACACCGGGACGGCATGACCCGCACGACCTACCGAGATTCCGCAACGCGGCGGCCAAGGAAAACTGGGAATGTGTTGCCAGCGGATTCGGACAGCGCCGGTATGATGCTGGGCGAGGCGTATTGCTCAACAACGGAGCGTTGCGGCACCTCGGAAACGTGGACGCTATGGCACGAGATGTCCCTGCACGGCATCCAAAACACTCTGGATGCATTATTTCGGTTAAACGAAAGCAGCGCTGAAGCTCACTTGGTGGGTTTTGCTCGGACAATGAGATTAATCGACCAAAAGTTCCTCAATTGTCATCTGGATAATTGGATTTCGTATTGCTTTATTCTCTGGCGATTACGTTGGCCGACGTAGCCCGACAATGCTCCGCACCTAAATTTACTTCAAATAGGCCAACAATCTATACTGCCGCACTTCCACGAAGAGCCTCCGACCATCTGGGCCGGTCAGGTTAGGCACGCGAAACTTTGCAAAGTCAGCTTTCTGCGCATTGC
>NZ_JBQERS010000034.1:0-4432 GCF_056535285.1 Ruegeria sp. O11 | reverse complement strand
ACGCACGCCTCTTCACGCTTTGCATGTTGAGTTGGGTGGTAAGTTGGTTGATTTTGCTGGGTGGGAGATGCCTGTTCAGTATCCATTGGGGATTATGGGGGAGCATAAGCAGTGTCGTGAGAAGGCGGCGGTGTTTGATGTGAGTCATATGGGTCAGGTGATCCTGAAGGGCGAGAATGTGGGCGAGAAGCTGGAAGCTTTGTGCCCGCAGGCCTATGCGACGTTGAAGGAAGGCAAGGCGCGGTACGGGTTCTTTACGAACGCGGATGGCGGGATCATGGACGATTTGATCGTGTCGAATGCGGGCGATCACTACTTTGTGGTGGTGAACGCGGCGCTGCGGCATCAGGACATTCCGCATATGCGCGAACATCTCGACGGTGTTGAAGTGATCGAGATCTTCGACCGCGCGCTGGTGGCGGTACAGGGCCCTGCGGCGGAAAACGTTGTGGGCGAGCTCTGCCCTGCGGCGCGGGATCTGAAGTTCATGGAAACCACGGTGGCCGATATCAACGGTGTTGAATGCCGGATCTCGCGGCTGGGCTATACCGGCGAGGACGGGTATGAGATCTCGATCCCCGAGGACAAGGCGATTGAGATCACCAAGGCCTTCCTGGCGCATGAAGATTGCGAGGCGGCCGGTCTGGGCGCGCGCGACAGCCTGCGGCTTGAAGCCGGGCTGTGCCTTTATGGCAATGACATCGACCAGAGCACCTCGCCGATCGAGGCCTCCCTGGCTTGGGCGATCCAGAAGCGCCGCAAGGAAGAGGGCGGTTTCCCGGGCGCGGACCGTGTGCAGAAGGAACTGGCCGAAGGTCCCGCCAAAAAGCTGGTGGGCATCAAGCCCGAAGGCCGCGCACCGGCGCGTCAGGGCGTTGAGATCCAGTGCAGCAATGGCAATACAATCGGCCAGATCACCTCGGGCGTGTTTGGCCCCACCGTGGGTGGACCGGTGGCGATGGGCTATGTCGCGGCAGGTCATACCGAGCCGGGCGAGACGGTGAACCTGATCATCCGGGGCAAACCGCAACCGGCGCAGATCGTGGCGCTGCCCTTTGTCAAACAGAATTACAAGCGTTGAAGTCAGGAGAGAGAGACATGGCAACCTATTATTCCGAAGAACATGAATGGCTGGCTGTTGAGGGCGACACCGCCACGCTGGGCATCACCAAACACGCCGCCGAGCAGTTGGGCGACGTGGTGTTCGTGGAACAGCAGGAAGCAGGGGACGAGTTCGAAAAAGGCGACGAGATCGGCGTGATTGAATCCGTCAAGGCCGCGTCCGAGCTTTATGCGCCGGTCGATGGCGAGATCACAGAGGTGAACGAGGCGCTGGCTGACAATCCTGGTTCTCTGAATGACGACCCCGAAGGCGAAGCCTGGATCTACAAGATCAAGATTGCGGATGCCTCGCAGCTCGAAGATCTGATGGACGAAGCCGGCTACAAGGCCTTCATCGGATAAATCCAAATGGCGGGTCCTCGCACGGGTCCGCCCCTTCATCTGGCTAAAAATACTCCCGCCGGAGGCTCCCGCAGTCTCCGCCGGGTCTGACCTATCCTTGAGGAGCGCAACGATGGCCTTCAAACTGACCGATTACGAAGCCTATGACTTCGCCAACCGCCGCCATATCGGGCCCAGCCCGACCGAGATGCGCGACATGCTCAAGGTGATCGGCTTCAAGACACTGGACCAGCTAATCGACGCCACCGTCCCCCCCGCGATCCGGCAGAAAGAGCCGCTGGACTGGGGCCCGGCGATGACGGAACGCGACGCTCTGTTCCACATGAAAGAGGTGGCGAGCAAGAACAAGGTTCTGACCTCGCTGATTGGTCAGGGATATTATGGCACCACCACGCCGGCGCCGATCCTGCGCAACATCCTGGAAAACCCGGCCTGGTACACGGCCTATACGCCCTATCAGCCCGAGATCAGCCAGGGCCGCCTTGAGGCGCTGTTGAACTTCCAGACCATGGTCAGCGACCTGACCGGGCTGGATGTGGCCAACGCATCCCTGCTGGACGAAGCCACCGCTGCGGCCGAAGCGATGGCCATGGCCAAGCGCGGTGGTCGGTCCAAGGCCAACAATGCAGCCTTCTTTGTCGACAAGAACTGCCACCCGCAGACCATCGCGGTCATTAAAACCCGGGCCGAGCCTCTGGGCATCGAAGTGCAGGTGGCTGATCCGGACACGCTGGATGCAGGCGCGGTCTTTGGCGCGATCTTCCAGTATCCCGGCACCCACGGCCATGTGCGCGACTTCACCGCCGAGATCGCGGCGCTGCATGAGCACAAGGCCATCGCAATTGTCGCCGCCGATATCCTGTCTCTGGCGCTGCTGAAGTCACCGGGCGAGATGGGCGCGGATATCGCCATCGGCTCGACCCAGCGCTTTGGCGTTCCGATGGGCTATGGCGGCCCGCACGCCGCCTATATGGCGACCACCGACAAGCTGAAACGCTCGATGCCGGGCCGGATCATCGGCGTCAGCATCGACAGCCGGGGCAACAAGGCCTACCGCCTGGCGCTGCAGACCCGCGAGCAGCATATCCGCCGCGAGAAGGCGAACTCGAACGTCTGTACTGCGCAGGCGCTCTTGGCGGTGATTGCGTCAATGTATGCCGTGTACCATGGCCCCGACGGCATCAAGGCCATCGCGCAATCGGTGCACCGCAAGACCTCGCGCATGGCTGCCGGTCTGGAAGAGGCGGGCTTTGCCGTCGAACCCGAGGTATTCTTCGACACGATCACGGTTGAGGTTGGCCATCTGCAGAACGTCGTGATGGAGGCCGCCGTGGCCCGCGGTGTGAACCTGCGTAAAGTGGGCGACACGAAAGTGGGCATCAGCCTCGACGAACAGACCCGCCCCGAGACCATCGAGGCGGTCTGGGGTGCCTTTGGCATCGACCGCAAGGATGACAGCTCGAACGTGGCCTACCGCCTGCCGGATTACGCGCTGCGCGAGAGCGAGTACCTGACCCACCCGATCTTCCACAAGAACCGGGCCGAGGCCGAGATCACGCGCTATATGCGCCGTCTGGCCGACCGCGATCTGGCGCTGGACCGGGCGATGATCCCGCTGGGCTCGTGCACCATGAAGCTGAACGCCACGGTTGAGATGATCCCGGTCACCTGGCCCGAGTTCGGCAATCTGCACCCGTTCTGCCCGGAAGATCAGGCGCAGGGCTATCACGAGATGATTGCCGATCTGAACGACAAGCTGTGCCAGATCACCGGCTATGACGCGATCTCGCAGCAGCCCAACTCGGGCGCGCAGGGTGAGTACGCGGGCCTTCTGACCATCCGCAATTATCACTTCGCGCGTGGCGAGGGGCAGCGCAATGTCTGCCTGATCCCAACCTCGGCGCATGGCACCAACCCGGCCTCGGCCCAGATGGTCGGCTGGCAGGTTGTGCCGGTGCAGGCGGATGACAAGGGCAACATTGACCTGAATGACTTCCGCGCCAAGGCGGAAAAGCACTCGGATCATCTGGCCGCCTGCATGATCACCTATCCGTCCACCCATGGCGTGTTCGAGACCACCGTACAGGAGGTCTGCCAGATCACCCATGATCACGGCGGTCAGGTCTATATCGACGGCGCCAACATGAACGCCATGGTTGGCCTGGCGCGTCCGGGCGATGTGGGCGGTGACGTCAGCCACCTGAACCTGCACAAGACCTTCTGCATCCCGCATGGCGGTGGCGGCCCCGGCATGGGTCCGATCGGCGTCAAGGCGCATCTGCAGGAGCACCTGCCCGGCCACCCGGAATACGGCACCGCCGTGGGCCCGGTCTCGGCAGCGCCTTTCGGGTCTCCGTCCATCCTGCCGGTCTCATGGGCCTATGTTCTGCTGATGGGCGGCGCAGGTCTGACCCAGGCTACGAAAGTGGCAATCCTGAACGCCAACTACATCGCGGCGCGGCTCAAGGATGCCTACCCGATCCTCTACACGTCGGACACGGGCCGGGTGGCGCATGAATGCATCCTCGACACCCGTCCGCTGGACGAGGCCGCGCATGTCAGCGTCGATGACATTGCCAAGCGCCTGGTCGATTCAGGCTTCCACGCCCCAACCATGTCCTGGCCGGTGGCCGGAACCCTGATGGTGGAGCCCACGGAATCGGAGCCCATGGACGAGCTCGACCGCTTCTGCGAGGCCATGCTGTCCATTCGGGCCGAGGCGCAGGATATCATCGACGGCAAGATCGATGCGGAAAACAACCCGCTGAAAAACGCCCCCCACACGGTGCGCGATCTGGTCGGCAGCTGGGACCGCCCCTACACACGCGAACAGGCCTGCTTCCCTCCGGGCTCCATGGGCGTCGACAAATACTGGTCCCCCGTCAACCGCGTCGACAACGCATACGGTGACAGAAACCTCATCTGCACATGCCCTCCAATGTCAGAATACGAAGAAGCCGCAGAGTAA
>NZ_JBQERS010000033.1:0-5779 GCF_056535285.1 Ruegeria sp. O11 | reverse complement strand
ATTTGTGCCGCGCCGGGGCTTATGATTGCGCCATGACTGAAGCACCACATATCTTGATTGTCGACGACCACCGCGAAATCCGTGATGCTGTCAGCCGCTATCTGGAAAAGAATGGGTTTCGCGCCAGTACCGCGCTAGACGCAACCGAGATGGACGCACGACTGGCGGCCGGTCGGATTGATCTTATCGTACTCGACATCATGATGCCGGGCGAAAACGGATTGTCGGTCTGTCGCCGCCTGTCCGCGGCCGGTGGCCCGCCGATCCTGATGCTGACAGCCCTCAGCGATGACACCGACCGTATCGTGGGTTTAGAGATCGGCGCCGATGACTACCTGCCCAAACCATTCAACCCACGTGAATTGCTGGCCCGGATCAAGGCGATCCTGCGGCGTTCCGAAACCACCGTCCCCCCGGCTGGCGATCTGAGCGGCAAACGGATCGCCTTTGGAAGCTGGGTTCTGGATGCCGACAGTCGCACCTTGATATCCGCCGAAGGGGCCGAAGAAAGTCTGACCACCGCCGATGTCCGGCTGCTGGCCGTATTCCTGCAGCGGCCCCGCAAACTCCTGTCGCGAGACGAACTGCTGGATTTGACCGCCGGCCGCAGCCCGCACTTGTTCGACCGTACGATCGACAACCAGGTCAGCCGCTTGCGTCGCAAGATCGAAGCTGACCCAACGCGGCCGAAGCTCATCACCACGATAAGAGGTGGCGGTTATTGCCTGTCGACCGACGTGAGCGAGCTTACGGGATGAAAGCCTTTGCCCAAAGTCTGCGCGGTCAGCTTATCCTTTTGATCATCGCCGCGCTGGCTGCCGCGCAACTGGTCAGCCTGTGGCTGTTCGTCGACGAACGCTCAATGGCAGTGCACATGGCCCTTGGCCTGGAAACCGCCGGACGCGCCGCAAACATCGCGCGGCTGATTGAAGAAGCTCCACCCGAGATGCACGACGCGATCCTGCGGGCGGCAAGTTCTCCACTGGTGCGTTTCAGCCTTACAGATACGCCCGCAGTCGATCACACCGGACATAGCGCTGGTGGGACGGTCGAAAACACAATCCGCAGAATTCTGCCAGGCTATGAAAACCGTCCCATCCGGGTAGAGTTGCATGAGTTCTCTCCCGATATGCTGCCGGTTGAAGGTGTTCCGTCTACAATGGCTGAAATGCACATGGCAATGATGCGTGATCACGTTTCCGCAATTGAAATGCAGCTGTCGATCGCTCTGACGACCGATCAATGGCTCAACGTGGATACCCGGTTCCATAACCCTCCTCTGCAATGGCCTTTGCAGTCCTTCGTCAGCTTCGGTTTCACTGCAACTTTAATTCTTGGAGCAGCCATTTGGTTTCTACTGACACGGCTGACCGGCCCGTTGCGCCGCCTGTCACTGGCTGCAGACCAGTTTGGTCGCGGTGAAGACGTCCAGGAACTGACGGTTTCTGGTCCGACCGAGGTGCGAGATTTGACGCAGGCGTTCAACCATATGCGTGATAGGCTGACTCGCTATGTTGCCGATCGGACCAGACTATTGGGGGCGCTGGGTCACGATTTGCGGTCGCCACTGACGGGATTGCGGGTTCGCGCCGAACTGGTGGAGGAAGAGGAGACCCGTGACCATCTGATCGAGACCATCGAGGAAATGCAGGAGATGGTGGACTCCACCCTGTCATTTGCCAAGGGCGTGGCCACGCGCGAACCTTCCAGTACCGTCCCAATTGGTGAATTCGTAACCAAAACGACCGAAGACATTGTGCAAGCCGGTGACACGGTTGAAGTATCGGTCGCAGACAATCCGGCCGTCACGCTTCGGCCGATGCTGATGAAGCGAGCTCTGCGCAATATCATTGAAAACGCCTGCCGGTATGGTGCCCGGGCCAACGTCTCAGTCATGCAAGAGGGGAATGAGGCAAAAATATTGATCCAGGATCAGGGGCCCGGCATCCCCGAGCATATGCTCGATGCGGTATTCGACCCATTCGTGCGGCTTGAAACATCCCGCTCGCGAGAGACTGGCGGAACCGGCTTGGGGCTGTCGATCGCACGTACGATCATCCAGTCGCACGGTGGCACGATAGAATTGCTAAACGGGGAAACTGGCGGCTTGTGCGCTAAGGTGGTTCTGCCAGTTTTTGAGGGCCAAACGTAACTTGTGAACACAATCGGCATGCCCCGAAAGCTTATTGGAAGCGTACCGCTTTGGGCCAGTTTCAGGTGTGGGCTCAAACGCAGCGGCGGAGAACACTGAACTGGAAAGACTGACTTTCCCCCCAAGAGGTTTGGTGCAGGTGATGGCGATGCGCGACGAGTTCAAAGTGTTCCTCAAAAAGCACGGCGATATCGCTCGGACTATAGCGGGCGACAGGGAGACCACTGCAAGTCTCCGGCCCATCAAGTGCAAACGTAGCAATGATCACATGGCCGCCAATTTTTACCCCTTTCTTCACGCTTTCCAGATAGGCCGCGCGTTGCGATGTATCCACGAGAAAGTGAAAAACCGCCCTATCATGCCAGACGTCATATCTGCGATCGGGGACCCAAGAAGTTATATCTGCAGAAATCCAAGTGACTGTTTCAGCGGCGCGCCCCAACCTTTCCCGGGCCGTGTCCAACGCGACCTGCGATAGATCGAGAACTGTCACGTCATGGAGCCCCTTCGCAAGCAACGCTCCAGCAAGACGAGATGTACCTCCACCAATGTCGATGACGGATGAAGGCTTAGACACTCTGATCAACTCGATGAGTTCAAGCGATATCTCTGGATCATCCTCGTGCCAACTCAATTGGGTGTCAAACTTCTCGCCATAGACATCGTCCCAGTGCTCTCTTGTGTTAGCTGTCATGTCGTATCGTTTTCCCAAGTCGTCGCCCTGGAGATATCCTCATTTTGACCGCTCCGCGCTGCGTTTTCGACTGAAGCAAAAACCAACAAGGCAACGCCCCAGACAATTCGACGCTGGTCCGTTGAATGGCCGCGTGAAGTCATCTCGGCGACAATGTAGTACACACATTCCAATTGTGAAATGTTTTAGGTGGGATTTGCTTGTCGGTCAGATTTCCACTGGGCTGCGCAAGTAGCTCCAGAATTTTGCGCAGTTTAACTGCAGTGGCGCGGGCCGGAGATA
Organism: Ruegeria sp. O11; assembly: GCF_056535285.1. Classification (NCBI taxonomy): domain Bacteria; kingdom Pseudomonadati; phylum Pseudomonadota; class Alphaproteobacteria; order Rhodobacterales; family Roseobacteraceae; genus Ruegeria; species Ruegeria sp. O11. The sequence goes on along the minus strand of NZ_JBQERS010000033.1, from coordinate 2,651 downwards.
CCGAAGCGTTGGCAGTTTGTGTACTGCTTGCCTGGATTGCTCTGTTCAATCAGTATAGCCGGAAGATTTTCTGAGCTTTGGAGCTTCAATCAGTCAACGAATTGCTTAAAGCGCCTTTAACCGACAATGGACTGATAACTTATGAGCAGAGCCACAGATCGTTGAAATACGATTTGGTTCTTGAGTGGCTCCTACTCCATTTCTCTTAGTTCATAGAATTTCCTACAGTCGTTGAAACGGCGAACAATCACATCATTGGTGAATAGCTGCCGCATCAACAGACTCAGTTTTTCATGATCGCGCCGATCGCATACATACCATCATCGCTTTTGACCAACATCAGTGTGACTTCGTCACCTGCGCTGATCTCACCCATCATCTGGGCATTCTCAAGAAGCTGCAAATCCATCGTCATCGCGGGCCACCCGATCTCGGGGATCGGATCATGGCTGACGTTAGCGGTTTCGTCGCCAATTGAGTTCACCAAAGCCTTTGCGTGGACCGCACCTTCCATCTGTTCGGAAGACATGGGCATGTTGGAATGGTCCATGCCGTGGTTCGTTTGCGCGATGCCGGATGTTGTAGACACGGCCAATAGGGCCAAAATTGCAGTCAAAGTTTTCATCAGATGCTCCTGTTTCAAGGTTGTGGGTATTATTCTGCCGGAAGCGCAGGGGGCACTTCCTGGATCGTGTGGGAGATCTCTCGGTTCACGCGATTGAGCGCGAGCCGTTTCCAAATCACGAATATTGCGGGAATGACAAAAAGCGTAAGAAGGGTCGCTGTCACCATGCCCCCAATCATCGGCGCAGCGATCCGCTGCATGATTTCAGAGCCTGTACCGGTGCCGTACATGATGGGTATCAGTGCTGCAAAGATCGTGGCTACAGTCATTACCTTCGGCCGAACCCGAAGAACGGCTCCTTCGAACACCGCGTCTTCGATATCGTCACGTGTCAGCTTTCGCTGTTCCGATTGCGCCAGCCCTCGACGTTTCTCCCAAGCAAGATTGAGGTACAACAACATGACAATCGCTGTTTCCACGGCAACTCCCGCCAGCGCGATGAAGCCCACGAGCACAGCAATTGAGATATCGAAGTTAAGATACCATAAGAACCAAACCCCACCTGCCAATGCGACCGGGAGCGCCGCAAGAATTATCCCGACCTCAATCACCCGATTGAACGCCAAGAAAAGCATGAGCGTGATAATTAGCAGGGTTGCAGGAGCAACGATCGTCAACCTGTCCTGCATTCTCTCTATGTACTCATACTGCCCTGACCAAGTCAGCGAGTAACCTGGAGGCAGGTCGACCTTTTCTGTAACCACCTCTTGTGCTTCGGCCACATAGCCGCCCAGGTCGCGCCCCGCGATGTCGATGAACACGAACCCAGTTCGTCGAGCGTTCTCTGATCGTATCATTCCCGGCCCGTCAACTATTCGAATATCGGCGAGAGCGGACAGTGGCACATGAGCACCCGACGGCGTGACGACAGGAAGATTTTCGAGCCGTTCCGGGCTGTCTCGCCATGCCTGAGGGTACCGAAGGTTTATAGGAAACCTCTCCAGCCCCTCCACAGATTCCGACACTTGCATACCGCCAATTGCGGTCTGCACTACGTCCTGAACTTCTCGAACACTCATCATGTATCGGGAGGCGGCATCTCGTTTGACGTCGATTTCGATGAAACGCCCGCCAACAGGTCGCTCTGCGTAGGCGGAAGCCGTTCCATCAATATCAGCGACCGCACGCTCTACTTCGATCCCTATATCTGTAATGACCTCCAAGTCGGTGCCGGATATTTTGACACCGACAGGAGTACGGATACCTGTCGCAAGCATATCGATGCGGTTCTTGATAGGTTGGATCCAAACATTTGTAACGCCCGGAACCTGAACGATACGATCGAGCTCATTCCGGATTTTCTCCATTGTCATGCCGGGGCGCCATTCTTCTTCCGGCTTGAGTTGGATTGTGGTCTCCACCATCGTTAGAGGTGCTGGATCGGTTGCAGTCTCCGCACGCCCAACTTTACCGTGAACAGTTTCGACTTCAGGCACGGTCGCGATCAGGCGGTTGGTCTGCTGCAGTACCTCACGGGCTTTTCCCGTCGAGATCCCGGGGTAGAAGCTCGGCATGTAGAGAAAATCACCTTCGTTCAACTCGGGCATGAATTCAGAGCCAATTCTCTGGTACGGGTACCACATGGACGTCACCAGAACGCCGGCCAACAGTGTTGTTGCCCATGGCCAGGCAATTGCCGCGTCCAGAAATGGGCGGTACACGAACACAACCAAGCGATTTAGCGGATTTTTTCGCTCCGGTAGAATACGCCCCCTTACAAAGTAACCCATCAAGACCGGAACCAGCGTTATCGAAAGGATGGCGGCTGCAGCCATGGCGTAGGTTTTGGTATAAGCGAGTGGCGAGAAGAGCCTACCTTCCTGATTTTCCAGAACGAAAACAGGCAAAAAACTAACCGTGATAATCGCCAGAGAATAAAAAAGGGCTGGTCCCACCTCAGAAGCGCACTCTTGCACAATCCGCCATCGGTTCTCTGCTGTGAGCTTTTCTTTTTCCAACCGCCTGTGCATCGCCTCGATCATCCCAATCGATGCGTCGACCATCTCACCAATAGCGATGGCTATGC
>NZ_JBQERS010000032.1:0-2500 GCF_056535285.1 Ruegeria sp. O11 | reverse complement strand
TCTCTGCGAAATCTATTTAGGTAGAGCGTCATCCGAATACCCCGGGGGGTAGAGCACTGGATGGGTAATGGGGCCCCACAGGCTTACTGATCCTAACCAAACTCCGAATACCCGGGAGTACTAGATGGCAGACACACTGCGGATGCTAACGTCCGTAGTGGAGAGGGAAACAACCCTGACCTACGACTAAGGCCCCTAATTCATGGCTAAGTGGGAAAGCAGGTGGGACGACCAAAACAACCAGGAGGTTGGCTTAGAAGCAGCCATCCTTTAAAGATAGCGTAACAGCTCACTGGTCTAAATAAGTTGTCCTGCGGCGAAGATGTAACGGGGCTCAAGCCATGAGCCGAAGTCTAGGGATGCGTAAGCATCGGTAGCAGAGCGTAGTGTGACATAGAACCTTGTCTATATTGCCGCCGGTTATGCGGCGCGAGTAATCGCGCTCAAGTAGCCGAATAGGCGGTAGCGCAGACATAGGTTCTTTCGATGAAGCCGGGGCGTGAGCCATCCGGTGGAGAGATCACTAGTGAGAATGATGACATGAGTAGCGACAAAGAGTGTGAGAGACACTCTCGCCGAAAGTCCAAGGGTTCCTGCTTAAAGCTAATCTGAGCAGGGTAAGCCGGCCCCTAAGCCGAGGCCGAAAGGCGTAGGCGATGGGAACTAGGTTAATATTCCTAGGCCAGGAGGATGTGACGGATCACAGGTGTAGTTCAATCTTATCGGATTGATTGGGCTGCTGAGTGGTTCCTGGAAATAGCCCTCCATCAGACCGTACCCTAAACCGACACAGGTGGACTGGTAGAGCATACCAAGGCGCTTGAGAGAACGATGTTGAAGGAACTCGGCAAAATACCTCCGTAAGTTCGCGAGAAGGAGGCCCGGTTCCTAGGCAACTAGGGGCTGGGGGCACAAACCAGGGGGTGGCGACTGTTTATTAAAAACACAGGGCTCTGCGAAGTCGCAAGACGACGTATAGGGTCTGACGCCTGCCCGGTGCCTGAAGGTTAAAAGGAGAGGTGAGAGCCTTGAATTGAAGCCCAGGTAAACGGCGGCCGTAACTATAACGGTCCTAAGGTAGCGAAATTCCTTGTCGGGTAAGTTCCGACCTGCACGAATGGCGTAACGACTTCCCCGCTGTCTCCAACATCGACTCAGCGAAATTGAATTGCCTGTCAAGATGCAGGCTTCCCGCGGTTAGACGGAAAGACCCCGTGCACCTTTACTACAGCTTCGCACTGGCATCAGGATTGTGATGTGCAGGATAGGTGGTAGGCTTTGAAGCGGAAACGCAAGTATCCGTGGAGCCTCCCTTGAGATACCACCCTTCGCACTCTTGATGTCTAACCGCGGTCCGTTATCCGGATCCGGGACCCTGCGTGGCGGGTAGTTTGACTGGGGCGGTCGCCTCCTAAAGCGTAACGGAGGCGCGCGAAGGTTGGCTCAGAGCGGTCGGAAATCGCTCGTTGAGTGCAATGGCAGAAGCCAGCCTGACTGCAAGACTGACAAGTCGAGCAGAGTCGAAAGACGGCCATAGTGATCCGGTGGTCCCGAGTGGAAGGGCCATCGCTCAACGGATAAAAGGTACGCCGGGGATAACAGGCTGATACTGCCCAAGAGTCCATATCGACGGCAGTGTTTGGCACCTCGATGTCGGCTCATCTCATCCTGGGGCTGGAGCAGGTCCCAAGGGTACGGCTGTTCGCCGTTTAAAGAGGTACGTGAGCTGGGTTTAGAACGTCGTGAGACAGTTCGGTCCCTATCTGCCGTGGGTGTAGGAGACTTGAGAGGAGTTGCCCCTAGTACGAGAGGACCGGGGTGAACGATCCACTGGTGGACCAGTTGTCGTGCCAACGGCAGTGCTGGGTAGCTATGATCGGACAGGATAACCGCTGAAGGCATCTAAGCGGGAAGCCCCCCTCAAAACAAGGTCTCCCTGAGGGCCGTGGAAGACCACCACGTCAATAGGCCGGAGATGTAAGCGCAGTAATGCGTTCAGTTGACCGGTACTAATCGCCCGATAGGCTTGATTTGATCCAGTAATGGAAAGACAAAATCAAAAGCATACACTGACCTTGAGTTGGACAACGTTGATTGATGTGAAACCCCGTAAGGGGTGACATAACAACCGAGTGGCAACGCGCATTTGCATGCAAATACGCTGCCTGCCACGCGTCGCCTTTTTGCACTGCAAAAAGAGCGACGGGGATTTTCCTCGGTTTGGTGGTCATAGCGCAAGTGAAACACCCGGTCCCATCCCGAACCCGGAAGTTAAGCACTGCCGCGCCAATGGTACTTGGGCTTAAGCCCCGGGAGAGTAGGTCACCGCCAAACCTAGTAAAATCCCCCTTCTCTCTAAAACGATGAAAAGAACACTACCCGGTCTCAAGTAGCCGAATAGGCGGTAGACCAACGCTAAGTGTCGCGGGATGGAGCAGCCCGGTAGCTCGTCAGGCTCATAACCTGAAGGTCGCAGGTTCAAATCCTGCTCCCGCAACCA
>NZ_JBQERS010000031.1:0-7581 GCF_056535285.1 Ruegeria sp. O11 | reverse complement strand
GGTCGATCTCGACGGAGATCTACAACCCGACTGGGTTCTGAATGAATCTGGATTCGCGTGTTCGAGTGCTGCATCTCTTTATTGCGGAACTGGTGGATGCATGTCGCACTTTTGGGTTAGCGAAGAGGTGCACTCCTTGCTCAACCAAGGCTGGACGGTCGTTGATTTTGGGCGTCGACGCGTTGTCGTAGCAGATATTCATGGATCCAATTGCGACGGAATAAACCCAACGCCATGCGTCAGCGCCAGTGTTTGGGATGGCGAAGCCGACACTTGGCGCTCATCTGCTGGCGATTGGGAGTAAGCTGCATTTGGGCACCGCCGATAAGCCTGACGGCCTGTTTATTCCATGAGTTCTCTGTAGCATGCAAACTTATGGGCAAAGTTCCAAGATTTTCTTTAATGAAATCAATGTCAGAAATGCAGCGTTATGAACGCACCTAGATCCGATCTCGGAAATTGCAAAATCTTGTTACGAATGTCCGCTTTGGGCTGGAACAGTCGTCGCCGATTGAAGCAATGAGCGATTGCTTAGAACCTTTCGAGGACATTGCGCCAAAATTGGATCTACCTTTGGCACGTTTTGTCTGCGGCAGTTTGCGAACTTTGGCATTTGGACCAACTCTACGGCTTAACACCAGCTTTCTTCAGGCCTTCGACCAAAAGCGTGTTGTGTTCGGGTATGACCTCATCGAACTTATCCTGAGAGTAGAAGCCTCCTGCGTAACAGGAAGTCAAAGAAGCCAAAACGTTCGGCAAAAGAAGCATATCGACTATATCAGAGCAGTTAGAAGACGCCATTCATTAGATGAGGCAATAGACCGAAGACAATCCTATCGTTACTCTGCCTTCAAGTTATCATTCATAAACAACGTACAGGATTCTTCAGAAAGACTTTCAATGGCGAGTGAAAACGAACCTCCAATTTCTGAAACGCGCAGGCTTGCAGTTGTCGCGTTCGCAGATGTTGCCGGTTTTTCCCGCCTAATGGCAGAAGACGATGTTTGGACAAGCAACCAGTGGAAATCGCTCAGAGAAGAGTTGCTGTTGCCATTGCTTAAGCAATATGATGGCCGATTGGTCGAAACTGTCGGAGACGCGATCCTCGTTGAATTCAGCAGCGTGGTGGCTGCCTTGAAATGGGCTGTCGACGCTCAGAAGAAACCACATCCAGAGGCGCAAAGGGGCACCCGTGAAAATTTGCAATTAAGGATTGCAGTAAATGTCGAAGATGTTTTGGTGAGCCACGGAAACATATTGGGTGACGGCGTCAACATTGCCTCGCGTATTCATGACGCTGCAGCGCCGGGTCAAATCGTTGCGACAGGACTGGTTCGAGAACTGGCAGGAAGTAAGATCAATGTTCGCTTCAGAGATATTGGTACGCCGCGACTAAAAAACATCAATCGAGTTATCCACTTGTTTCAGGTTGTGCCACTGGAAACTTCTTCCTCAGAAAGCGCGAGCCTACACCAACCTTTCATTGAATGGACATCGCGACCTACAGTGGCCGTCTTGCCATTTCGCGCGTCTTCTGGCCATGAAATGGAAGAGTATTTTGGATCAGGGATCACCGAAGACATTATCAGCGGCCTATCCCGCAGCCATGCATTTCACGTAATCGCCCGCGCCTCCACATTGCGTTTTGCCAATCGATCGATTGATCTCCAGGAGATCGCGGCGCAGTTGGGCGTAAACTATGTAATGGATGGAAACGTGCGCCGACAGGGCAATCGGCTTCGGATTACAGCGGAATTGGTTGATGTTGCCTTGAACCGGTCAATCTGGTCCGAGTCGTTCGACGGGACCGCCGAAGATCTGTTCGATTTTCAAGACACAATAGTTGCCGCAGTTGTCGGCTCATTCGAGCCCCGCCTGAACGCGCACGGGATTGAACGCGTTCGAAATCGCTCTACCCATAGCCTTGATGCGTATGATTGCGTTCTCAAGGCGGCATCAGAACTGTATCGGTTCACAGATGAGGGGTATCATCAATCCGGAATAGCGTTGCAAAGGGCTATGGAACTGGATCCTACCTATGCCAGAGCCTATGCTTACTCCGCTTGGCGATTGAATTACCTCGTTGGCGAGGAACGCTCCAACAATCCTGAGCGCGACAAACTGCTGGCTGTTGAGCATGCCAGACATTCCATCGCATTGGATCCTGATGATCCTTTCTGCCAAGTGGTCGCTGGGCATCTGACAAGCCTCATTGAGGGTGATCCGCATCAAGCGATGTCGATGTTTGATCTGGCCCTGTCCCTCGATCAGAATAATGCACTCGGCTGGGCAACCAGTGGAGTAACATTGTCGTATTTAGGCCGAAGAGACGAGGCGATACCCCGGTTTCAGAATGCATTTAAACTAAGCCCGTTTGACACCTTGAACTTTACTTGGTGGACCGGGGTTGGAATCGCCGAGTTTTCCTCGGGAAATTATGCTGAAGCGATTTCCTGGTTGCAGAAGGCACGTCAGGTCAACTCTCGCTTTATTGCGACCTTGAGAATTCTGGCGGCCAGTCTTGCAATGAACGGTCAAGAGGAAAAGGCACGGGCCGTTGGAGCCGAGATTCTAAGGCTCGACAAAGATTTCTCGGTGGATCGGTTTGTTTCGTGGTATCCATTTGTACGTAGAGAAGACAAATTGGCCCTAAAAAGTGGGTTATTTATTGCGGGTTTGCCGCGTTAGAGGACTTTGAGTCGACGAAATCTCAAGTCCATATTATTCGATAGGGGGATTTCCAATGACTTCTAGAAAGGACACAGCCAACGGCATGGGTAGTGGCATGGGCATGGGTCGCGGCATGGGCATGGGCATGGGCATGGGTAGTGGCATGGGCATGGGTCGCGGCATGGGCATGGGCATGGGTAACGGCATGGGCATGGGCATGGGTAACGGCATGGGCATGGGCATGGGTAACGGCATGGGCATGGGCATGGGTAACGGCATGGGCATGGGCATGGGTAACGGCATGGGCATGGGTGCGATCCCGGTCGGAGCTGACGGTGGCATCGGCTTTATCCGTAGCTACTATGCTACCCCCATTGAACTGGCGCTGTTGCCTTGGTCGCTTAACTTCACACCAGACAATTCCGGTGAAACTCCATTTCCGCTCGAATTCATAATCAATCCCTACCAACCTAACAGTGACCCGCTGGAATGGACGACCGCCGACTGGGATCCGGATTTGCGTTTCTGGACACTTCCGTTTGATCCGCAATTGGGTGAGTGGCTGCGCGCCGCTGACCGGAGTGAGCCCGGTACGCTCGCAGCCCTTGAAATCGCTGGGCAATTTGGGAAATGGTTACCGATTTCCCTTGGCCGCATCCCGCCAGGTATCGACCCGATTAAGCTGCGTTGGCTGGAAGCAAACGACCTGAAATGGCAACCCGGAGATACAGCCGCTGAGAATTTGGCCGCGTTCCTATTTATCAAGGGCGAGTTGGAGAAACTCAAAATCTATATGGAGGACGATCGGTGGAACTATCTTGTGGAAAGCGACGTCCAGGCAGATGGTCTACCGGATTATCTCATTCATTTTCTGGGCATCAATTCGTTTGATCACCCCAATACGCTCGACCTGATAAACGTCGGGCTGGCAATAGGTAACGTGATCTACATGGCTTACAAAGCACATTACAAAAGAGTGCGACCATCGATCCTCCGCCCCGGCCTGACTGTACCGTTCGGCCCACCCGCACATCCGGCATTCCCAAGCGGACATTCATTTCTTGCGCATTTCATTTCGCTTCTTTTGCTAGAAATACCGGGAATTTATTACCGCTACGGAGTGCTGAAAGATAAAGTTTCGATTGATGGTGCGGATATTGTTCCAAGCCCAGAGGATGGGCATCTGCTTCGGAAACCACGATGGAGTGACTTGCGCGGGACCGCGCCCATAAAGTCACCACTGCTTGCAATTGCGCATCGAATAGCAGTGAACCGAGAACGTATTGGCGTGCACTACCCGACCGACAGTACGGCCAGTCGCCATCTGGCTGCAGGTATTTGGGATGCCCTGTTTGACAGAGCCAACGACACAGACGTCGATGGAAATCCAATAGCGGGTATCGATTGTCCGACGCTGATGACGGTGCTGGACGCGTCAAAAGTCGAATGGCCCACGCCATGGGACAGTGATCCTGTGCCGGAAGTCATATGAACCGAATAACCCGCAACCCAAGGTTATTGTCATTAGCTACGAGGTCGGTCAATGCTCGGGGTGTTTTGGGTAGGTTGCTGGATGTTGTCCCGACAGCCACCCCAAGGCTTTGCAGCGGATCTGTATTGGCACGATCGTCTGGACAAGTGATTTCATAAAGCGCCAGACCATATGCTGTGCTACCTTGCGGTCGGTCGGCGTTCACTATTCGCTCAAACTCTGCCAGGGCTTCGCCCTCATCGTTGAACGGCAGAACCCGCCTGTCGCCTGCTCCAATGTCCGGCAAATTGTCTTCCTGTGAAAAGAGCGGAAGCCAGATAATAATGGAGGAAAGACCCCAATCCTCTTCTGGATTAAAGACCACCCCATACCAGCGGCGAAGCGTGCAGCCCTCAGCTGTAACCGATCCACGATTCCCGAAAATCACCTGATCCGGCATTGTCCATTGCGCATCATCACGCCAATCTAGCGAGACCGGGCAATAACTGCCCACGCCGAAATTAAACCAACTGCCGTTCACCATCTCTCTAAGCGGGCGGGAATCTTCGATATAGACATCGACGTCAGGCGCTTTGCCCATGCCATTGTGTGTCTCTTCAAGGTTCTCGACAAACATGCCTTGCGTTTCAAATGACCACCGTACCACTTTGTGGACCATACCCCCTTTCCAACCATCCGGTTGGGGTAGGTTATTTGGTAGATCTGGGATAGGAGGCATTTCAATCACTCCAGCCTGCAAACGGTCAATTTGTTCGATCGCCAGCTCCAGCATTTCTGCCCTCGATGGCGATTGCCCGAATGATTGGATTGCCCGTACCAACAAGTACATCGTCACAAAAGACGCACGTTGGCGCAGGTAAACATCCGGTGCGTCCGCATCCATCGAGTCTCCACCCAGCGCACGATAAAGCCGGAAGAGCGTTGTCGAAAGGATCTGTTCCGTCAGATAACCCTTCAGGTCGTCACAACCAGTTGGCGGCGATTCAATAACAGACCGGTTCAATTCTCCGTACCACGCCCAACCTAACGTGGGGGATCTGTCGTGGCGACGCGTCGAAAACACGAATGGGAATGTGATTCCACGATAGCTTTCGGCGACACCATTTCGCGGGTCAGCCAGCCTAGACTCCGGATCACAAACAATAGCGGCCATTGCGTCACCGGCGCTGTGCGCAAAATCAAATTCAAGCTTCCCAAGACGCGCAGCCAACAAATAGTGCCCAAACTCATGAAGCATCCAGCGCTTGTCAGTCGCGAGGCCAAGGGGCTGCGCAACGGTACGCTGTCCGTCGCTGTTCAATGGCCGGTCCCAACGTGTCAGTTCTGCAAGTGCGAGATTCATTCGAATTGTCGGCAACGTCGCAGCATCAGATTTGCAGTCATAGGCGACCTGCGCGTTTACCGTTCGCCCATCTTTGCCAGGACCCGGAGCAATACCGTACCGGTAAAAGATCTGAATGTCCCTTTCTGCCCGAACAACGAAATCGTCCAAGATAATTCCAAACGATCTCAACAAATCGAAAAATTCAACGCAGTTAACATAGGCAAGTAGTGCTGAATACTCATTACTTCGTAGTAGAATCTCCTTGTTCGCGGGTAGCCTTAAAACTTTGGTCGGTCCGGGATTGCCAAGTCCATCTTGGTCACCTGGAACAAAATCTGGGCATCGGCGAACACGAAACCCCAGATCTTCCAGCGTCAATTCATTCCCGTTCGTCAGTTTTCCCAACTCTCTGAAGCGATCAAGGAAATCATCTGTACGAGTGGGTCGCCTTCGATCCCAATCGTAAGGCAATGCTGGATTTGCAGGATCAAAAGGTAATTTCGAAGCAGGCGGAACTTGAGTCCAAATTTTTGCTTCGCCCTCACCTACATGGGTGATCAGTGGGCAGGTTTCAGTGGATAGCAATTCGAAGTGGAATTGTCGCTGTTGCGCACCGCCAATTGGTATTGCCTTGATCTTGTTGGTCACCGAATAACTTAAGCGATTTGGAAATCGCTCGATTGACCCAAGCGCTTTCGAAACTGTTTCGATAACAACCGGTTCTTCCAGAAAATCCGGGTCAACATCGGACAAGATAAAGATTTGCTCTAGATCGATGGATCTCGGTTCAACAGAAGCCGCGGCTCCAATTTGATTTAGAATATCAGATGGATAGTTTACTAAATCATTTGTAAGTGCCCCAAGTTCGATCTGTCGTTCCTCTCGAGACGGAAATGCGGCCTTAGCATCCACGGTCGACCAACTCTGCTGCGATACAACCGGGTATTCTGCTGTGAACGAGCGAATGATGACGCGGAGTTTACCACCATCTGTTTCCTCCACCAGCATAGGAATGCTGACACCGATAGAGAACTCGGCAGGTTCCCCCTGATCATTTATGAATTCTGTCGCCACCATGACTATCGTTGCTGGCAATCTGTGGAGTTCATCGCGGGACAGGTTCCATGACGCAATTTGAGGTGGGTTGTCATTCGCACCGCTGTCAACCGGAGGCCAGATATTCAGCCAGTGAACCAAGTCCCAGTTTCCAGCTTTGGCGTTGTCATTAAACTGATTTCCGCCCCACCCTTCAGGCCAATTCAACGATTGCCCATGACTTGTTAGATAATCTTCAACTTTATCCAAATAGTCCGATGCAATAGCTCCAAGTGTTTCCCGATCAGTCTCTTCATCCGTCGCGATGGCGATATATGGCGCATCGGAATGCGATATTAGTCGCGAACGCCGTTCCGAATTTGGATACTCGCGCTCAAATCTAAGCCACGGTGGTGGCCAACTGTCAGAGTTGTAAGGTTCTGGTGGCCAATTTGGAAAATCAATAGACAAAACTATGCTCCCTTTCCTTCAGAAATAGGTTTGATTGAGTTGGGGCACGTAACTTCAAATTAATCGAAATTTTGAGATTCCGATAGTATGATAACTCAACGGGTAGGCTTACCGAACGACGGACGATACTTAAGGACTGTTAGAAAAGGGGGCTTCTAGCGCGCTACTACCTAGTAACATGGAATAGAGGAAGCGGGTCTCCTAGATCCGCCAAGTGATTGTTCATTGCGATAAAGCCGCTGAAAAATCGATCCATAAGTTACGGGTGGTTTTCATAGATTTGACCAACTGCCACAAACTGCGAAATGATACTAAGGACCCCTCTAAATATATGCCAGTGTCGGCTATCAGAGATTCGATTGGTCCCGGAAGATGGGACATATACAATTGAACTCATTGGAAACTGGCGCGCTGACGGCGATGCTTGGTTTGGCCCAGAACGATGAAAGCCGCCTTTCGGCGGCTGGTTCGGTAAAAGTGGTTGCGGGAGCAGGATTTGAACCTGCGACCTTCAGGTTATGAGCCTGACGAGCTACCGGGCTGCTCCATCCCGCGACACTTAGCGTTGGTCTACCGCCTATTCGGCTAC
>NZ_JBQERS010000030.1:0-8098 GCF_056535285.1 Ruegeria sp. O11 | reverse complement strand
AGCATGATTGAGCATGTTAAAACCCAATCCTATTACGAGGTTTGAATGTCTGAGCTTACCGGTACTCAAATTTGATCACGACTGGTGCTTTCGAGATACACAGCGACCAGAGCGCAGATTTACTTAATACGCTGCACATACGACGGCGCTCAATTACACAACCCCGCATTTTAACCATTTAGAGTAGAGAACTAGTAGGACAGTCCTCACAACTCCGGTTGCTCAAAAACATAAAGCCGCGATTTCTTAGCATCGTCTGTCAGGATATAGAGAAGCCCTTTGGCCTCATCGAGAGCGATTCCTTCGGGATGTTTAACTTCCTTTTGTTTTCCATCTTCTGTGAACATCAAGCGGATAGGCTTCACGGACTTGGACTCTGGATTGTAGACGAAGATCTGACGGCTTTTGTCACTCACAATCCAAAGAGAACGTGAGGACCGGGACCATGCCAGGCCACTCAAATCCAGTTCATCATCCTTTACGCGATCAGACATAAAACCAGATTCGCGATCCAAAGGGATGATTTCCTCAATCTCAGTCAGCTCTGGTGATAATACCAACAACAGCCGCGGCTGACCTTCGATAACCACGAATACTCGGCCGGTGTCCGGATCGACGGTGATGCCCTCAGGTCCCTTGTTCAATGGATTGCCGACGAGCATCTCAGCAGCGGCAGAGTAACCCTTGAGGGCAGCAAGTCGAACTGTTGTCAGTTGAATGGGGTCGGTCGGGTGGAGGACTAGAATTGATCGATCAGTTTCCTGAAGCACTAAAACAGACCCATCTTTTCGTGATACGACACCCTCCAGATCTGATCCCGACGACGAAGGCAGCTTGAAAGAGTTTCCCAGTACCCCGTCTATTCCAAGTAGGTGCAGTTTAGGTTCAGCGTCGCTGACTGACCACAAGAAGCCCTCAGCGTTGGACAGAGACAATCCGGAAGGCTCCGAGAAGCCGTCCGATTTATCCGCCACCTTGAAGGAGTCGACGAGTGTCAAGCCAGGACTCTCGGCATGGGCGAGCTCGCTCCATGCCAGAAATGCAACAGTAGCGCTTGCAAATGAAGCCAGTGTCCCAAGCTTGAGGAAGCACCGTGAAAACCCAAGTTTCGACCGAGGCAACTTGTGTTCTGACATTGGATTTTCTCGCGCTTGGACCATATCCACGTATCAGCGTTCGTATCACAGTCCGGATGCGATGTCCGAAGAATGCACGGAAATCTCTTTACCTTATCCCGCCTGTTGCGATTGAATTGAATGGGGCACGATGTGCATTTGGTGAAGCGTAAGCCTTCGAAGTGAGCAGGAAGGAAGACAAGTTGAACAAGACTTTCCCACTCATGGCCGTGCTATTGATGGTGCTGTTGCCAGGCGCTGCGGTGTCACAAGTCGACCCCGCGACCATGTTGGCCGGTACTTCGGAGTCAGAAGTACTTATCGAACGACGTTGGATACAGTTTCGGGGCAAACAGGAACTGTTTTTCTTTACTTTCGACGTCATCGTAACTGTCATATTGACTGGACTGATCGTTTATCACCCTGTGAGGCGGAGAGCCCGCAGAAGTGTCAGTGATATCATGATGCCGAGGCTGTTCTTCTTATACGCGCTTGTCGGCATGGCGGTTGGATTCTTGGTAGTCCAGCACGGATCAATGATCGGGTTCGTGATCTTTGGAATAGGAGCCCTGTTGAGGTTCCGATCAAATATGGATGACCCGGTCGACACGGTGGAAATGATTATAGTGACCGTGCTTGGGCTCGCGGTAGGGCTGGGCTTGCCCTTGATGGCCACACTGGTGGCGGTTGTATGTTGGTGTTTCATTTGGCTCGGTGGGCGGAACAAGGGCGTGGAAATTTCGCTCAAGGCTTCAGACGAAGAGCATTCATTGAAAGTCAGCGGAGACATTGAAGCCATGGCCGCAGACGCTGGCTGGAAGCTGGTCAGAAAACACCACGTTCCTGGCAAATCTCGCGTTTCTTTGCTATTCATTACCTCGGGCGGACTTTCAGAAGCTCGGATCGAAGAGATGGTAAACGATCTGGTCCCTGAAAAAGTTGAGCTGAAACTCAACCTCTAGTCATTTCACAAGGTCTAAGCGCTTCAAAACCGCATTTGGGGATCTGATCTCTTTCGGGAGCGACTTGAAGTTTACCGACCTTTCGAAATCAGGCCCTCGATATACCGCTATCCCAAACTCTCCGTTCGGCTGGAACGTAACATGAGTGAAGCTGTGAGGTGATCTGGCGCTATCGCCAATAAGCCGCCGCGGGCCACCCCCCAAACAAGCTTGAGAGACATAAGCCACACCGTCTTTCCAACCGGGGTAGAAGGCATGATGGTGGCCTGACAGATGCAGAACTACGCCGCTTTCCAGGTAGATTTTTTCAAGTGTCGGGTCACCGATGATTTCGCGTTCGCGCTTGATCGCGAATGGCCAAAGAGGGAGGTGACTGAAAGTGACAATCGGGTCTCCGTTTGCCCCCAGTTCCTCAAGTCGGTCCTGCTGGTCGCCGGATAACGGCCCTAGGGTCGTAGCATCCAAAGATGCAAACGTTACGCCCTGCATTTCAAACGCGTAGAAGAAAGGATAGTCATCTGAGAGCAGGAAATCGACATCTGGCTTTCTTGGTGTCCATTCCTTCGCATAAATTCTTCTTTCACGCTCGAACCCGCGATAGGCAGAAGCGTCGTGGTTTCCGGGCGTGACCGCAAATGGAATTCCGGCAGCCGCTAAAGGATCGGATACGGCCTCGTGAAACGCCTTCCACATCTCCCTGACCTGTTTGTCTGACAAGTTGGGAATGCGCTGTCCCGCGACCATGTCGCCCGTCGAAATCACCAGATCGGGATCAATCTCGATTATCCGCTCAATCGCTTTGTCGACGCGAGGAGAATACACCACCGAACCGTAGCTGCCATTCAGATCCGATATGACGATGACATCCAACGCCGCCGCTTTACAGGCTAACAGAGCGGTCCAAATGAACGCCGCAATAAGGGCAGAACGCTTACGGGTCATTACAGTCTAATGCCGCCACCTCGGTGTCGTTTCGCAAAAAGAATGCGACAGGGTTCAAGTCGAACATCAAATCACCACTAGAACAATTGTTCTGTAGGATGGACGTTGCCAACGCGGTGTTTTTCACAACTTGGGCAATCTGCCTATCTGACAACCCTAGGCTCTGCGACAACCAGTCATAAATAGCACCTCGTGTTTGAAGGTCACTATTCAACGCAACCAAGCGCCGGTACGTGCTTGGAGAGAAGTGCCGCATTTTCTCCAGCATTTGAGTGGATTTCGCGAAGTTGGCATACTCGACCCGCCCTCCAGCATCGTTGTCGTTTAGATTGCTGCGGCGGATCAATAATGCGTCGGCGGGAATATCTCCATCGTTTGGCTCATGGTGCTTGGCTTTCTTATGCTTCAGTTTTCCGTCTTCGACCCAATACCAATAGGGTGTGAAGTCTATGTTTCCCACGCGGTCCTGCTGGCTAAAGATGAAATCGAGGAGAACAATCTCCGTAATTTCTTGCATCCAAAATGTCATCTGTTGATCACTGACATCAGGACCGAGATCCTTGTTGATCTGCCGGTCCTTTCTGCCTTCTTTAACGCCCTCTTCAATAGCCTCTGGCAGGGGTTTTGAGGAACGCAAAGCCAAGAAAGCAGGCGTTTCCTGGAAATCACGGTTTTGGCCTTTCCCCCAACCAGACTTGCGGGTGCCGTTGATTTCCGAGCCGTATCGATGCCCAGGACTATCAAGCAGTACACCGTATATTTGCGTTCGATCCGAGGTGAACAGATCATCGGTTGGTTGGTATGAGTTTGGGTCGGCATCCGCAGCCGCGAAGACCCGCCAGCCTTCATGGTTCATGCGCCCGCCATGAGAGCCGCCAGAAATCACAAGACCAGGCTCTGCGACTTCGGAAAAATGCGCTTGGGCGTCCATGCTACGCCAAACGGCGACTGGAACTTTGACAGTCGTGTCAAAATACCTAGAAAAATGATAGTAAAGCAGCGACGAGGTGGAAAATGTTCCACTGGTGCCCTTTTGGTTCATGGTGGATTTGAATTTGGCTACCCTGTCCTTGGCCAGATCTTTTGCCGCCTTCCCCTCTTTGCAAGCGTTTCTCTCGAACTCAGAACGGTTCCCCTTGTAGGGTCCTTCCGAAATATCGTAGACGGCCATTCCTGGACTGGTACTCCAGGTTTTTGGGCAAATAGCGATCTCGGAGGCATAGAAATCGATCTCGCAATAGGCCGTTTCTTCCTCAAGATCGCTTTTCTTATACTCGCCCGTAGGAATTTTTTCGATCCTAATACAGCGTTCAGTGACGCCATTGGGACTCTCAAATGTCGTGGCTTCACCAAGAACATCGTCGTTCGCCAACAAGACAGTGGGTGCGATGAAAGCAAGTGACCCTAGAAGACTGAGCTTCATTTGGATAGTCCTCCCAATATCATTTAGGGCAAATCGCTGTCTGTTGTTCGGTGGAGATTTTTAACTTTGGGTCGACACTGAAGTTGGAGAACTTTGAGTCAATCCACTTGTCGCATCCGCCTGAACAAGGCGCCCCGTTTCGGGCATCATTCCAATATTCCTTGGCCCTTTCTTCCGTCCAACCGCAAAACTGAACGAGCGCCATTGCCGACAATGCACCCGAGGAATGAACGCCCCACATGCAGTGTACCAGAACAGGGCCCTTTCCAGGGTTTTCAATCACCTCGTGTATGGACGCCATGACAGCACTGGGTCGGGAGGATCTGGCGCTTTGATAGTCGAAAGATCCGTTTCCGCAACTTGTGCGGCCGTATTCGGTGTTCTTGCCGAAGTCTGCGTAAAACCCGGTTGAAAACCCTTCATCGCAAAGGGTCTCGCGTTGAACTTTACTCAGACCCGTTCGATCCTTGTCGCCGCCTTTGAAACCAGAGCGATACAATACTCCGCTTAAGACTGGGCGAAAGAAAGCGACGCCATCAACACCTCCGTCACCACCCTTTGAAAGCATTTGACTGTTGCTTGGGCCACCGTTTCGACTGGTTACGTCAGAATTCGCCGCGGTTGCCAGAACACCAATGAATATGAGGGACGTCAAAAACCGCATGCCAGCTCCTTCCTATTTTTCAGCCTGTTATGCTCAAACTCTTCCCACTTGGTAATCTATTGGAGCGGCTCATTCTCAGCAGCCGTATCAAGTGCGGGATAGACTTTCCGACCTGAAGCTTTAAATCGGCCACACCAGATTGATGATAAAGACGACCACGAAGTAGGCCAGAAAAACTTTCCAGTTCCATTGGTGTTTGCTTTCTTCGTTGATCACGCCGGACGACTTCAATGCCAGGTTTGTGACAATCAGAGCGACAACGATGACCGCCGCATGTGCCAGATCAAAATGCATACTAGTGCTCCCTATTGCGGATGTTAGATCGATGAAAATGTGTCAGCAGTCACCTGATGGCAGCATAGCTACATCTGAGTACCTTCCCTCAGATGTTGTGATCCGAGCACATGCACCAGTATCCGTGTTAAACCAGTACGAGGTGAGCCCTTCGCTTCGGATGAGTTCAAATCCGAGACTCTGGATGCCCATTTCAGCCTGTCCCGCTCTTGCCCCTTCAAATGACGAAAGATCGCTAGGGCTGCCCACAGTTGGTGCACTTGCATCCACTGATCCGCTACTCTCGTCGCATGCTACAAGCGCAGTAATACACGTCGTGCCGATCACCAATAGGACCTTGGGATTCATCTGTGTTTCCCTCGCTTTTTTGGACTAGCGTTCAAGGGTTTCTGATTGATCACCTATTCGATTCCGAAAATGACGTTGTAGTCGACGGAAGAGTTGCTGCGATTGATAACCTCCACAGCATGATCACCGGATTGCCAAAGCTGTCCTCGATACTCCTTGTCCGCCGACATCAATCCCAACAGTTCAGAACCATCGGGGTTACGAATGACGTAGTCCAATGATCCATTTCGCGGAGCAACGCGGACGTAAAGAAACTGTTCGTTCTTTGCACCGAGAAGGTATTGCTGCGACGCTCCGGGCGCGAGTTGGCCGACAAGTTCAGCGCCAGTGGAGCCGGCATCGAATTTGACACGTTGGCTACCGGTAGAACCGGCGGCGCCTGCCATGGCGCCACCGCCATCATCCATCGCCTCGACAACCGACATCTCGCCAATGCTTCCATCCTTGTACGCGATACAGCGCCAGAGTGTTCCGCCTGCGTCACGTAGCATGACGAGCGTACCCGCTTCCGAGAACTCTGAGCTTTCAATCGTACCTGATTGACCGTCTGGTCCTCCAACCTGCCGCAAATGATCAATACACGCATCGTCGGCGTCTGACATGGCCAGCGCGGCTGTTCCGCTGATCGCAAGTACAGGAGTGAGAAGGTTCATTAGGCTACGTTTCATAAGCAGGTCCTCTTTTCGTCTATCCTTGATGTTCTGTTCCTCGTGGGCAGGAACCTTATTTCGCATCCCTCAACTTTGATAGAAATTCATCACATGCCTGTGCGCTGCCGACGACCTCGTCTGTCGTTTCAATTCCTTGCAGTGATGCCATCTCGGAATTTACGCGATTGAGGATCTGATCCGCTTGCTCGGGGGTGATCAGGTTCTCTGCTTGTGCTCCTTTCAATGTGGTGCAGACACCGGCGGACAAGCCTGTCGCAACGCCGACACCCACCGCGGCCCCGCCACCTAAGGTCATCGCCCCAACTACGCCGAGGACGAGCCCGATCACAATACCCAAGATCACTTTTCCCATGTTTTCCTCCCTTTTGGTGAGAATAAGCGCGGCTTTCACTACCGGCGCAAACCAGGTGCCCATCTGCAAATCAAGACCAGCGCTAACAGGTTGAGCACCGGTGCGAGCGCCGCGAACCACGGTTTGGCCGACTCTGAGATCGAGTCCGCTACAAGTATCCAAGGTAGTCCCAACGGCAGAAGGAACACCCCGGACAAAGGGTCTCTTTCCTGTCCCAACCAGCCAAATGTGCCCGTCAAGAATGCAATCAACGCCAACAGGTAAAGGATCGCGAATACAATGATAGTGGTTCTACAAACCAAGTCGAGCCTCAGCAAATCAAGCCAGTGCTACGCAGCCGTTTTCGGCTACGCAGCAGACTGGTCACAATGCGCCTTCGTCGCCCAGGAACTCGATACCAGCTGTCGTGCCATCACTGTAAGCAATGCAATTCCAAGGAGCACGATCCTCGCCAACGCCTACAGTGACCTGTGTCCCCGCCTCGCTAAACGCGGATGAGAGCACCACGACTTGCGAATTGTTCGTTGTGCTGGCTACATCTCGCAAACACGCCTGCTGAGCGGGTGTGAGTTCGGCGGACGCACTGGATGTACTCGTATCGTCGCAGGCCGCAAGCAGTGCGAAACAAGTTGCGCCCGCAATCATCACCATCTTTTTAGACATTTTCTTCTCCCTCTGGTTCCGTTGAAATTGGTGAAATTGGATGGCTTGTTTGAAGTTCTCGCGTCAGAGCAGGCTATGAAACATACTTCGGCCCTGTAACTTCCCTTCCCAACAACTTGTCGCGGGGGGTGGCGGGCGGAGCTATATTACTTTGACAACCGAGACCGCCGACAACGTGTGAAGGCTGAATGACGACAATGGCAGAAGCTCGAGCGAATTCTGGAGGTAGGCCGAGTACACTAAGTATAAGCATCGCGTCCTCCCAACGCTCAATCATTGTAAAGTGCCTTCCGACCGCCAGCACTCACTCCAGCGGCCGGTAGGGCCCGACAAGTCGGGCGACAGCGATCACAACGGAGGTAAAATGAAAGTTGTGTCAAATTCACATGTTTGAATCTAATTTTTAATAAATCAACATTTTTTCCGCGCGTAAACTTCATTACGCTCTCGTACGATAGGCGTCTGCCCTCAAACAAAAAGGTAGGTGGGAGCACCCACAAGGGCGAATGTGTTCTTTTGGGTCGGCGAGGCGTTCTGAGGTCGCGCAGAAACCAAGAAAGGATTGAAAAATGGGATTTGGTGAAGCCGTTAAGACGTGTTTTTCGAAATACTTCCAGTTCTCTGGTCGGGCTTTACGCTCAGAATACTGGTGGTTCTTCTTGTT
>NZ_JBQERS010000029.1:0-11795 GCF_056535285.1 Ruegeria sp. O11 | reverse complement strand
TGCGGCGTTATAGTAAATGCGACGACGATACTTCATGGGAAACACTCCATCTTTGCTCAAAGATTAAAGTGTTGCGTCCACCTGTTGAGGGCACCCCGCAAAGCGGACATTCTCCGGAGTGGGCTTTACAGCGAGCCACGCCACAACGGTTCAGCAGAGAGAGTTTCGCAGCGGCAACATTCTCAGGATTCGCTGGTGAAAGTCGGCCATCAGAACGGGTAATCCTTCTTTTCCTCGGAGCAGCAAAAACACAGCGAATACAATGAGCCTCGTTCTCGGATCAACTGACGTTTTCTGTAACTAGCGACGCGTCTTCAATAATGCCATTACAAGCTCACTTCGGTGTTTCGCCAAAGTAACCTCCAAAAAATGCGATCATTGCCAACAACACGCCAACCAATATCACGATCACAAGCAGTGCACCGCTACCTTTGGCAAAATATCCCAATGAGACTAGGCCAACCACGAAGATGCCGACCAGAAAGTAGAGTACTGTATTGTCCATCTTTACCCCCCAATAAGTTGTCTACACTCAACAACTACATGCTCCAAAAAAACGATCCAAAGACCGCCAATGAAGGTGACGTCAAACGGCTTTCGGTGACTGTCGAATGCCACTCAGCGTGGCGAACAATACCGGGACCAGGATCATTGTGAGCATCGTACCCACCGTCAAACCGCCCATGATCGTGACAGCAAGACCCACCCAAAACACGTCTGGCAGTAGCGGTATCACGCCCAAGACTGTAGTGGCGGCGGCCAGTACGACGGGGCGCAGTCTTGAGGCACCGGCATTCAAAACAGCGTCGTAGCCTGGCTGACCTTCTGCCAAGTTATCGTTGATCTGATCGATCAGAACGATTGCGTTTTTGATCATCATGCCCGCCAGGCTCATGCCCCCGAGCAATGCAACGAACCCAAACGGTGTGTTTGTGAGGAGCAGGCTCGGAACAATACCTATCAGCACAAAAGGTACAGTCAGGAAAATAACCAGCGGTCTGCGGTATGAGTTAAACAGCCCAACTACAATCAATGCCATGATCGAAAACGCGGGGATCATACCCGGAATCAAAGACGCTTGCGCAGACACTGTGTCCTCGTACTCACCACCCCATTCCATGCTGTAGCCCGGCGGCAACTCAGCCTCCAAAGCTTCAAAATCGGCAAGAACTGCGGCGCGATAACTTGGCAGAGTTACACTATCGATTGGATTGGCTTGCACAGTCAGAACACGACGCCGGTCGCGGCGATTGATCGTCGGGTCTTCGGGCTGGATATTCACGCCGCGTACGACCTGCGCCAATGGGACAGGCTCAACAGAAAACGGTGACTGCAGTTGCAGCAGTTCAAAGTTATCAACGGCAGCAACGTCTTCCGCGCCAGGCCGGACGATGATTGGCAGCAACTCGTCACCTTCGCGGTAGAGGCCGACCGAACGCCCGTCAAATGCACGTTTTGTTGTGTTGCCAAGATCTTCATAGGTGATTCCGGTCCACCGTGCTCGGTCCTGGTCATAGTCTGGGACAGTTTTCAGGACACGGTTGCGCCAATCGGTGCGCGCCACTTTCGTCCATTGATGCTGATCCAGTATCGCAACTGCTCTGTCGCCAATTTCGCGCAATGTCTCGGGATCGGCATCTGCTGGACCAATGATACGATTTTCGAAAGCCCAAGTATTGCTGGGCCCCACACCGAACTGGCGTGTGAAGGAGGTCGCTTCGGGCATATTAGCTGATATCCAAAGTGAAATCTCCTTGGTCATCTCCGGAATGTCGCGGTAATCTTCGACGTTCACAATGACTTGCGCGTAGGAAGGGTTTGTTCCTTCGGGGTCGACCGGCAGGTAGAAACGCGGTGGGCCAGCCCCGATGAAGCTCGCGATACCCGTCACGCGATCGTCCATTCCAACCTGTTCTTCGATGCGGGTAATAGCCTCGGATACGGCTTCTATCCGGGTCCCTTCGGGTGCGTAATAGTCGATCATGTACTTGGTCATCGACGACGTTGGAAAGAACAACTGTGTGACGGAACCAAAGCCCACTCCTGCAATAACAAGAGCACCAACAGCCACTCCGATTGTCAGGTAGCGAACGCGGATCGCGGCGGCCAGAAAACGGCGGTAGACGGCGTATAGACCGGTGTCAAAGGTTTCACTGGTTCCCCCCTTTGGTTCCGGCAGCATGGCAACGCACTGCAAAGGGGTGATGGTCATTGACAGCAACCAACTAACGAGAAGCGCAATCCCAACAACGGAGAAGAGCGTCCGGCAGTACTCTCCAGCGCTCTCAACGGACGCAAAGATTGGATAAAAGGCCATAACAGCGACGAACGTTGCCCCTAGCAAAGACATAGCGGGTCGCGTTGCGGCATCGATTGCGGCTTTTGCGCGGTCCATTCCCTGTGACATGCGAACCATGGCACCATCCGCTACCACGATCGAGTTGTCGACCATCATGCCAAGCGCAATGATCAATGCGCCCAAGGACATGCGCTGAAGATCTATTCCCAGCATCGCTAACGGAATGAAAGTGGCAAGTATCGTCAGGATCAATCCGCTGCCGATGATGATCCCCATGCGAAGACCCATCGCCAAAGTCAATACGATCAGAACAATCGCGACGGCTTGGCCAAGGCTTACTAAGAAACTGCTGACTGCCAGGTTGACGTCGTCAGATTGCCAATGAACCCGTTCAAGTTCGATGCCCACCGGCAGGCCTGCGATTAGTTCATCTACTCTGGCGTCGACAGCCTCCCCAACACTGACAACGTTGACACCAGACTGAAATGATATTGCCAAGCCAATAGACGGAAGGCCGTTATAGCGCATCATGGTCGTTGGTGGGTCAGCATAGCCTTCCTTGACCTCAACAACTTCGCCCAACCTTAGCAGCTCTGGCCCTCGAGGTTGGCCGCTTTGAGCTTGGTCCAGACCACTTGGCCGAACAACCAAATCCGCGATATCAGTTGGGCTGGTGAATGTACCGCTTGGCGCAATTCGCATGCGGTAGTCGCCGATGTTCACGCGACCTGCATCCACAATCGCATTTTGGGTTTGCAACGTAGCGAGGATAGTCTGCGCCGAAACACCCAATGCGGCCAAGGCTTCTTCGCGTGTTTCCAGATAAATGACCCTGTCGCGCTCCCCCCACAAATCTACACGCCCTACGCCGTCGATCAACGAGAGCTCTCGCTTGAAGTCTTCGGCAAAATCATCAAGTTCCCGGGCGGAGAATCCATCAGACGTCATCGCCAACAGCAGACCAAACACGTCACCAAAATCATCGTTGATCGCAGGACGACCTGCGCCCGGGGGCAGGTCTGTTTCCACGTCTCTGACTTTGCGGCGCAGCGTGTCCCAGATTTGTGGCAGTTGGTCCGACCAATAGTTTGGGCGGATTTCGACTTTAATGGTCGACACACCCGCCCTGCTTTCGCTCGAGATGTAATCAATCTCTTTAATCTCTTGGAGCTTCAGCTCGATCCGTTCTGTGACCTCCTGCTCAACTTCTTCGGGACTGGCGCCAGGATAAAGGGTGGTCACAACCGCAGTTTTGATAGTGAACTCGGGGTCTTCTAGCTGCCCCAGACTAAAGAAAGCCGAAATGCCGCCCAACGTAAGCATGACAACCGTGAACCAAACGAATTTGGCGTTGCGGATTGAGAACGCCGCGAGACCCATTACTCTGTATCCTCAGAAAGTAACGAAACTTTCTGACCCTCTCGCAAAGAGTTCGCTCCGGCAGTGACTACGACGTCACCAAATTCCAGACCTTCACTAACAGCCACCCCTTGCGACCGGGGCGTACCAAGCGAAACTTTCCTTGCCGTTACGGTTTCTGAGCCGACATCGAACACCCAGACATGCGGATCTGTTTCCCCTTCAGGCACGAAAACCGCGCTGGCCGGAACCATGATCGCATCAAATGGTTCGTGCCCTTCCTTTGGCTGGCCACGGACGCGCCCAGCCATACCCGGAAGAACAATAGCGTCTTCTGGTTGCTCCATAATCAACGTGACGGGGAAGGTTCGGGTCGTTGCCGAAGCCTCTGATCCAATCTCGCTGATTTCCGCCGGTAAAACCACGTCCCCCAGAGCGTCAAATGTAACGGTTATGTCTTCAATGTGGGGGATCAGGGCAATGTACCTTTCGGGGATATCGATCACGACTTCGATGTGCTCGGCGTCCAGGATGCGTAGCACCGGTGTCTGTGCTGCAACTTCTTCAAAATCTTCAATGTATTTGGCAACAACACGTCCATCGAACGGTGCCGCCAAGCTCGTGTAGGTTAAATCCAGAGTGGCTCTGTCCAAAGCCCCTTGGACAGAATTGATTGCTGCTTGTGCTGAAGTTTCGCCCGCGACAAACCGATCAAGTGTCGCCTGAGCAGCAACATCTTTTTCGACCAGTGATCGTTGCCGATCTGTTTGCAATTTTGCGTTTTCAAACGTCGCCTGTGCGCTCTCAAGTTCAGCAGTAAGCCGATCGACTTCGGCCTGGTACGGGGCTGGGTCTAAGGCCGCGATGACGGCACCTCTCGTCACAAGGTCGCCAACCTGAACATCGACACCGACAACATTGCCCGGCACGCGAAACGCCAACGACACTTCGCGTGCGGCTCTCGCCGTTCCGACAAAGTAGCGGTCATGCAAACTGGATAGGTCAGAAATCTCGGTGGCTCTGACAGGACGTACTACTGTTTGGGTCGCTTCTTCTTCTTTCTCCCAACAGCCGGAAAGCAACACGAAGGCCAAAAGCCAAACAAATAATCTCTTCATATCCCCTCCCGTGCCGCCCGCGTTCCTCTCTTCGTCTTTGTGAAGATGGCCTAACTTGCGGATTTTGCGCCTAAAGCTGTTGCAATTGTACGTGCTAATCAAACAAAGTCAAAAATCCGAATTTGTTTAGGGGTGGTGGAGAGAAGCCTTAGTTCATCTTTTCAAACTGATAAGGCAACTTAGCAGTACGACGTCGTTACGATGCTGCTGTTTGTCCTATCGGGAGCACAGCAGGCTGTTATTCGAGTTAGTGTAGCTACGTCAAAAGGTAAGCGTGCGGAGATTACACTGTGATTGAGCAAAGCCAAGGCGTCGTCCCGACCAAAGTATGGAGCGGAAATTTCTGCTTTTGGCGAGCCAATGCCATTGCCTACCAACGAACTAATGTCAGCATTGTCCACGTAGCAGGCATTCATTGAATTCTGCCGAACGACTGCTTCGAGCCCAAAGCGGAAGCTTTCAGGTCTTTAAGTCAGCAGCCCCACTGCTAAAACCATTCGCCACTTTTCGGCCTCAACCGCTGGTGCTAGTGGGCGCGAGATTGCCCTCTCAGAACGCAACCAGCCTAAGAGTGTTCTTGAGCGAATTTTTGACCCAACAATATGTATTGGTCAGTCCACGGGAGAGGCTCAGCGCGAGTGAAATCTGCCAAAGCTTCAGCGTGCCGGCTCGCCTCTGTGGGGTCGTGTCCGGCTATGGCAACTTCGATCGCAAGGCGTCTGAACCAGAAATGATTGCGGCTCATCGAGCCAAGCTCTAACAAATGCTCACCCTCCTGCAATAACTTCAGCTGGATATCGCGATCGCGCTCAAGTCGTGCCATTTCCGCGAGTACCATTGGCCCACAATAACTCATTCCCGCACGTCGGCATGTCGAGAGAGCCGAACCCAGCATTTTCCGTGCACGTTCGGTGTTACCGCAATCCTCCTGCACCAGCGCTTCGTACATCAGCCGACGGCCCTGGAACCGCATGGCTCCAAGCATCTGTTCCAGTTCAGATACCCGTTCTAGGTGCAACGAGGCGTCTTTTAGTCGACGCAGATCGTACAAGTCTTCAACGATGCCAGCCCGCCATACTGAAACGGGTTGATCGATGCCGCGGACCGCCACTTCTCCAAAGCTCTTTGTGACAAAAGCGTCTTCGACTGCTCGCTTCATAGCCGATGGAATAAGGGGCTCTCCTCCCGTCGCCAGATCCTGCAACCGAGCGGCGAGGTTCACGGACTCTCCGACTACCGTGTATTCTCTATGAACATCGCTGCCCGTTCCAGCCACCACCACCTGGCCGCTTACGATGCCTATGTGCGCCTTTAGCGGCAGAGCTTGTTCCTGGCTGAGGGCGACCATCGCTCGATGGATATCTATCGCCGCCCTAACCGCCCGCGCGGGATCGCGATCGCGCGCGATGGGCGCGCCGAACAGCGCCATTGCGCTGTCACCGATATGCTTGTCGATAACGCCCCCATATGCAGCGACGACTTCATCAACTTTAGAGAAAAAGGTTCAGTAGGTCTCTGGTAGCTTAGGGCCCGAGTCTTCCAGCTAGCGTGGAAAACCCTTCCAAATCTGCAAACAGGACTGACACCTCTCTGCGATCCGCAATCTCTACTGGCTCGGCGCCTTTCTTCACCTCAGCAACTTGGCCGGCGACTAGCGCTCCCAGAATTTTTCGACGAGCACCCAAAGATACGCCGATTTCTCGGAGGTCGTCATCGGTCAGATAGGCAAGTGCATCAATGTCTATTTCGTTCTCGGCGAACACCTTCGCGTACTTACCGCACCCGAGATCATCTAGCCAATTTTGGAGACTCGAAGCCATCGTGGTCTCGCCGTCCCGTCTTGCTCCACCCTATTCAAGCAGTGGCTACCATCGCAGCAGGAAAAGCTTACATTCGGGCGCACTCTTTTTAGAAACTTAATCTTACGTCAGGTCTGCGAACAAAGCCGCCTGTCGATCAAACGTATTCAATGACTGCTTCGAGCCCCATAGCGAACGACGCTTAGGTTGCCATCAACGTCAGCGATGCGCAGAAAGCGGACTTTGCAAAGTTTGGCGTGCAGCCAACAACTGTCGTTGGACAAGCTCTCCGGATGCCGTCGGCGTTGGCTCAACATTCCATAAATCGAATGGTTGTATTTGATTAATCCAGCGCGATACTCTGAATGCAGCTTTATATCTTCGGAACAAGTGTGGGGCATCGAATGAACAAGTTGGCGCTGACAGCAATGGCATTGATCTCCACTGGTGCGGTGTGGGGTGCCGGTATGGAGCGATGGGGTGAATCCGGGGACTGGACAATCCTGATTGATCCCGAAAAGGGTAGCGGCTGTCTCGCGTGGAAACTCTTTGAAAATGAAATGACCGTTGAAATCGGTGCAGCACCCAATCAGGCCGGCGGCTTTTTTGCCGCTTTTAATCCGGCCTGGGTTCAAATCGAGGACGGGGCGACCGGGACCGTACAGTTCGATTTTGGTGATGCGAGATTCGAAGGCGAAGCGGTGGGTGTCTTCAAGAATGGAGTTCCTGGTGGCTATGCCTTTTTCGACAACCCAGCGTTTGTAACCGAGTTTGGAAAACGCCAAAGCGTCACGATTATTGGTGAAAGTGGCGCCGAGGTTGAACTCGACCTCAGCGGGTCTGCAAAAGCCATTGAGGCGGTTCTGACATGTCAGGCTGAACAGCCGGAACCACTGAAGAACTAGGTCGCGTCCAATTATTGCAATTGATTGATGTCCGGCACACAAGGTTGCCTGTCGACAGGCATAGCATCAGCGCTGCCCGGAGCCTTGTTTCTAGACCCGCCCACATCCAGCTTGAATTTTGGTGACGAAAGCGGGCCCGTCACATCAAAAGGCCAGGCGCTTCGGGATAGGGGTCTTCCAACGCGCCGCGGCTCCGCTCTTATTGCTATCGTATCGTTCAGCCAATCCACTTGCCCCTTGGCAACCAATTGAACCGATCCCGTTTCAATGATGATGGAGTTTGAGCTCACCCGCCCAGCTTGAATATCAACGGGGGCGAACACGCAAGTGATGTCGGTGTAACCTTGTCGGAACTCCTCCGAAAACAGCCATGGGAAGATACCCAGCCCGGCTAACTCCAGCAAACTAGTACTGATATAGCCCTGCGACATCGACAAAGACGCATTGCCACGCATGGAGTTGATGAAGGCCTTGCCCGAGGTGGTAACGCCAGAGACGTTGAACTCCCCGCTCAAACGGCCATAGGCATCAATACCAATTCCCAATTCATCAAGGATCTCACCGAATTCCCATCCCGAGGTTGATCCCGACAACGAAAGCCAGTCAGGTGAGTCAATCAGATCCATGACTGCACGCAGGTTGAAGTTTCCGCCGCCATAAGTCATCTGAAGAGGGCCGAAATCCACGGTTCCTTCTTTGGCAGACAATTGGCTGGAAACTGATGTTACGCCTTGCTGCCCTACAATTTCTTTGAATTCGATCTGTACCTCGACGTCAGCTTCTCGCAGCACGCGCTGTACATCCAGAAGATCGGCAGGTTTCCCTTTTTCCTTTGGCAACACTAAGGGCTGGACGTCTGTCTCCTTCGGTAAAACCAAAGGTTGAACTTCGGCTTCAGATTCCTTTGTGGTCTCGCCTACCAAGCTTTTCAGTTGGTCCAGCACGGCAGTCAGGTTCTTCAGGTCGTTGAGATCGAGCCTTTCGCTCGTGATGTTGCCCCGAACAACAGTAGCGCCCTTGGCGAAATCAGCGTCTAAAGCAGCAAGAAGATGCGAAGACCCGGCTTCAAACTGGATTGCGGCATCAAAGTCCTCGCCCTGTTTGGAGGTTTCAGCATCGATAGCTAGTGCTCCGATCTCGACAGGTTGCAGGTTCACTGCGGTTAGAAACTCGGCGCTGTCGTCGACGTCCAATTTCACGTCGAAATCGAGACCGGCAAGCCCTTTTAGCTCGTTGACAGATAGTGCGAGATCGAGCGCCCAGAGATCGGTCCCGTAGGTGGTCGCGTTAAACCTGTTGAGTGAAACCGGCCCACCCGCATTGGATATGTTGAAATCGGCTTTGATGCTACCGAACTGGTCAACATAGTCTTCGTTGAGGTTGGGCAAAATCAACTTGGCGGGCCCGTCGAGCACACCATCGAATGTTACGTCCTGAAGCTGAAGCAGATCGAGGATTTCACCTTCGGCTTTCAGGACAGGCTCTTCAATTGGCCCGGCTTGCAGCGCGATGCCCAGCATGGCCAAGCGGCCATCTGGCATGCGGCGAATGCTTTCGATAGACGCTGGACCGATTACGTCTAACCCCTGGTCGAATGCATTGGTTTGGAACAGCAACTTCTCGAATTCGAAGGAAGCCAGGGATCCGACCATATGCATTTCAAAGCCCGTGAACTTCAGATCCTGGATACTTTTGGCTGCTGGCGGCGGCTGTCCTTTGGGATGAAGCCGCGCGTTGAAAAGCAGATCGACGCCCTGAGCGGTGTAGAGGTCATCTATTGAACCTTCAGCTTCGAGTCTCTGTCCATCCTCCAGGCTTACCGTGGTTGTAAACGCCTCGATCTTCAGGGCGTCCTGAGACACGAGTTCAGCCTGCAACTGGCCATTGCCTTCCAATACGCGTTCCAATCCAATGACATCTAGAAAATCGCCGAATTCACCGGTGTCCATCTCCAATACAGCTCGATAACCACCCCCTTCGTCTTCCGAGAACGGCTCGCCATCGTAGCTTACGGTCATTTCCCCGAAACTGGCGCGTGTCGTAAACGGTGCGGCGTGTGGGTAGTCGCCTTCGATTTGGAAACCCTGACCGTTGACGGAGCCGGAACCAGAGACCTTCGTTCTTTTTTCATTATCCGCTTGTTCAAGAGCGAGTGACTTTAGGTCAAACACAAACGAGAAGCCTGAGACCTTGTCATCGATGTTTAGCCCGATTGACCTGAAACTGACGTTCTTGTCGCTCAGAAAGTTCAGGATCCCACGGCCTCCCGCGTCGCTCTCATTGGTACTATCAGCGCTAACGACGTCTTTTTGATCATCCGCTGATCCAGTTTCCTCGGACACCTGCTTGAGTGTTGGTCTGTCTTTTCGCCAGCTTGTTGTGCCGTCTGCGGCCGTAAGAATATTCGCCTGTAGGCCTTCCACTACCAGATTGTCAAAGTGCAGACGTCCGTTGGTCAAGGCGACAATGTCCAGCTCCAGTTCTAGCAGGTTCAATTCTACAAGAGGTAACTCCGGCATTGTCTGGCTCGGGATGACTACCCCACCGACGTAAATGCGACTGATGCGTCTAAGCGCGACGCTTACATCATCGTTTACTAGAAGTGGCCGACCAATTTGTTCCGAAAGTACTCTTTCCACAAGGTCGCGCCGCATGTCCGAGAACATCGGAGCAGCAAACAACAACCAAACAAACGCGACTGCTGCGAATGCGAGAAGTGCGACAAGCCCAATTATCCTAAATAGCCAAACCCTCATGCGCTCCCCTATCGCCGCTTTCGCCTTTCAGTCTCTGACAAGCAGATATTCGGCCCGCCTAACTGAACGCCCCTTCTGAACCATATTCAGGTCGGTTGGTCCGTGTCACTATTCGTCTTTGATAGCCCCGCCAGTCGCTTTTATTCTTCCCATAAGTACACTTGCCCTATTGGTTGTAGCCTCTTTGGACGTCTGGATTGGTCCAAAAGTATGAACGTCATCGACCTATTGGACGCGCGTTGCTGAAAAGGTAGTATGCGCAAAATGTACAAGAAGGGCTTTTTTCATCGCCAGGTCCAGTGTCCGGGATTTCAACTTGGGCCGGGGTTCACAGAAAGATCGCCCCGGCCAGAGTCAGGACAAGCGAGGTAATTCTTGCCCTGAAACATCGTACTTTCATCTAGTTGAGAAGATCACCGACGACGCCGACGGCATCAACAACGGTAGACAGGTCATTCGTAACTTCGAGGACTTCACCATCGACCTGAATGTAGCGGTTTCCTTTGCCCGGCTCCTTCAGCTTCCATTTGGAAAGGTCCCCAATATCCTCGAACTTCAGATCAGATGGGAGCTTAGCACCGCGCGTGTAGCGTTTGATCTGACCAGGTGGGATAGTCTTTGGGCCTTTGCCGGGTTTGTCTTCAATCTGAATACTGACATCACCGTCCTTGCCCCCCTTGTTCGGCTTTTTACCCTTGTTGTCTTTGGCATGGGCATCGCTGCCTCCAAGGGTGAAAAACACAACTGATAAGGCTGCGAGAATTCCGCATACGATCTTCATAGACTTTTCCTTTGCTTCCTAACTTCATTCAACCGGAGTTGAAAATTCCGGCACGCGCTTCAGGGCTTCGATCATGTCCGCGCTCGTCATCAGTTCGATGAACGTGTAGTATTTCAGAACCCCTTGGCTCAGACGCGAAGAATACATGGCCTGCACTATCCGAAGAGCGAGCCAGTGCTGCGCAGCCAATAGAACATACCTCGATCCTGTGACTACCTTTCCCAAAACTTGCCGTGTGGGGATTGGTCGGCGGAACAACATTTCGTTGACTATCGGGGCCGCCAACAATGTTTGAAGGCCGCATGACGACACTGGCGAAAGCTAGTGCAAACTCTGGAAAGATGGGGAGAGCGTTAGGTTTCAACATCGCGTCCTCCCAACGCTCGATCATTATTATAGGCCTTCCGACCGCCAGCACTCACTCTAGCAGTCGGAAGGGCCCGACAAGTCGGGCGACAGCGACAACAACGGAGGTAAAATGAAAGTTGTGTCGAATTCGCATGTTTGAATCTATTTACTCATAAATCAACATTTTTTCCGCGCGTAAACTTCTTTACGCTCTCGTATGATAAGCCTCTGCTTTCAAACAAAAAGGATAGTGAGCGCATCCTTAGGGACGAGTGAGTTCTTCTAAGCGGCGAAGCGTTTTCGGCGCACAGAAAGATAAAAAGGATTGAAAAATGGGATTTGGTGAAGCCGTTAAGACGTGTTTTTCGAAATACTTCCAGTTCTCTGGTCGGGCTTTACGCTCAGAATACTGGTGGTTCTTCTTGTTCGT
>NZ_JBQERS010000028.1:0-12888 GCF_056535285.1 Ruegeria sp. O11 | reverse complement strand
AGCCGCGATCCCCGAGCAGCCAGTCGACTTTTTGGGAGGCTGCTGAGCAACGCCCGCGGCCCTTTTTTTTTGGCGGCCATGTTGGTCGCCGTTCGATGTGCTTTCAGGTAGGTCGCGTCGATCATCACGGTCTTGACCTCGCCGTGCTCGGCGGCCAGACCAGCCATCATCCGTGCGAAGATGCCTTTCTCGCTCCAGCGCTTCCAGCGGCTGTAGAGCGTTTTGTGCGGGCCATAGGCTGCAGGGGCATCGCGTTACCTTAACCCATTGCGGTTGATGAAGATAATCCCGCTCAACACCCGCTTGTCATCAACCCGAGGCTTGCCACGCAATTTCGGAAAGAAGGGTTTTAATACGCACCATCTGCGCGTCCGTCAGCCAGAAAAGTCCGCTCATGTCACCGTTCCGTTTTCGAGTGGTGAATCACGCGGCGCAGCGAAAATAAATGCATCCTGACCCTAGTTTCGGTGTGTTCTTCGCCAATTCGACAGAGTATCCATGGCGGCTCGAATAGTCACATCCATATCCATGTAGCGATAAGTGCCAAGCCTTCCGATAAAGGTCACCGCTTCATTTGCAAGGGCAGCCTCCTGGTATTTGTCCAGAATATCATCTCCATTCGTACGGTGGATTGGGTAATAGGGAATATCATCCGGCCCACAAGCACGGCTATATTCAAAAAAAAGAACCGTACCTTTGTGTTCTTCCCATGGACTGAAATGCTTATGTTCCGTGACTCGCGTCCAAGGCACCTCTTCATCAGTGTAATTCATGACTGCACACCCTTGAGCATCACCGACTCCTATACTCCGTTCGAAGTCCAGCGTTCGGTATTGCAGGCGTCCAAATTTGTGACCGAAGTAAGCATCAACCGGACCTGACCAAAAAACGTGATCATAGTCTTTCACATCCTCCGGATCGAACTGGGTATTCAGATGCAACTCGATATTGGGGTGATCAATGATCTTCTCGATCATTGCTGTGTACCCATTCTCGGGCATACCCTGATAGCGGTGCGCGAAATAATTGTCATCATAATTGAAACGGACCGGCAGCCGCTTGAGGATTGAAGCCGGAATTTCTACCGGCTCTTTTCCCCATTGCTTGCGGGTATAACCAAGAAAAAACGCTTCGTAGAGTTCAGGCCCGATGAACCGCAAAGCCTGTTCCTCAAAGTTTTTCGGCTCGGTGATCGAGGTATCCGCACGCTCGTTAATAAAGGCACGCGCCTCGTCGGGGTTCATAGTCTTCCCGAAGAACTGATTAATTGTCAGCAGGTTGATTGGTAGAGAAAAAACACGTCCCTTGGTCGTGGCCTTCACGCGGTTCACATAAGGCTTGAATGTCATGAATTGATTGACATACTCCCATACTTCCTCGTCGTTTGTATGGAATATATGTGGACCATAAGCGTGAACCATAACGCCAGTATCGGGGTCGCGCTCGGTATGACAATTTCCGCCGACATGCGCCCTTGACTCGAACATAGTAATCTTATGCCCATCCTCAGCGAGGGCTCGACCGATCACGGCGCAGGACAAACCAGCGCCGGCCATACCTATTCTCATCTTCCCTCCAGATAAATGTTGCTATATTTCCATAATAACTTAAGCCACTAGGAACTGAAACGATATTAGTTTGTAGGTCTTATAGGGAAAAAATGGGTAATCTGTTCTTTGGAGCGGGGGCCGGGGTACCTTCGTCTATTGTTCGTGTTTCTCGACGTGTCACGAAGATCATCTCGGGCGGATCTATTGCAAATCAAATGGCGACTGTTCGAGCACGCCGCTCTGTTCGACCCGTACGCAAAGTTCTCATCCTAAGCGATGGCCGCGCAGGAACCAGCGAGCAGCAATTTGCACCGCTACATCGGTATCGCCAGACAATCGCGCGCGAACTGGGGCTTCTTTTCGAATTCGGGTCTGTGGACAAGATCGATACGATCTCCGCAGATCAGATTTCAGGATATGACGCCGTTGGACTGAAACTGGCCTTCGACACGCCAACTGGTGACGCGGTGGCCAAGGCGAATAAACTCTTCGAGACTGCGCGCGCCGTGAATGCCCGTTGCCTTGTTTTTGATGGAGACGATGATCAATGCATACTCTGGCCCGATGTAATTGAGGCTTCCGACGCCTATATTAAAAAACATTGTTTTTCCGAGCCTAAAGAGTACGCTAGATCTTATATTGGCAAAAGCAACCTAACAGATCATGCCGCGGACACCTATGGTGTTGATTTTTCATCGGATATTATTCCAGAAACACACCCATTAACGGATAGCCAAATTGCCAAAATCATCCTTGGCTGGAACATCGCGCTGGATGATAAAATTTACAATCTGGCACAAGATATCACCCCGGCCAAACTACGACGCGACAGGAAAATCGATGTTTCTTGCAGAGCAAGCGTCGGACCTGACCAATGGACTTACGGCATACGGAACGATGCGGTCGTGGCAATCACAGCGTTGCAAGAAAAATTAAATGTGCATGCGCCCACGGATAGGGTTTCACAGCAGGAGTATTACAACGAGATGCTCAACTCGTGGCTCACAGTAAGTCCTTTCGGATATGGGGAGCTCTGCTGGCGCGATTTTGAGGCCATTCTCTGCGGCAGTGTGCTGGTGAAACCGGACGTTTCCCACATTACCACCTACCCCGACCTATTCGTACCAGGAGAAACCTACGTATCAGTAGCCTGGGACTACAGCAATCTTGAGGACAAATGCACCTCAATACTGGATGACACTGCAGCACGCGAACGTATCGCCCAGACCGCGCGCAAGAAGCTCCTTGATGCACTTACCCCAAAAACATTTCTGGATTGTCTTCATGATACCATGAGAAAAGCAGGCGTAACCGATTACTCTCTGCCATAAGCAAGAACCTTGAGCCACCCACGAAATTCGGACACTGACGTAAGTTACGATTTGTAGTCTACTGATCTTCGACGAAGAGGAGATCAGAGATGTCGAAACGGAAGCAGCATTCGCCTAAGCTCAAGGCGAAGGTGGCTCTTTAGGCGCTGAAAGGTGAGCAGACGGTGTCCAAGTTGGTGAGCCGGTTCGGGGTTCATCCGACGATGATCCCACACCTGGAAGGAGGCGTTGCTTGAAGGTGCGTCCGGCGTATTAGAGCGCGGCGGCAAGAAGGCCCCCGAGATTGACGAAGAACAGGTGAAGGAACTCCATGCCAAGATCGGGGAGCTGACTGTTGCCAACTTTTTCTCCAGAAAGCTCAAGCCGTGGATCGGAAAGTGAGGCGGAAAATGGTCGAGCCAGCCGATTCCGCCCTGTCCATCGGCAAGCAGTGCAAGCTGCTGTCGATCTCGCGGTCGTCGTCCTACTAAACGCTCAAAGGCGAGACCGCGCTGAACCTGAAGCTGATGCGTCGGGTCGATGAGCAGTTCCTAGAGACACCGTTCTTTGGCGTCCGCCAGATGACCTGGCATCTGCGCAATGAAGGCCATCTGGTGAACGAAAAGCGGATCAGGCGAATGATGCGGTTGATGGGTCTGATGCCGATCTACCAGAAGCCCAATACCAGCAAGGCCGCGAAGGGCCACAAGACCTATCCCTATCTGCTGAAGGGGTTGCGCGTGACCCGGCCCAATCAGGTCTGGGCGGATATCACCTATCTGCCGATGCGTAGGGGCTTTCTCTGTATGCAGTGCGCCGATCACTCGTCTGCGGCGTAATTCCAGGGCATCAAGCTGCCAATGTTGGACCATTTGTGCCCGTTTGCGATTGCGGTCAGGATTTGGGTGAGCCAGGCGCGCGGATCGACATTGTTTAATTTGCGGGTTTCGATCATCGATGCGAGGATGGCCCAGTTCTGAGCTCCAACCTCATGCCCAGCGAAGAAGGCATTCTTTCGGTTCAAGGCAATAGGGTGGATCGTGCGCTCGACGCTGTTAGAATCCAGTTCCACGCGCCCATCGCCATGGCTCTTGCGGGTTCCGGGTTTCTGTCTCATCTCCACTCCTTGGTGGTTACGATGTGCCAGAAACCTCTCTTATCAAATCACCCTAAACTGTCCAATTGGCGCTGACGACAGGCAAGCTAATCCCCGTCTGGTGGCCAGTGCAATGGCGCAGACTTCGGGAGCTAGGACATACTTGGTTAAAATTATGTTGGGGTGTTTACTTGCGAGTTGATATAGGAGGCAATTGCTGACCAATTGCTCTGGACCGTAGCATGCACCCCGGTTCCGGTGAAGTCAGGCTTCGGGGCTGCTTCTTGATACAAACAAGAGTAGACAATCGCCCCGACCACGCAATAGCATGTGGATGTTCCATGCGGTGCCCAATCCTCAAACCAGTCGCTAACCCCCAAGTCCGAGGCCGGTGTGTTGTCCATGACGGAAATCAACACACGACACGCCGGGATGAGCTTGATGCGGTCTGCATATGCCGGATAGGTCGCTTTGACGTTGCTCAACAGGTCGTCATAGAACTGGGTGTGGCCGTAGGTCGTGGTGGTATGTGCTTTATAATCAGTGAACCCACCCGCATAACCTTCTGTGCCATTCTCCGCGATGGGCTTCGGGCTACCAGGCATCGCAGTTGACGCACCCCACGGCTCGTAAATCCAAAACGTCTGGGTGTTCGGAAGGTTGGTTTCCCAGGCGTTGAACAGGTTCTCGAAATGCTGGTCGATAGGAACCGCGCTTGCAGCCGGAATAGCAACTGATGGGTCAGTTTCCATGTCGTCGCGAATTGGTGGCACATGGAAATTGTCCACCATCGCCACAACATCCGTAAACCCTGCCGCGTTTGTGCCGGCCCAATTCTTGAAATTGCCGCGCGGCACCGTCACTCCCGGCATTGTCTGATCGAAATTTGGCGGAGTCGCGCCCGAAATAGTGTTAAAGGTGAATGCATTCTTGAACGATTTGCTACGGTCCTGCGCGACCATCAGAGTCACCCAACGCCCGATACTACCGTATGTCTGGTTGTGATACCAAAGACTATGGCCATAGGTGCCGACTACCCGGTTTTGCTCTACGGGAGATGAAGGTGCTCCGATAGCCAGAGTGGCAAAAGGCGTAATGCCAAGTGCAGCAAGAAAACTTCTACGATTCATTTTTTCTCCGAAAACTACTTCAACTACTACCCTGAGCATCCGCTTCAATGCCCTACCAGAATATACGTAATATCATATATCGGATGATACAATGGCAACTGCACATCGTAGCTGGCTCTGATTAAGTCAGAAGCTCCAAATTAGGGTCAGGATGCATTGATTTCCGCCGCGCCGCGTGGTTCACGGCTCCGAAATAGGAGCGGTGACATGAGCGGTCTTTTCTGGCTGACGGACGCGCAGATGGTGCGTCTTGAACCCTTCTTTCCGAAATTGCGTGGCAAGCCTTGGGTTGATGACAAGCGGGTGTTGAGCGGGATTATATTCCTCAACCGCAATGGGTTAAGGTGACGCGATGCCCCTGCAGCCTATGGCCCGCACAAAACGCTCTACAGCCGCTGGAAGCGCTGGAGCGAGAAAGGCATCTTCGCACGGATGATGGCTGGTCTGGCCACCGAGCACGGCGAGGTAAAGACCGTGATGATCGACGCGACCTACCTGAAGGCACATCGAACGGCGACCAGCATGGCCGCCAAAAAAGAGGGCACGGTCGTCTGATCGGCCGAACCAAAGGCAGCATGAACACCAAACTGCACGCCATCTGCGACAGCCAGGGGCGCCCGATCGACCTGTTCGTCACCGCCGGTCAGGTCAGCGACTACATCGGCGCGCGGGTGTTGCTCAGCAGCCTCCCAAAAAGTCGACTGGCTGCTCGGGGATCGCGGCTATGACACCGACTGGTTCCGAGACGCGTTGAAAGACAAGGGGATATGCGCCTGCATTCCAGGTCGAAAACAACGCAAAACTACCGTGAAGTACGACAAGCGCCGATACAAACGGCGCAACCGGATTGAAGTCATGTTCGGAAGGCTGAAGGATTGGCGGCGCGTGGCGACACGCTACGACAGATGCCCAAAGGTCTTTCTCTCAGCAATTGCTCTGGCTGCGACCGTAATCTTTTGGTTATGAATCCTGATCCTGATCTTCTCTTGCACTTGATAGCGATTTGTGAAGCATGAATATTTTCAAGGCGCAAGATATGATATTCAGATATAAGTCACTCGATTGAAAGTAATCAATCTGTGTTTCGGGGTGCAATTATTAAGTAGTGGAGATTTGCATATGCGAAAGTTGAAGAATTCTATTCACCTAGCTATCCAGAAGTTTGGAATGATTGCCAGCCCAAACAAGCCGGGCGATATACGGGTCGAACTACAGAAAATTGCGACACATGAAACTGCGCTTTATGTCAAAGAACACATGTCAGACGTGCAATCTGTTTACGATTGGAGGGGTGTTCATGACATAGCTATCTCCGAGGTCGATATGGATGGCATGGTGCTGGAGTTCGGTGTCTACTCCGCGATGACAACAAACTATATTGCGGAGAGATTCCCAGATCGAAAAGTGCATGGATTTGACTCGTTCGAAGGGCTGCCAGAGTTCTGGCGTGATGGATACGACAAAGGGGTATTTGGCGTTGATGCGCTGCCAGCGGTGCGAGAAAACATTGACCTGCACAAGGGCTGGTTTAGTGAGTCTATCCCGCCGTTCATCGAAAATGTTCTGATGAAAGAGAAGGTAAAAAACATCGCCTACCTTCATGTGGATTGCGACCTTTACTCGTCCACAAAATCCATCTTCGACCTGTTGGGGCAGTGGATCGTCCCTGGGACAGTGATTGTTTTTGACGAGTACTTTAACTACGACGGTTGGGAAAAGGGCGAGTTTCTGGCCTTCAAGGAATTCTTGGCCGATGTGAACCTAGGGTACTCCTATCTTACCTACTGCAACAAACACGAGCAGGCCGCGGTAGTTATCGAACCGAAATAGAGGCCAATTCCCCGCAACTGTAGCCGCGTTCGGGTGAGAAGACTGTTCATCCCAGCAGCTCAAACTGACGACAGACACCGAAAGCTTGTCTGTGAAATAGCTCCTCGCCAGACATATATCTGCCATACTATATTTGTACCCAAGAGAGTATCGTTGCTCGCGTTATCTAACTAATAGTTTGAGGGGCTTTGGCCAAATTTTTGCATGACGAGTGAATCACCTATACCAGTTCTGGTCGTGGACCTGGATGGAACGCTGCTACGTTCTGACATTTTGTTCGAAACTTTCTGGAGTGCATTGGCAAAAAACTGGTGGACACCGATTCAGGCAGCCAGATCCTTGATTCAAAGCAAGGCAATGTTGAAACACGATCTTGCCCAGTCTGGTCCGCTGGACGTCGGTACTCTACCTTATGATACGGATGTTATCGCTTATGTGAAAAGCTGGCGAAGCAAGGGCGGTCGGACGGCACTCGTGACCGCCAGTGATGAAACGGTTGCCAGAGGTGTCTTTGACCATTTGGGGATATTCGACGAAGTCTACGGCTCGGATGGTGTGCGCAATCTCAAAGGACCGGCCAAAGCTGCGTTTCTGAAAGATCACTTTGGGGGCGGCTTTGCCTATATGGGTGACGCCAAAGCCGATATTCCCGTGTGGTCGCAGGCCGACCACGCGATCACTGTGAACGCGCCCGCCTCTTTGCGGAACACGGTAGACAAACTTGACGCCCAGGTCGATCATCTTCAGACCCACCCCGGCAGTATCAAGCCGTATATCAAAGCGATCCGTACCCATCAGTGGTTAAAGAACATCCTGATATTTCTGCCAATGCTGGCGGCCCATCAATATGACTGGGACACATTTTTTGCAGCGTTGTTGGCATTCATATCGTTTTCGATGATCGCGTCCAGCGCCTATGTAACAAACGACCTTCTGGACCTGGCGGCAGACCGGGCTCACCCGCGCAAATGTAAACGGCCTTTTGCGGCAGGTGCGATTCCGATTGCGCATGGCACATGGATGGCCTTTGGTATGCTGGCGCTCGGCACCGTGATCGCTGCCAGCGTCAATTTGGCTTTTCTGGGCGCAATGATCTTTTACTATGGTGCTACCACCGCCTATTCCCTGAATATCAAACGGCGGATCGTGATCGACATCATGATGCTGGCCGGGCTGTACACCACACGCATCATCGCAGGTGGCTATGCAACCCAAATACCTTTATCTGTCTGGCTTTTGGCTTTTGCGGTATTTTTCTTCCTGTCGCTGGCCTCGGTCAAACGTCAGGCAGAGCTTATCGACACCGCAAAACGCGGTGCGATGGAAGCGTCGGGCCGTGGGTATCAGGTCGACGATCTGCCGCTAATAAGCCAGGTGGCGATCTCGTCAGGCTATGTATCGGTTCTGGTGATGGCGCTATATATCAACTCTCCCGCCGTTGTAGAGCTTTACAGGTCACCCACGGCGCTTTGGGCAGTGTGTCTGATCCTGCTCTATTGGTTGACTCGCATCATCATGATTACCCATCGCGGACACATGCACGACGACCCGGTCGTGTTTGCGGCCAAGGACCGAACCAGTCAGCTGTGTTTTCTGGGTATTCTGTTCTGCGCCGTCTGGGGGGCACTGCTATGACGCTGGGTGGGTTGGTGCTGCGGTATGGCGCGTTTGCAGTCATTGCAACGATTGCAAACCTGACGACCCAACGGCTGGTTTTGCACTGGGGCGAAGGTTTAGGCCTCTTTGTCATTGCCATGGGCGCAGGTACATTTGTGGGACTGGTCATAAAGTACCTTTTGGACAAACGCTGGATCTTCTATGACCTGTCCTCGGGCGCTGCGGCGCATGGCAAGAAGTTCACGCTCTACACCATCATGGGGCTGGTCACGACGGTAATCTTCTGGAGTTCCGAAACAGCATGCTGGCTGATCTGGAAAACCGACCTTGCACGGGAGATCGGTGCCGTGATCGGCCTGACCATCGGCTATGTGGTAAAATACAATCTGGACCGGCGCTACGTGTTCACCGACGCGATGCTGTCGCTGGGGCGTGCGACATGATGCTCAGCGGATGGGGGCGCTTTCCGGTCATCTACGCTCCGGTCGTTGATCGGCCGCGTTCCGAGGCAGAATTGACCGCTGCCCAGGCCAAAGGCGGCGTCATCGCGCGCGGAAACGGGCGTGCCTATGGGGACAGCGCCGTCAGCCGTCGTGGTACAATCGATATGCGTCACTTCAACCGCATGATCTCGTTTGATGCGGAAACCGGCATCCTGGTTGCAGAGTCTGGTGTATTGCTGGCGGATGTCATCACCTCTTTCCTGCCGCGCGGCTGGTTCCCTCTGGTCACGCCGGGCACCAAATTCGTGACCTTGGGAGGCATGATCGCGGCCGATGTACATGGCAAGAACCATCATCGTGACGGTTCGATGTCGGCGGCCCTCGAATGGGTGGATGTCATGGATCAATCCGGTCAGGTGCACCGGGCATCCCGCACACAAAACCCGGAACTATTTGACTGGGTACCTGGCAGCATGGGACTGACCGGAATAATCCTGCGGGCAGCCATTCGCCTGCAATCGGTCGAGACCGGCTGGATCAGGCAAACCACGATCCCGGCCAAAAACCTCGCCGAGGCAATGGAGATCTTCGAAACCTCCGACGACAGCCCGTATTCGGTCGCCTGGATCGATTGCCTCAAGGGTGGTGCGAACCGGGGCCGATCTCTGGTCATGTTGGGCGAACACGCCTCAGGCGACATGCTGGGCGCGCAGGAAAACGATGACCGATACGCGCTACGCCCCAAGCGAAGAAATAGTCTAGCCTTCGACTTTCCGGGTTTTGCCATGTCAGGTCCCCTTGTTAAGGCGTTCAACGCGCTGTACTACCGCGCCGGGCTGCGCAAGGCTGGTGACAATCTGGTGGATTGGGACAGCTACTTTTATCCTCTGGATGCAATTTTGAACTGGAACCGGGTTTATGGACGCCGGGGTTTTCTACAATTTCAGTGCGCATTGCCGCTCGATGCATCCAAAGCAGGTCTCGAAGCTCTGCTCGAGGCGATTTCCGAGGCCGGTGCCGGGTCGTTTCTGGCTGTGCTGAAACGGTTTGGTGAGCAGTCCAGCAAGTTTTCATTTCCGATGCTCGGCTACACACTGGCGCTGGACTTCCCTGCCACTTCCAAAAACCTAAGGCTGCTTGAGCAGTTGGACAGGATCACCATTGCCCATGGGGGCCGTTTTTATCTGGCCAAGGATGCCCGAATGACCGCACAGACGCTGATCGAGAGCGATCCGCGCGTGGCGCGGTTTGTAGCCCAACGTCAGAACAGCGGTGCCTCTGAAACTTTTCAATCCTCCCAATCCGAAAGGCTAGCGCTATGAGCAAAGATTCCGTTCTCATCCTTGGTGCGCGCTCGGACATCGGCCTTGCGGTGGCGCATAAATTCGCAAGCCTCGGCCATCCGATTCAGCTTGCGGCGCGTGATGTCGAAACCTTGGAACCCAACCGCGCCGACATCACGACACGATACAGAGTCGACGTTACACTTCATGAGTTCGATGCGTTGCAGCCTGACAGTTTTACAGGCTTCGTTGACAGTTTGCCGAAATTGCCATTGATCGCGGTTTGCGCCGTCGGGTTCATGGGTGAGCAATCGCAGAACGAACAGGACTTAGCAGCCTCCAGCCTGGTCATGCGTTCGAATTACGAAGGCCCTGCGGGCATTCTGGCTGAACTCGCCAATCGGTTTGAGACGCGTGGTTCCGGTACTCTGGTAGGCATCAGTTCAGTCGCCGGGCTGCGTGGGCGCGCAACAAACTATGTCTATGGTTCGGCGAAAGCCGGATTTACTGCCTTCCTGTCAGGTCTGAGGAACCGGTTGGCAAAGAAGGGTGTGCATGTGGTGACGGTTCTGCCCGGTTTTGTCGCCACGCAGATGACCGAAAACATGGACCTGCCTGAATGGTTGACGGCACAACCGATGGAGGTCGCCGAGAAGATGGCCACAGCTGTCGAGCGCGGGAAGAACGTGATTTATATCCGTTCAATCTGGTGGCTGATCATGACGATCATCTGCAACATTCCAGAGAACGTATTCAAGAAGCTGAAACTATGAAATTGCCATCTACTGCCTTCAGGACTAAGGGTGTTTCGGGCAATTGACCTTCAGGACATAACCGGGACTGAGCAGCGTTATAAAAACCCCCACAGGTTCATAATCGCAGGACCTTTCGTCAAGCACTTGCCGCAACCCGTGTGTCGCCCGCCC
Organism: Ruegeria sp. O11; assembly: GCF_056535285.1. Lineage (NCBI taxonomy): Bacteria > Pseudomonadati > Pseudomonadota > Alphaproteobacteria > Rhodobacterales > Roseobacteraceae > Ruegeria > Ruegeria sp. O11. The sequence continues at coordinate 1,703 of NZ_JBQERS010000028.1, read as the reverse complement.
CGTGTCTCCAGGCCAGACCGCATGGATTGAGCTTATGTAGAACGTACTGCCATCACGGGGCGCAGCATCCAGAACAAATCGTGCCAACGGGCGAAAATCGCCGCGCAAACGCAACATGATGTACATCTTCGCCCAGCCCGCAGGATCATTGTGCAGCATATCCTCGATCAGTACGGAAAACAGATCGGCGTCCATCTCGTTCCATTTCGGATCAAAATAGGATGGATCAATCGCAACACTGTGGGTCGACAAAGATGGCGCATAACTGTGATGGGAAATGGGCGCGCCCCGTTCGATCATCAATGGGATCAGGCGAAATGTTCCGAAATAATGCAATACCTGCGACGGCGGAAGATCCGCCAAAGTTGCGATCACCTGTTCACTGGATCCTTCGACAAGTTGCGGCGGCCATTTCGATATCACGCGCAGCCCGGTCGCTGCAAATATGCAGCTCAATATAGCCAAACCTGCGATGGCAATTGAACGTCGATAGCTTACCGAGCGGAGCAGGCAATCGACAACCGCCCCGGTCAATACGGGAAACACTCCCAACATCCAAACCAGATGGCGCGAACTGGCCGCCGGGTATTTGCCGATTGCGGCAAGCCCTAGAAAGACCGCCAAAATGGCGCTGATGAACAATATCAGCCCTGACAGTTGCGATCGCTCTGCCCCTTTTGTGAACGCAACCGCGGCCAGAGCGCCGAGGCACACCACAAACAAGGTGGCCGCGCCTCTGATCCGAAACAGCTCCATTGTGGCGTCGCCGAACCGCTGCAACGCCTCCATGCCCAGACCCCCATAGGCATCGGGAAACGCAGTAATCTGGATTTTCGTCGCATGACCAATCTGAAGGTAATAAGCCAAAGCCAGCACAATCAGAAGGCCCGCCAGCGCGATCTCTTTGAGCTCAAGCTGACGCCCGAGAAGCCGCAATACCAGAAATACGCCCACCACGACGCACGCCCCGACAATGGTCGAAACACCCAAAAAAAGGCCTGCCAGAAGAACTGCAATGTCACGGAAATTAAGCCCCGCGCTCCGGTCTTTCGCATAGATCCAGGCCGCAAAGATGGCGAACCCGGCGGCATCGAAAGCATAGAATTTCAACATCGAGCCATTGATCAAAAAAGACGGGAGCGACAGCAACAAGAGCAACCCCGCCGCCATCGGCAGAGCCCGCTTGCCAAAAGCGCCAAACATTGCCGCCGAGATCACGCACAGCGTCAGCAGGATGATGATCAGACGCATCACGTGAATTGACAGACCAGAGATAGCTTGCAGCAGCAGGTTGAATACGGGCGGCCCCGCCTGCTGCGCTTCGGGCAAAGGGCCGAAGGCCTGGGCCAGATTGGTCAGCGGGAAGTTCAGCAACTGCGAAACTTCATCAATCCAGATGCTGCGATCAGTCCAGAAATAGATTTGGACAGTCCCAAAAACCAAAACCAATACTAAAATCAATAAACCAAACGGGCCGTTGGGATGGCCAATATCCCTTTGCATGGCAGTCTCTCTGAATTCGCCTACATGGAAATGAGTAAACGAAACTATGACAGAGGGGCAAGACGGGCGCATCCACATACGGATGTGTGGCAAATATTTGGAACGGCCAAAGTCAGCGACTTTCTGGATACACCTATCCTGCGATCTCGGCGAATAACTGGAAGCCGGAATTCTTATCGCTTGAGAATTGCTGTTTTCGG
>NZ_JBQERS010000027.1:0-16812 GCF_056535285.1 Ruegeria sp. O11 | reverse complement strand
AGACGCGGAGTTGGCCATCTTCCAATACATCAACGGCTTCTACAATCCGCGACGGCGGCACTCAGCATTGGGCTGGAAAAGCCCGGTCGCCTTCGAACGGAAAGTGGCCTAAACGAGCACCTGGGGCGGCACTAATACGCGACAGGTCCAGTCCTCGTAATCTACCGTGTATGAGACTTGCACTGAAAGTATGCTTATTTCTGAACGTTCGAAACGCACCCATAGGTGCAATTTACCTCTTGGAAACCCGGCCTATCTGTCCTAAGTAGACGTGCGGAATAAAGCGTGCGATTCGTCGTGCGCTTTATTTCGTTTCGTCCAAGACGGTGGGTGGTGCCCTGCGGCCCCTTAATTGCCTGCCTGAGACGGGTAAGACCAAAGAATTCTGAGGGTCACGATCCTCGGGCGAGTTTTGGCCCATCCCGTAACAACGGACCTGAACGCCGGAGCGAAAGCTGCGGCAAATATGAGCCGGGGTGAGATATCGCCCCTAACTTGGAGAGAACTGTGGATAGAGCCCAGAAAGAGAAAGTGGTCGAGGAACTCGGCCAAATCTTCGAAAGCTCTGGCGTCGTAGTGGTTTCGCACTACGCCGGTCTGACAGTTGCCGAGATGCAGGACCTTCGCGCACGTGCTCGTGACGCGGGTGGTGCCGTGCGTGTTGCCAAGAACAGGCTCGCCAAAATCGCCCTTGAGGGTAAGCCGTGTGAAAGCATGGCCGACCTGCTGACAGGGATGACCGTTCTGACCTATTCCGAGGACCCCGTGGCAGCAGCCAAGGTGGCCGAGGACTTCGCCAAGGATAACAAGAATTTTGAGATCCTCGGCGGTGCTATGGGTGAGAACGCTCTGGACCGCAAAGGCGTCGAAACAGTTTCGAAAATGCCGTCTCGTGAAGAGCTTATTGCTTCGATCGTTGGCTGCATTGGCGCACCTGCTTCGAACATCGCCGGCGCGATTGGCGCACCTGCAAGCAACATCGCAAGCATCCTTTCCACCATCGAAGAGAAGGCGGAAGCTGCGTAAGCGGTTGGCACTGAATGATCTGCGTAGGGAAATATCCCTGACGTTGGAACACACACTGTAAACGGAAAGAGCTGATAAAATGGCTGATCTGAAAGCACTCGCAGAAAGCATCGTGGGTCTGACCCTGCTGGAAGCACAAGAACTGAAAACCATCCTCAAAGACGAATACGGCATCGAGCCTGCAGCTGGCGGCGCCGTAATGGTCGCAGCTGGTGGCGACGCCGGTGGCGCAGCTGAGGAAGAAAAAACCGAATTCGACGTCGTTCTGAAGAACGCCGGCGCTTCGAAAATCAACGTGATCAAAGAAGTTCGCGGCATCACCGGTCTGGGCCTGAAAGAAGCCAAGGAACTGGTCGAAGCTGGCGGCAAGATCAAAGAAGGCGTGTCGAAAGACGAAGCCGAAGAAGTCAAAGGCAAGCTGGAAGCAGCTGGCGCCGAAGTCGAGCTGGCCTAAGCCAACCGACAGGTGCATCGTTGATGCGCCGCAAATTTTGGCTGGGCCCGGAGAAATCCGGGTCCAGCCGAACCTGTCTTAGAAAGGGCCTCATTATCTGGGGCGTTTTCTAAGACACGGTTTTCGGAACGGGAGGCCACCTTCGGGACGGTGGCCACGAATTGATCCGGACGTGTCGTCTCGAATGTGCAAGATGCCGGGGCCCGACGGTGTCTTTGCCCGCTGAGAACATCGAAAGGTGACATCTGACATGGCTCAAACGTTCCTTGGCCAGAAACGTCTTCGTAAATATTACGGCAAAATCCGCGAAGTGCTGGAGATGCCAAACCTCATTGAGGTCCAGAAATCTTCTTATGATCTTTTCCTGCGCTCCGGCGATGCAGAACAGCCCACAGACGGCGAAGGCATCAAAGGTGTGTTCCAGTCGGTTTTCCCGATCAAGGATTTCAACGAAACCTCCGTTCTGGAGTTCGTGAAATACGATCTGGAAAAACCCAAATACGACGTCGAAGAGTGCATGCAGCGCGATATGACCTACAGCGCTCCGCTGAAGGTCACTCTGCGTCTGATCGTGTTTGATGTCGATGAGGATACCGGCGCCAAATCGGTCAAAGACATCAAGGAACAGGACGTGTTCATGGGCGATATGCCCCTGATGACACCGAACGGGACGTTCATCGTGAACGGCACCGAGCGTGTGATCGTGTCCCAGATGCACCGCTCACCCGGTGTGTTTTTTGACCACGACAAGGGCAAGACCCATTCCTCGGGCAAGCTGCTGTTTGCCTGCCGCATCATCCCGTATCGCGGCAGCTGGCTGGACTTTGAGTTCGACGCCAAGGACATCGTGTTCGCCCGTATCGACCGCCGCCGTAAGCTGCCTGTGACAACCCTGCTCTATGCGCTGGGTCTGGATCAGGAAGCGATCATGGACGCGTATTACAACACCGTGTCCTACAAACTGGATAAGAAGAAGGGTTGGGTCACACCGTTCTTCCCCGAGCGCGTGCGCGGCACCCGTCCGACTTACGATCTGGTTGACGCCAAATCTGGTGAAGTGATTGCAGAAGCGGGCAAAAAAGTCACTCCGCGCGCGGTCAAGAAACTGATCGACGAAGGTGCCGTCACCGACCTGCTGGTGCCCTTCGACAACATCGTCGGCAAGTACGTCGCCAAGGACATCATCAACGAAGAAAACGGCGCGATCTATGTCGAAGCCGGTGATGAGCTGACGCTGGAGTACGACAAGGACGGCGACCTGATCGGCGGCACCGTCAAGGACCTGATGGATGCAGGTATCACCGACATCCCGGTTCTGGACATCGACAACGTCAACGTAGGCCCCTACATGCGCAACACCATGGCTCAGGATAAGAACCTGAACCGTGAAAGCGCGCTGATGGACATCTACCGCGTTATGCGCCCGGGCGAGCCGCCCACCGTCGAAGCTGCGTCGGCCCTGTTCGACACCCTGTTCTTCGACAGCGAGCGTTATGACCTGTCCGCCGTAGGTCGCGTGAAGATGAACATGCGTCTGGCTCTGGACGCGCCGGACACCCTGCGCACCCTGCGCCGCGAAGACATCGTGGCTTGCATTAAGGCGCTGGTTGAGTTGCGCGATGGCAAAGGCGACGTGGACGATATCGACCACCTCGGCAACCGTCGTGTACGTTCGGTCGGCGAACTGATGGAAAACCAATACCGCGTCGGTTTGCTGCGCATGGAGCGCGCGATCAAAGAGCGTATGTCGTCTGTCGAGATCGACACCGTCATGCCGCAAGACCTGATCAACGCGAAACCGGCTGCGGCTGCTGTCCGCGAATTCTTCGGCTCGTCGCAGCTGTCGCAGTTCATGGACCAGACCAACCCGCTGTCGGAAGTCACCCACAAACGCCGTCTCTCGGCGCTTGGCCCCGGTGGTCTGACACGTGAGCGTGCGGGCTTTGAGGTGCGCGACGTGCACCCGACCCACTATGGCCGGATGTGCCCGATTGAAACGCCGGAAGGTCCGAACATCGGTCTGATCAACTCGCTGGCCACATTCGCCCGCGTGAACAAGTATGGCTTTATCGAAACACCCTACCGCGTCGTCAAAGACGCCGAGGTGACCGATGAGGTTCACTACATGTCCGCGACCGAGGAAATGCGTCACACCGTGGCGCAGGCGAACGCGACGTTGGATGCGGATGGCAAGTTCATCAACGATCTGGTTTCGACCCGTCAGGCCGGTGACTACACGCTTGCCCCGCGCGAGAATGTGGACCTGATCGACGTGTCGCCGAAACAGCTGGTATCAGTAGCTGCATCGCTGATCCCGTTCCTTGAAAATGACGACGCCAACCGCGCTCTGATGGGCTCGAACATGCAACGTCAGGCGGTTCCGCTGCTGCGCGCCGAGGCACCGCTGGTTGGTACCGGGATCGAGGAAAAGGTTGCCATCGACTCGGGTGCTGCGATCCAGGCGAAACGCGCCGGTATCATCGACCAGGTTGATGCCCAGCGTATCGTTATCCGCGCCACCGAAGATCTGGAACTGGGCGACGCTGGCGTTGACATCTATCGTCTGCGCAAATTCCAGCGTTCGAACCAGAACACCTGCATCAACCAGCGTCCGCTGATCAAGGTGGGTGACACCGTCCAGAAGGACGAGGTTATTGCCGATGGTCCGTCGACCGATATGGGTGAACTGGCCCTTGGTAAGAACGTGGTCGTCGCGTTCATGCCTTGGAACGGCTACAACTATGAAGACTCGATCCTGATTTCGGAACGTATCGCGCGCGATGACGTCTTTACCTCGGTCCATATCGAGGAATTTGAAGTCGCCGCCCGAGACACCAAGTTGGGTCCGGAAGAGATCACTCGCGACATCCCGAACGTCGGTGAAGAAGCGCTGCGCAACCTCGACGAGGCGGGCATCGTTTACATCGGCGCGGATGTTGAGCCGGGCGATATTCTGGTGGGCAAGATCACTCCGAAGGGCGAAAGCCCGATGACCCCGGAAGAAAAGCTGCTGCGCGCCATCTTTGGTGAGAAGGCATCTGACGTGCGCGACACCTCGCTGCGCGTGAAGCCGGGCGATTACGGTACGGTCGTTGAGGTCCGCGTCTTCAACCGTCACGGCGTCGAGAAAGACGAGCGTGCGCTGCAGATCGAGCGTGAGGAAGTCGAACGTTTGGCCCGTGACCGGGACGACGAGCTGGCGATCCTTGACCGCAACATCTATGCGCGTCTGCAGGGCCTGATCCTGGGTAAGACCGCTGTCAAAGGCCCGAAAGGCGTCAAGCCAGGCTCGGTGATCACCGAGGAACTGCTGGAAACCCTGACCCGTGGTCAGTGGTGGCAGCTGGCGCTGGAAGGCGAGCAGGACGCACAGATCGTCGAGGCTCTGAACGAGCAGTACGAAGTGCAAAAGCGTGCTCTGGACGCTCGTTTCGAGGACAAGGTCGAGAAGGTCCGCCGTGGCGACGACCTGCCGCCGGGTGTGATGAAGATGGTCAAAGTCTTCATCGCCGTGAAGCGTAAGCTGCAGCCGGGTGACAAGATGGCCGGTCGTCACGGGAACAAAGGTGTGATCTCCAAGGTTGTTCCGATGGAAGACATGCCGTTCCTGGCCGATGGTACTCCGGTTGACTTCTGTCTGAACCCGTTGGGCGTGCCTTCGCGTATGAACGTTGGTCAGATCCTTGAAACCCACATGGGTTGGGCCGCACGCGGTCTGGGTCTGAACATCGACGACGCTCTGGGTGAATACCGCCGTTCCGGCGATCTGACCCCGGTTCGCGAAGCGATGAAGCTGGCCTATGGCGAAAATGTCTACGAAGAAGGCATCACCGGTCTGGACGAGGATGGCCTGATCGAGGCTGCGGGCAACGTAACCCGCGGTGTTCCGATCGCAACCCCGGTCTTCGACGGTGCCAAAGAGGCTGACGTCAACGACGCGCTGGTGCGTGCGGGCTTCTCGGAAAGCGGTCAGTCGGTTCTGTTCGACGGTCGCACCGGTGAGCAATTCGCGCGTCCGGTGACCGTGGGCATCAAGTACCTGCTGAAACTGCACCACCTGGTGGATGACAAAATCCACGCGCGTTCGACCGGGCCGTATAGCCTGGTTACCCAGCAGCCGCTGGGTGGTAAGGCGCAGTTCGGTGGTCAGCGCTTTGGAGAGATGGAGGTCTGGGCTCTGGAAGCTTACGGCGCCGCCTACACCCTGCAGGAGATGCTCACCGTGAAATCGGATGACGTCGCCGGCCGGACCAAGGTCTATGAGTCGATCGTCAAGGGCGAGGATAACTTCGAAGCGGGCGTACCGGAATCGTTCAACGTTCTGGTTAAAGAAGTCCGTGGTCTCGGCCTGAATATGGAACTCCTGGATGCGGAGGTTGAGGAGTAAGGGCCTTGCCCTTTCTCCCGTCCCCCCTTCCGCAAGATTTGAGGTAACAAATGAACCAGGAAATCACCAACAACCCGTTCAACCCGCTGACGCCCCCGAAAGTATTCGACGAGATCAAGGTCTCGCTGGCCAGCCCTGAGCGGATTCTGTCTTGGTCCTATGGCGAGATCAAGAAACCCGAAACCATCAACTACCGGACGTTCAAGCCTGAACGTGACGGTCTGTTCTGCGCGCGTATCTTTGGCCCGATCAAAGATTACGAATGCCTGTGCGGCAAATATAAGCGGATGAAGTATCGCGGCGTTGTCTGCGAGAAATGCGGTGTGGAAGTCACTCTGCAAAAAGTCCGCCGCGAGCGTATGGGCCATATCGAACTGGCCGCGCCCGTCGCACATATCTGGTTCCTGAAATCGCTGCCGTCCCGCATAGGTCTGATGCTGGACATGACGCTGCGCGATCTGGAACGCGTTCTGTACTTTGAAAACTACGTCGTTATCGAGCCCGGTCTGACCGACCTGACCTACGGCCAGATGCTGACCGAAGAAGAGTACATGGACGCACAGGATGCCTATGGCATGGACGCGTTCACCGCCAATATCGGTGCTGAAGCCATCCGTGAGATGCTGGCCCAGATCGATCTGGAAGCCGAAGCCGAGCAGCTGCGCGCTGATCTGGCCGAAGCAACCGGCGAGCTGAAGCCCAAGAAGATCATCAAGCGTCTGAAGGTTGTTGAATCCTTCCTCGAGTCGGGCAACCGGCCTGAGTGGATGGTGATGACCGTGATCCCGGTCATTCCGCCGGAACTGCGTCCGCTGGTTCCGCTGGATGGTGGCCGTTTCGCGACCTCGGATCTGAACGATCTGTATCGCCGCGTCATCAACCGGAACAACCGTCTGAAGCGTCTGATCGAGCTGCGCGCACCTGATATCATCGTCCGTAACGAAAAGCGGATGCTGCAGGAATCCGTGGATGCTCTGTTCGACAATGGCCGTCGTGGCCGCGTGATCACCGGCGCCAACAAGCGTCCGCTGAAATCGCTGTCGGACATGCTGAAAGGTAAGCAGGGTCGCTTCCGTCAGAACCTTCTGGGTAAGCGCGTCGACTTCTCGGGCCGTTCGGTCATTGTGACCGGTCCGGAACTCAAGCTGCACCAGTGTGGTCTGCCCAAGAAGATGGCGCTGGAACTGTTCAAGCCGTTCATCTATTCGCGCCTTGAAGCCAAGGGTCTGTCTTCGACTGTTAAGCAGGCGAAGAAACTGGTCGAGAAAGAGCGTCCCGAAGTTTGGGATATCCTCGACGAGGTGATCCGCGAACACCCTGTCATGCTGAACCGTGCGCCGACGCTGCACCGTCTTGGCATTCAGGCGTTTGAGCCGGTTCTGATCGAAGGTAAAGCGATCCAGCTGCACCCGCTGGTCTGCTCGGCCTTTAACGCCGACTTCGACGGTGACCAGATGGCCGTTCACGTGCCGCTGAGCCTTGAGGCCCAGCTGGAAGCCCGTGTTCTGATGATGTCGACGAACAACGTTCTGTCGCCTGCAAACGGTGCGCCGATCATCGTTCCGTCGCAGGATATGATTCTGGGTCTGTACTACGTGACCCTGGAACGCGAAGGCATGCCGGGCGAAGGCAAGGTCTTCGGTTCGATCGAAGAAGTTCAGCACGCGCTGGACGCGGGTGAGGTGCATCTGCACTCGAAAATCACCGCGCGGATCACGCAGATCGACGACGAAGGCAACGAAGTTCAAAAGCGCTATGAAACCACTCCGGGCCGTCTACGTCTGGGTGCGTTGCTGCCGATGAACAACAAAGCGCCGTTCGAGCTGGTCAACCGCCTGCTGCGGAAGAAAGAAGTGCAGCAGGTGATCGACACCGTCTACCGTTACTGCGGTCAGAAAGAGTCGGTCATCTTCTGTGACCAGATCATGTCGATGGGCTTCAAAGAAGCGTTCAAGGCGGGCATCTCGTTCGGTAAAGACGACATGGTTATTCCCGATGACAAGTGGGGCATCGTCGATGACACCCGCGGTCAGGTGAAAGACTTTGAACAGCAGTACATGGACGGCCTGATCACTCAGGGCGAAAAGTACAACAAGGTTGTCGATGCCTGGTCGAAGTGTAACGACCGCGTCACCGAGGCGATGATGAGCACCATCTCGGACGTCGCCAAGGCCGAAGACGGGTCGGATCAGGAACCGAACTCGGTCTACATGATGGCCCACTCCGGTGCGCGTGGCTCGGTTACTCAGATGAAACAGCTAGGCGGTATGCGCGGCCTGATGGCCAAGCCGAACGGTGACATCATCGAGACGCCGATCATCTCGAACTTTAAGGAAGGTCTGACCGTTCTCGAGTACTTCAACTCGACCCACGGTGCCCGTAAGGGTCTGTCGGATACCGCTCTGAAGACGGCGAACTCGGGTTACCTGACCCGTCGTCTGGTGGATGTCGCTCAGGACTGCATCGTTCGTGAGATCGACTGTGGTACCGAGCGTGCGATCACTGCCGAAGCCGCCGTGAACGACGGCGAGGTTGTTGCCTCGCTGGCCGAACGCGTGCTGGGCCGTGTAGCTGCGGACGATGTTCTGCGTCCGGGCACGGACGAGGTGATCGTTGCCGCTGGTCAGTTGATTGACGAGCGCATGGCCGACACTATCGATGAAGCCGGTGTTGCATCGATGCGTATCCGCTCGCCTCTGACCTGCGAGTCCGAGGAAGGCGTCTGCGCCACCTGCTACGGTCGTGACCTTGCACGCGGTACCATGGTGAACACAGGTGAGGCTGTCGGCATCATCGCCGCGCAGTCCATCGGTGAACCTGGTACACAGCTGACCATGCGGACCTTCCACATTGGTGGTGTTGCGCAAGGTGGTCAACAGTCGTTCCAGGAAGCCAGCCAGGAAGGTGTCGTTTCTTTCGAGAACCCGCAGATTCTGGTCAATGCCGCAGGCGAAAGCCTCGTTATGGGCCGGAACATGAAGCTGGTGATCAGCGATGAACACGGCGAAGAGCGTGCCAGCCACAAGCTGGGCTACGGTTCCAAGCTGTTTGTCAAAGACGGCACAAAGGTTGCGCGTGGCGACAAGCTGTTCGAATGGGACCCCTACACTCTGCCGATCATCGCCGAGAAGGCCGGTACTGCGAAATATGTCGACCTTGTTTCGGGCATCGCTGTCCGCGATGAGACCGACGATGCAACCGGCATGACCCAGAAGATCGTGATCGACTGGCGCGCTGCCCCGAAAGGCAGCGATCTGAAGCCCGAGATCATTCTGGTTGGCGAAGATGGCGAGCCGGTCCGCAACGATGCGGGCAACCCGGTTCACTATCCGATGTCGGTGGATGCGATCTTGTCGGTTGAAGATGGTCAGACAATCGAAGCCGGTGACGTTGTTGCGCGTATCCCGCGTGAAGGCGCCAAGACCAAGGACATCACTGGTGGTCTGCCGCGCGTGGCCGAACTGTTCGAAGCACGTCGACCGAAAGATCACGCGATCATCGCAGAAGCCGATGGTTACGTGCGCTTTGGCCGCGACTACAAGAACAAGCGCCGCATCAGCATCGAACCGGCTGACGAGGCCATGGAGACCATCGAGTACATGGTGCCCAAGGGCAAGCACATCCCGGTCGCCGAAGGGGACTTCATCCAGAAGGGTGAATACCTGATGGACGGCAACCCGGCTCCGCATGACATCCTGTCCATCATGGGTGTCGAAGCGCTGGCGGATTACATGATCGATGAGGTGCAGGACGTCTATCGTCTGCAGGGCGTGAAGATCAACGACAAGCACATCGAGGTCATCGTGCGCCAGATGCTGCAGAAGTGGGAGATCCTGGATTCAGGCGACACCACCTTGCTGAAAGGCGAACATGTCGACAAGCAGGAGTTCGACGCTGCCAACGAGAAAACCATCTCGCGCGGCGGCCGTCCGGCTCAGGGCGAACCGATCCTCCTGGGGATCACCAAAGCCTCGCTGCAGACGCGTTCGTTCATCTCGGCGGCCTCGTTCCAGGAAACCACTCGCGTTCTGACCGAAGCCTCGGTTCAGGGCAAGAAGGACAAGCTGGTTGGCCTGAAAGAGAACGTCATCGTAGGTCGCTTGATCCCCGCCGGTACCGGTGGGGCCACGCAGGCCGTCCGCCACATCGCGCAGTCGCGTGACAACGTGGTTATCGAAGCCCGCCGGGAAGAGGCCGAAGCGGCCGCTGCTTTGGCCGCTCCGACATTCGACGACGATATGGTCGGTGATGAGCTGGACGTTCTGGTGGAAACACCGGAGAGCCGCGAATAAGCACCGCAGCATAAAACAAATGAGGCCCTGCAAAAATGCGGGGCCTTTTTTTGTTTAGCCCGTGGCGTACCGTTTTAATCGTTCCTCCAGCGTACCGCTGTGCAGTTCAAACATATGGTTGTCGTAATCATAAAAATAGATCGATTGACCTTCGCCGGGTATGCGGGATCGACCCTCCCGGATTTCAAGGCCAAGCGACCGGATGCGTTGCAATCTGTCGTCATACTCATCTACACCCATCTTGAACGCGACGTGATTGTAGGTTTTTTCGGACAGTGGATCGCCCTCCATAATCGCGACCCAAACACCCCCGATATCGAAAAACCGCTCTTTTGAAAGCGAGAAAGTCCGATCGCCGCTGTCGTAGATTTTTTTGGCATCCAGAATTTTTGTCAGTACCTCTTCCATCTTGTCCAGATTTCGGGTGATGAAGGTAATATGGCTCAGGCCCTCAATCACAGTGCACCTCTTCAGTTTGACCGGACTTCAAAATAACAATGTACCGGTCAAAGTCAGCCTCTAGGTCCATCCTGACTCACCTGCGATGGCTGATTATCCATTGCAGAGTTGACATTGGGTTTGCCTGATTGGCCAATGGGCACATTGTAGTGGGATCGGGCGAAATCAGAATGACACCAAATCTAAGGGGCGCCTTGCTGATGATGGGCAGCATGGCTGCCTTTACTGTCAACGATACGCTCGTGAAGGTGGTGGGGCAGGATATGCCGCTGTTCCAGTTGGTCGCCACACGAGGGGCGTTGGCAACGATTCTCGTGTTCTTTCTTGCACGCCATCTTGGGGCGCTTCATTTGGATTTTTCCCGCCACGATAAGTGGTTGGTAGTGTTTCGATGCCTTGCCGAATTGTCGGCGACATTCTTCTTCCTGACTGCGTTAATGCACATGCCGTTGGCCAATGTAACGGCGGTGTTGCAAGCGTTACCCTTGACTGTGACTCTGGGCGCTGCGTTGTTTTTTCAGGAAAAAATCGGGTGGCGGAGGATTGTCGCGATTGCAATGGGATTTGTTGGAATGTTGCTGATCGTTCGGCCCGGCCCGGACGGCTTCAGCATTTACGCCATATATGCTCTGATTGCGGTTGCATCGGTTACGGCCCGTGACCTGATCACGCGACGCATGTCCGCAGAAGTGCCATCCATGGTCGTGACGTTGGCAACATCGCTTTCTATTACCACTGTTGCTGCAATCGTTTCAGTTTTCGAGGGGTGGGTGCCGGTTTCGACCCCATCAGGTGCGATGGTCGCCAGTGCAGCGGTCTTTGTTTTGATGGGGTATCTGTTCAGCGTCATGGTGATGCGCGTGGGCGAGGTCGGTTTTATTGCGCCATTCCGCTATTCCAGTCTGCTTTGGGCGCTGGGGCTTGGATGGGCGGTTTTTGGCGACTGGCCCGACTCGATTACCCTTTTGGGTGCGGCATTGGTCGTCGGGGCAGGGATGTTCACACTGTTCCGCGAACGATCGCGTCAGGCGGAGGATTGAGGCAAACGCAAGAAACCCGGGTCTATCGCAAAACGTGTGACCAATTCGGTCTCGATCTTAGGTGTTATCGGAGCAAGTTGCGCCTTCTGCTTCTCTGCGCGCGGCGAGTCGTTGGAGTTGTTCAGTGACCTGATCCACATCGGGTGATCAGGATAGCTGATAACCGGCATGAAACGTCCGATCCGGTTATGGGTGAAGCTTATGATTGTATGGTTACACCCACCTGCGATGAGCATTCCCAAACCCACCCCAAGCAGAGACTTGTAGACCTGCGCGGCCTGAACTCCGCCGGGTTCAAAACTGGCCTGATATCCGTTGTTGAAATCGATGCCGATGGCCTGGTTTTTCCCGATCAGTCCGACACCATCCTCTGCCGTCTCGCGTAGTCTTTCGATGAAATCAACAGATACGCTGTCGTCGTCATCATGGCGAAACTGAAGACAAGGCCGATCCGGGCTTAAACGCGCATCCTGCAGGATCCGCTTCATGACCTGCCGATGTTTTTGGTTCGGTTTGACGGGTCTTTGGATGATCTGAACCTGCTTGATGTCAGCGGTCAGATCCTTAAGCCGGTCAAACGCCGCCTTCGGAAGACACTCTCCGACAGCGATCAGAAGCTGGAAATCCTCATCGGTTTGTGCGCGAAAGCTGGGCAAGGTTAGGGATTCAAACAGGCGAAACCGCTCTTCCAGTCGGGTAGGGTGGTATAAATGGCGGCGCCGCTCTTCGACCGTGTCGTGTTCGATTTGGAAATCGCCGAGGGCAGGGAATGAAAATCGGCACAGGCCAATGACTTGCATGGATCATCCAATGGATAGCGGGACGCGCCCACTATGCACGCGGTAGGTATAAGCCGCAATGCGGGCGAACAGTGGAATTCCCAGCCCAATCCTGATAAATGGCTGATATCTTGATGTGCCACACGCCTTTATTGCATGGCTGTTGACACTCGGGCCGACTCCCCCTATTACGCGCGACATCTCGGTACCGGGGGCCGCCCCGTAACCGATTTCAGTAATGAACTGGTCAAGGCCCGGACACTTTTATCGTTCGCGCCCTCTGATAACAAACCGCGACGTTCACCTCGGAATGGGAACGCTCGCGGGTTTTGCGCTTGTGGACGCATAAGTGCAGCGAATTTAACCGCACGCAGCCGCGTGCATGTCATGTGTGTTGCAAAACGGGGAAGAAACCGGAATGCCAACTATTCAACAGCTGATCCGCAAGCCGCGGCAGCCCAAAGTAAAACGCTCGAAGTCCATGCACCTGGAGCAGTGCCCGCAGAAACGCGGCGTCTGCACACGTGTTTACACCACCACACCTAAAAAGCCGAACTCGGCGATGCGTAAGGTTGCCAAAGTGCGCCTGACCAACGGGTTTGAGGTCATCTCGTACATCCCCGGTGAAAGCCACAACCTGCAGGAACACTCGGTTGTTCTGATCCGTGGCGGCCGTGTAAAAGACCTTCCCGGTGTGCGTTACCACATCCTGCGCGGTGTTCTGGATACTCAGGGCGTCAAAGATCGTAAGCAACGTCGTTCGAAATACGGCGCGAAGCGTCCCAAGTAAGAAGGAGAGGCTGATATGTCACGTCGTCACGCCGCCGAAAAACGCGAAGTCCTGCCTGACGCCAAATTTGGCGACAAGGTACTGACCAAATTCATGAACAACCTGATGATCGACGGCAAGAAGTCGGTCGCAGAGCGCATCGTCTACAACGCATTTGATCGCGTTGAAAACAAGGTAAAGCGCGCTCCTGTCGAAGTGTTCCACGAAGCGCTCGACAACATCAAACCGTCGGTTGAGGTTCGCTCGCGCCGGGTTGGTGGTGCAACCTATCAGGTTCCGGTCGAAGTGCGCCCCGAGCGCCGCGAAGCACTGGCCATCCGCTGGCTGATCACTGCTGCGCGCGGCCGTAATGAAAACACCATGGAAGAGCGCCTTGCAGGTGAGCTGTTGGACGCTGTTCAGTCCCGCGGTACTGCCGTCAAGAAACGCGAAGACACCCACAAGATGGCCGAGGCGAACAAAGCCTTCAGCCATTACCGTTGGTAATCCCAGAGGCTTAGACAAATGTCACGCGAATATCCTCTCGAACTGTACCGTAACTTCGGTATCATGGCGCACATCGACGCAGGTAAAACCACCTGCTCGGAGCGTATCCTGTATTACACTGGCAAATCCCACAACATCGGTGAGGTGCACGATGGTGCAGCCACCATGGACTGGATGGAGCAGGAGCAGGAACGCGGCATCACCATCACTTCGGCTGCGACCACCACTTTCTGGGAGCGCACCGAGGACGGTCAGACCGCAGAAACCCCGAAGCACCGCCTGAACATCATCGACACCCCCGGCCACGTTGACTTCACCATTGAAGTTGAGCGTTCGCTGGCGGTTCTCGACGGTGCCGTCTGCGTTCTGGACGCAAACGCCGGTGTTGAGCCCCAGACCGAAACCGTGTGGCGTCAGGCTGACCGCTACAAGGTTCCGCGTATGGTTTTCGTCAACAAAATGGACAAGATCGGCGCTGACTTCTTCAACTGCGTCAACATGATCGAAGACCGCACCGGCGCACGCGCTGTACCGGTTGGTATCCCGATCGGTGCCGAGTCCGAGCTGGAAGGTCTGATCGACCTGGTCACCATGGAAGAGTGGCTGTGGCAGGGCGAAGATCTGGGCGCAAGCTGGATTAAAGCTCCGATCCGGGACAGCCTGAAAGACATGGCTGACGAATGGCGCGGCAAGATGATCGAAGCGGCCGTCGAAATGGACGACGACGCGATGATGGAATACCTGGAAGGCAATGAGCCCGACGTTCCGACCCTGCGCGCCCTGCTGCGCAAAGGCACCCTGGACATCGCGTTTGTTCCGGTTCTGGGTGGTTCGGCGTTCAAGAACAAAGGCGTTCAGCCGCTGCTCAACGCTGTGATCGACTATCTGCCCAGCCCGCTGGACGTTGTCGATTACATGGGCTTCAAACCCGGCGACGAGGAAGAAGTTCGTGACATCGCCCGTCGTGCCGATGACGACATGGCCTTCTCGGGCCTAGCGTTCAAAATCATGAACGACCCCTTTGTTGGCTCGCTGACCTTCACTCGGATCTACTCGGGCACCATGAACAAGGGTGACTCGATCCTGAACTCGACCAAAGGTAAGAAAGAGCGCATCGGTCGTATGATGATGATGCACTCGAACAACCGGGAAGAGATCGAAGAAGCGTTTGCAGGCGACATCATCGCGCTGGCGGGTCTGAAAGACACTACCACCGGTGACACTCTGTGTGATGCGAAGGATCCGGTGGTTCTGGAAACCATGACCTTCCCCGATCCGGTGATCGAGATCGCGGTTGAGCCTAAAACCAAGGGCGACCAAGAGAAGATGTCCCAGGGTCTGGCGCGTTTGGCTGCCGAAGACCCGTCCTTCCGTGTGGAAACTGATCTGGAATCGGGTCAGACCATCATGAAGGGCATGGGCGAACTTCACCTGGACATCCTGGTTGACCGCCTGAAGCGTGAGTTCAAGGTTGAGGCCAACATCGGTGCGCCGCAGGTGGCTTATCGTGAGACCATCGGTCACGAGGTCGAGCATACCTACACCCACAAGAAACAGTCGGGTGGTTCGGGTCAGTTCGCCGAAGTGAAGATGATCATCTCGCCGACCGAGCCTGCCGAAGGTTACTCGTTCGAAAGCCGCATCGTTGGTGGCGCGGTACCGAAGGAATACATCCCCGGTGTTGAAAAAGGCATCAACTCGGTCATGGACAGCGGCCCGCTGGCTGGTTTCCCCGTGATCGACTTCAAGGTTGCCCTGATCGACGGTAAGTTCCACGATGTTGACTCGAGCGTTCTGGCGTTCGAAATCGCTGCCCGTATGTGTATGCGTGAAGGTATGCGCAAAGCTGGCGCGAAACTGCTGGAACCGATCATGAAGGTCGAAGTGATCACCCCGGAAGAATATACCGGCGGTATCATCGGCGACCTTACCTCGCGTCGTGGCCAGGTGTCTGGTCAGGAGCCACGCGGCAACGCAATCGCGATCGATGCATTTGTTCCGCTGGCCAACATGTTCGGCTACATCAACACATTGCGTTCGATGTCGTCGGGCCGCGCCCAGTTCACCATGCAGTTCGACCATTACGATCCGGTTCCGCAGAACATCTCGGACGAGATTCAGGCGAAATACGCATAAGCGAAGATTTGAGGGAGTCCGGATCACGGGCTCCCTTCATTACCGAAAAAGGAGGCCATCATGGCAAAGGAAAAGTTTGAGCGTAATAAGCCGCACGTCAACATCGGCACGATTGGCCACGTTGACCACGGCAAGACCACGCTGACCGCAGCAATCACCAAGTATTTCGGTGACTTCAAAGCGTATGACCAGATTGACGGTGCGCCTGAAGAAAAAGCACGTGGCATCACCATCTCGACCGCCCACGTGGAGTACGAGACTGACAACCGCCACTACGCGCACGTCGACTGCCCCGGCCACGCTGACTACGTCAAGAACATGATCACCGGTGCTGCCCAGATGGACGGCGCGATCCTGGTTGTGAACGCAGCTGACGGCCCGATGCCGCAGACCCGCGAGCACATCCTGCTGGGCCGCCAGGTTGGCATCCCGAAGATGGTCGTGTTCATGAACAAAGTTGACCAGGTTGACGACGAAGAGCTGCTGGAACTGGTTGAGATGGAAGTTCGCGAACTGCTGTCTAGCTATGAATACCCCGGCGACGATATTCCGATCATCGCAGGTTCGGCTCTGGCCGCGATGGAAGGCAACAACCCGGAAATCGGCGAAGAGAAGATCAAGGAACTGATGGCGGCTGTAGATGACTACATCGACACCCCTGAGCGTGAAGTTGACAAGCCGTTCCTGATGCCGGTCGAAGACGTGTTCTCGATCTCGGGCCGTGGTACCGTTGTGACCGGTCGTGTTGAGCGTGGCGTGATCAATGTTGGCGACGAGATCGAAATCGTCGGCATCCGCGACACTCAGAAAACCACCTGTACTGGTGTTGAAATGTTCCGCAAGCTGCTGGATCGCGGTGAAGCGGGCGACAACATCGGCGCTCTGCTGCGCGGTATCGACCGTGACGGCGTTGAGCGTGGCCAGGTTCTGTGTAAGCCGGGTTCGGTGACACCGCACACCAAG
>NZ_JBQERS010000026.1:0-17095 GCF_056535285.1 Ruegeria sp. O11 | reverse complement strand
CTGAATAAGGAAAAACCGTTTAACAGCGAAGTAGTCAGTTGCACCGCGCTCGCGAAGTTCGTCGAAGATCGGAAAGTTGAGCGCGGGTTCTTCGACTGTCAGATCTTGTCTGATCTCTTCAACGTTGTTTGCCAAAAGATAGTAAATTGGGCTTAGAACGTATTCCTCAGGTGCATCCGTTCTTCGGACAAAGTTCTCTCGCTCATGACCGCCATCCCTGTGCCAGCGAAAAGCGACAGTCCCAATCTCGGGATGATGAGCGCGAACAGTGATGTTTGCTCTTTGAAGCGGAATTCCTGCCGAAACAAGACGGTTGCAGAATGCTTCAAGCCAGAGCTCCACAGGCGCATTCTCTAAGCCCTGTTGAACCAGCCAATCTGCTATGTCCTGGATGGCGGCGGTCAGTTCCCAGTTTTGGACTAAAGGAGCTGCCATGATGTCCTCTTAATGAGCTATCTGAACAGTTGGATCTTAGTCTAATTCACTTCAAGGACACATCAAATTCAATTCTCCCACAGCTCACATCGCCAGCAATTCCCGATGAATTGCGACCATTGCCCAGGTGTCACGCGTGCAATACGCAACAAGATCAGTATAGACCTTCTCGCGCGCTGGATCATCCGGTTCAGTCAGTGTTACGTCCTTCCAAAGGCGAGACGCGCTTGCCCCCTCTGTGATGTCCAGATCATCGTATGAAAGTTCTGGCAAAAACGCAGGAAGAACGGCCTTGATAGAGGCGCTTCCCTTGAATGCGGGATCGTTGATCACTTCATCCGCAAACGGCTGCATCAAATCAACTACGCGGGCGTTTAAGCCTTCCAGAAACTCAGCGTGCTCTGGATAAGTTTCCGCCATTTCCGTATTGCGTGATTTCTCGAACGGAGCATACCAAACCACTACAGAGCCAACGTCTCCTATGTCCTCACGAAGCCTTTTCAGTAAGGCTGGCATCGGGTTACTGGCGTCTCGGTGGAGATACTCCCTGTGCTCGTTTTCTCCGCCGGGCTCATGCTGGATATGCAAGGAGTACTGGAAAGCGACTTGCTGATAGGGACGCGTTCCGTCCCAGGGTGGCAGCAAACTCTGAGACGTCTCGTAGTCAAAATAATAAACCGGATAGACAATCTCGCTCAGAAACCTGCTTAACTCCTGATGATCGATAGTGCGTGCACCGTTTGCCACTGCTCTCAAGTAGCGTTGCGCCGACTTGCCCAACACAGATGGATCACTGATCTCGTCAATCTTTGTGATCCCGTCTGCGATTAGTTCGGAGGCTTTTTCCGCGTTCATGAACGGAAGGCGGTGGATGCTGTCTTGCACGATTGGAGGGTCAAGTTTTTCGCGAATGTCCAACCATTCAGCGTAGGATTTTAATCGCGCACGTTCGGGGGACGGATCAGGCATCGTACCACTGGCAACGACGCTCAATGCCTGATCGATACGCGTGCGTGTTTTTTCGAGCTGCTCAGTCACCGCACCAGTGATGTCGGTGATGCTGACAAGCTCTCGCGGATTGATTTCGCCGTTTCTGACGTAATCACGGTTCACATGTGCCACTTCGCAGCGCACAATGGGGAACCCGGCTGCCTCAAGCACGACACGCTGGAATGCGAGATCAAAAGTATGTTCGGGCTTTGCAGATGTCCCGCTCTTGATCTCTGTCAGAACGTACCCATCGCCATTACGGCTCACGATGTCGGAGATGCAAGTTATGGTTCCATCTTCATAGCGTCCCTGTGCCACGGCGTTCGCACCATCTCTCCAAGCATCCAGAGTGCGCGCGGGCAGAGCTTGGTATTCTGAAAAATCTGAAAAACCGAGGCGAACGAGATCACCAAATAGCTCCTCAGCATAAGGCTCAAACGCGTGCCCCTCGTCAAAACGCGCTTGCAATGAAGGGTCAATCGGCGGCAACAGATGCCTGGCGTGTTTCTTGATCCATAGCCAGGCGGGGTGCCTGAGAAACATCATGTAATCTGATTTGGATAGCATGGTGTAACTTGCATCCCAGAATTGATGAAACCAGTGGAAGACCATCATGGTCAGCTATTGAGAGTAACTTTTCTTTGGTGCAGTCGGCGTCACCACTCTACCAAAGCCTCATGTAAATCGTACTGATAGCTCGGTGTCCATCACGCCACCAAAACCAGCTGACCATTCTTCACCCGGAGACACTGGCCATGCGTCTGTCAAAGTACCGGTTGTAACCAGCTCGCCTCCTTGAAGCTGGTCGGCTTCGGAGAGCAGAGACACAAGATGAGCCAGGACTTCAATTGGGCCTCCAAGCGCGTTTTCCCCCTTGCCGGACTCGATAGCCTCGGTGCCCTTGAACAATGCTAGTGGCACTTCGGCCAAGCCGATCAAAACATCATGCGTCGCCGCGATTTTGTCGCCAAGAACAAGGCAGCCGTGCAGTCCTTGTGCTGCGATTGAGTCTTCGACCGAGAATTTCCATTTGGGATAAATCGATTGAACAATTTCAAATCCCGGAGCGACCCACTCCACGCAACCTGCCAACTGCTCATTGTTCATTTCAGCCGTCGGGACATAGCCAAGGCCTAGTACGATTTCTGGTTCGATTCTCGGTTCTGAATACCTTGCCAAACTTACCGGCTGATCAGTCGAAAACAGACCATCTGCGTGGACCTCTCCCCAAATGGGTTGATCCACACCATAAACAGGCCAAATCGTGCGGTTCGTGAAGCCGACTTTTCGGCCGACTCTCTTTTTACCCTGAAGCTCTCGGACGCGACTTGCAATCGAATATGCGTCATCCAGCGTTAGCCGTTCTGCCTCTGAAGACAGTTTAGATATCTGCTGGGCAGAGCTCAGGGCATCAGCGATTTTCTGAGCGTTAGATTCAATATCTCTTGTCATATTCGCATTATACGCGCCGAACGCTGGATTGCGATGCAAGCGAGGTTTTGAAGAACCGGGATGGTGATCTCCGCCTAAGTCTAGGTTCAGGACCTATGAAGTGTCTCGAACTTAAACGGCAGTTTCTACTATCAGCGGATGTTCGACATAATCGGGGCAACGCCTGAGTTGCGGACTTTGCCGCCATTGGCCCGCTTTCACCGAAGGACCGCAGACAGCCTAAACCGGACATTCGCAACAAGACTTTGCAATTTCCGAGATGCGGGACATTGCCGACAAAAAGACAAAACTAAAACTCTGGTTTACGATAGGATAAACCGTTGCTTAGACGGCCAGTTTTTGATTTCAACCTCGTTCAAGCGCTCTTGGTTTTTTGCGCAACCAACTTATTCTTCAGGGATACTTGAACCGAAGAACTCCAACTTTCGAGTGCTACCCACTGTGATCGGTTTCTCGTTGGCAAAAAGACTGCTATCAAATGAGAACGAATTATCGGTTCCGATCATCTGAATGTGAGAATAAATGCGCTTAGCTCTTTTCATTCTCTTTCCGATTATGTTTATCGGGTTGCTTGTTTTTCTGATCTTTGGCTTGAAACCGCCCAACAGTATTAAGCTGGCCGCTGGCATAAGCGGCGGCGGATATTGGCAAGTTGGACAACTCTACAAAGCAGAACTTGCACGTGACGGCATTCAGGTAATTTTAGTTGAAACTGAGGGGTCCGTTGAGAACATTCAGAAACTTGTTTCTGGCGAAGTGGACGCCGCATTTGTTCAGGGTGGCCTGGAATTACCTCAGGACGAAAACTTACAGTCTTTGGGCGCCATTTTTCTTGAACCCATGGTGGTGTTCCGCGGAAAGTCTAGTCCAGTCGGGACCAATGCAGGAGAATGGGAAGACATTCGCTTAGCTGCAGGAACCAAGGCGTCCGGTACTCGCGCCGCCGCTTTAGCGCTAATTGAGGCCGCCGAGTTGCAAAATGTCGGCATAAACCTCGTCGATGTCGGGGGCAATGATGCGATAAAGGCGTTATATGCCAACGAAGCGGATGCGGCGTTGTTTGTCGCTCCACTCGATGCACCTTACCTTATGGATGCAATTTTTGATCCAGAAATCATTTTCGTCCCTATGGCTTTGGTCGATGCCCTTGCATTGAAACTTTCCGGAGCGAATTCGGTAACTGTACCGGCAGGATCAATCACACTTGACCCTCCAAGACCACCAGAGGACGTCAAGATCTTAGCATTGCGAGCTTCACTTATCGCCGCATCCGATCTGCACCCTGCAGTAACCGATAGGTTAGTGAATGCAGCAAAGAACATTCATAGCGAACCTAATATTTTGCAAAGTGCGCGCGAGTATCCGAACACGGCTTCACCGCCTGTACCACTGAACAAAATTGCCACAGAACTCATAAACTCTGGGCCAAACTTTTTGCATGGCGTCTTGCCATATTGGATCGCAGCCCAGTTTGGCAGCGTACTGTTATTGCTGTTGCCTTTGTTGTTCTTAGTACCGTTTTTGCGGATAGTCCCGTCCAGTTACGTGTGGTTTCAAAAGCGCCGGGTCTGGCGTTTTTATCAGCGTATCATGGCGCTTGAGGAGGAACTCAGCAAGGCACAGACCTCAACTGAGGTTGAAGAAGTCGCCAAAAATATCGAAAACGTGGACACCGCGCTTGCAAATCTGAATCTGCCGCTCGCATACCGCCGGGGAGCATATGATGCACGTTTGCACATAGACCTAATTCGACAGGAGATTGCGCGTCGCCAAACTGCAAAAAGTTGATGAAACCTCAACGTTCGCAAGCAATCCGCGCTAAAATACCTTTTTAATTTGAGACTTCGATACAGGTGTGTGCTTTAGTTATTGCGTGTACGCCGTTTTGGGGTCGCAGCCATCGTTCGCAGAGATTTATTGAGCGGCGGCTGTGCTGGACGAATAGAGTTCAGATTATGCGTCATAGTTACTTGTATTGAGCGTTGTTAGGTTTGAACAAAATATGAGGTTAGGAAATGATCCGTTTAGCATCTATTCTGACTATCGCGCTTGCGGCTGGTGCGCACGCTGAGGACGTCCCAAGCACTCAACCTGGCGACAGAGAGTATTCTCCTTACCCGCAGCAAGACTTCCCTAATCAGGTCTTTTTCGGTGACACCCATTTGCACACATCGTACTCTGCTGATGCCGGCATGATCGGGAATGTACTTGGCCCTGATGAAGCGTACAGGTTTGCCAAAGGCGAAGTCGTTATATCCAGCACCGGAGTCGAAGCGAGGTTGCGCCGACCATTGGATTTTCTGGTTATCGCCGATCACGCCGAGAACCTTGGTCTTGCGCCGTTGCTCTCAGCCAAAGATGCCACGCTGCTCTCCACGGAGTTTGGCCAGCAACTGAACGCGGCTGTCGAGGCCGGTGATCCCGTTGGCGCATGGTCGATTTGGAGCCAAGCCAAGTCCACTGGCACAGACCCATTGGCGGATTATCAGGAGATTTACCAAACGGCGTGGAGCAACATTACCTCTGCCGCTGAGGCACACAATCAACCGGGTTTGTTTACTGCGCTTATCGGGTTCGAGTGGACCTCAAACCCACAGCGGAACAATCTGCACAGGAATGTCATATTCAACGGTGACAAAGAGGGCGCTGACAAGATCATCCCGTTCTCGAACTTTGATAGCTTTGACCCCGAAGACCTTTGGGCATGGATGGAACAAGCCGAAGAGACAACAGGCCAAAAGCTGCTCGCGATCCCGCACAATGGCAATTTGTCCAACGGGTTGATGTTCGACGAAGTGCGCTTGTCCGGCGAAGCGTTCGATGTTGAGTATTTCAAACAGCGTGCCAAGTGGGAACCGATCTACGAAATCACGCAAATGAAAGGTGACGGCGAAGCACATCCCATGCTGTCACCAGACGATGAATTTGCTGACTTCGAAACGTGGGACAAAGGACAACTTGGACCAGAGCCCAAGACACCGGAGATGCTTCCACGCGAGTATGCGCGGGCAGCATTGCGGCGGGGGCTTGGATACGAGGCGGAAACAGGGACAAACCCTTTCAAATTTGGCGTGATCGGTTCAACCGATGCTCATACATCGCTGTCCACGGTTGGCGAGGACAATTTCTTCGGGAAAGTCGCGGCTGTTGAACCTACTGCTGACCCGATCCGATTTGAAGAAGTCGTCGGCGGCATTGGTGGTGACGAGAGTGTTGCCCAATATGCATGGCAGACTTCGGCGTCGGGTTTGGCGGCCGTTTGGGCAAGGGAAAACACCCGCGAGGCCATTTGGGATGCTTTTGCTCGGAAGGAGGTCTATGCGACCACGGGACCGCACATGCGTATTCGCGTTTTTGCCGGATTTGAATTCGACGAAACAGACCTGCCACGAGCGGATTTTGCCGCGTATGGATATGAAAATGGCGTCCCCATGGGGGCGGATTTGCCAGCGGATAGTGACGGTCGGTCTCCGCGCCTTCTCGTCCGTGCGCTCCGTGACCCCGATGGGGCCAACCTCGACCGTATTCAGATTGTCAAAGGCTGGCTGAACAGTGACGGCACAACTTCGGAACGTGTTTATGATGTTGCTTGTGGCGGGCGTGAGCTTGTAAACACGGCGTGTGAGGGCCCGGTTGGCAATACGGTGGATGTAGAAAACGCGTATTGGACAAATGACATCGGCCAGGCAATTCTCGCCGGATATTGGAAAGACCCGAACTTCGACCCGACGCAAAGCGCGTTTTACTATGTCAGAGTGCTGGCAATACCAACGCCGCGTTGGACGACATACGATGCAAAGGTGTTCGGAACGGAGATCCCAGACGAAGCGCCGCGCTCGATACAGGAGCGGGCCTACACATCACCAATTTGGTACACACCTCAGGGATGAGTGATATTAGGTGAAGACTAAGTATCACTTAGTCTGCTCTGGGCTAAAAGCGGACCTTAGCTGCTCCAGGCCTGAATGACGGCACTGCGGGACAAAACTGACCTTGGAGTCTACACCTTCGCTGACGCAGGATCCACCACACTGGCAGCAACAGCTTTTTCCTTCAACAGGGAAAATCGCCAAAGCGGCCGTTCCACAGAGGGCTTGGGAGCTCCTTGATCGCTCTTTGACTAGATGGCGCTCTGGCATGGAAACAAAGGGGCCTGGCTCAGCGCATAACCAGAGCTAGCAAATAGGCGTCAGGATCTTGAAATTGGGCTTCTTCGCGCAAGGAAAGCGAAGACAGGCAACATTGTTACGATCCAGACCACGCTATATATTGCGGATGGGATGGCATATTCGCTTAACCCATTGGTGTTAGGCAACAGCAAAGTGGCAATTGCGATTCCCAAAGCTCCGTTTTGAACGCCGGTCTCAATTGAAATCGTCTTAGCCTCGATGTCTGTGCATCCGAGCATCCCTGAACTCATGATGCCAATAAACGTGAGTGACGCACCTACAACAAAAAGTGCGGGTCCAAGCCTAAGGTAGTTATCCGCGACCACCACCCAGTTTGAAATGATCGCGCCTCCGATGACCATCGCAAAAAGTAGCATAGAGACCTTGCTAAAGATTGGTTCGACAGCGGCTACAATTCGCGGCGCCAAGGATCGCGCGATCACCCCGACTAGGATCGGTGAAGCTGTTAAAAAAAATATTGCTATAGCCGTCGACGAAATGTCGATAGCGGGCGCAGTTGCCCCCATGAACATCTGCATCGAAAACCCCAGGATGAGCGGTACGGTAACGACACAAGTCAGACTGAAGACTGCTGTAAGAGTAACCGACAAAGCGACATCCCAATTCGAAAGCTTGGTCACGATGTTACTGATCGCCCCGCCCGGACAGGCCGCTAAAATCATGATGCCAACGGCTGTCTCAGCGGAAATCCCAAAGATAAAAGTCACCATCAAAGCGATGCAAGGCAGCAAAATGATCTGGTTGAGAGCGCCGACGCAAAAGGCCCGTGGACGTCGTCCGATGCGTTGAAAGTCAGCCGCTGTGAGTCCGAGGCCAAGGCAGAACATGATGACAACAACTGCGAGCGGCAGCAGCACAGATATGAAAATTTCGCCCATCTATCATGACCTCGATGACTGCATGCTTCGCGCACGTTCTCGGACGATACCGTTCAGAAAATCTGATGACGAGGTTTATCAGTTTGGCGCATTTATCCTCAAGCGCCCGAAGATCTAGGCTGTCTTTATTTATTATACCTATCACAGGGTTGGACGATCTGGCGTGAAAGAGCTTTCCAGTGCTAATCTCACTGTATGGCAAGTGTAACTTACGCATTCGCCCGCGCGATGGCCAACGCCGCCGGGATGACGCTGAACGACGATGGCGCCCTGATTTCGAATGGCGCTGTCGTGCTGCGTTTACCAGAAGCTCAAGACGGCCAATTGGCGGATGATACGTATTTCGATCTGATCGATTGGATTCGTGCGCAACAAGCGGACGAGGCCGCGTTGGTTGAGGCCTATGCGAACGCGATTGCGACCGATGATCTCGGCGTACTTGGCTTGGCCGTAAAGACAGCTCCGACCTTGCGGCAATCTTTGCAACGGATCGAGCGTTATTTTCGTCTCGTAACGGACACCGCAGTTTACAGACTTGATGAAACCGGCGATCCGGTCCTTTGGATTTTTGAGGGACAAACTTCACATCGCGCTGCCTTGGAGCTGCGCAACGAATGCGCGCTTGCGGCCTTTGCGAGGAACATGCATCGGTTTGTGGGTGATGGGTTGTCGCTCGCATATGTCACGTTTCAGCATCCATGCAGACAAGAACCAGAGCGTTACGCCGAATATTTCGGGTGCCCGGTTCGATTTGGGAGCGCCCACAACGCCATTGCTATGCGCCCTGCTATGCTGGAAAGCGAAAATCGTCTTGGCGATCCGGGCTTGTCAGATTTCATGACGAAGCACCTGGATGAGGAGTTCAACTCTCGCGATGACGACACCTCACTGAGCCAAGCAATTGTCCACCGGCTTACGCCAGCCCTAAGTAACGGCGCACCGCAGGCGGCGCATGTCGCCCAAGAGATGGGAATGAGCGAGCGCACTCTTTACCGCAGGTTGGCCGAAGAAGGGCTGACCTATCGCGACGTTCTTGGTCAGGCACAAGTTGCACTCGCTCGTGACCTGCTCCGTGACGGTAAGGCTTCCATAGCCGAGATCGCCTTTATGACCGGGTTTTCGGAACAGAGCACGTTCAGCCGCGCCTTCAAGCGTTGGGTCGGACAGGCTCCCGCTCGTTTCCGACAGCAAGCGACCTCCGACTAGGCGCACACCTCAAGACCACATGGCAGGTTCGGTCAAAACCTTGGCAGGGCCTGCCAATACCTCGGCCAATGTTGTGCCTAACTTCTTCTTTGTCAGATCCACTTGGGGCGCTGCCGAGTAAGGCAAACCGCTTTGCCCCACTCAGACAAAGGAAATTTGCAATGAGCAATCATGACCACAAACATAGAAACGGCTGCGGCTGCGACGTCACGCCGGAACGCGTTGATATGGCGCGCCGCCGCCTCCTGACGCAAGCCGCCGGTGCGGCCGCTGCTGGAACAACAATCGCGGCTGGCGGGCAGGCCCTTGCGGCGACCGATGAGGCCCGCGCCTACTACGCTGACCCGGAAAATCCAGGCCTTCCCCAAATCGACATGACCATCGAACCGGGGCGTACCGCGCTTGTGGTGACCGATCCCCAAATTGATTTTCTGTCAGAGGACGGTGTGACGTGGGGCGTCGTTGGCGAAAGCGTGACCGAACAGGGCACCGTCGACAATATCGAACGGCTTTTCATTGCTGCCAAGGCTGCGGGGATGCCGGTCTTCATCTCGCCCCACTATTACTACCCGCATGATCACAAGTGGGAGTTCGAGGGCACTCTGGAAGCCACGATGCACAGCATCGGTATGTTTGACCGCCTGGGACCGCTCAACCTGGACAATTTCGAGGGCTCAGGTGCCGACTGGATGCCGCAGTACAAAAAGTACATTGAGGATGGCGAAACCATCATTTGTTCGCCCCACAAGGTTTATAGCCCTGCTCAGAACGACCTGAACCTGCAGTTGCGCAAGCGCAAGATCGACAAGGTGATCCTTGCGGGGATGTCGGCGAACCTGTGTACGCAAGCGCATCTCTACGAACTGCTGGAGCTGGGCTACGAAGTTGCTGTCGTTCGCGATGCCACGGCCGGAGCCAAGGTGCCTGAAGGTGACGGGTATCTCGCAGCCATCATCAACTTCCGCATGGTCGCCAACGGCGTCTGGTGGACTGACGACGCGGTTGAGCGCATTGGCCAATCGGCCTGACCCAAACCGATCTTCCAATTTGATCCTAACATCCTGAAAGGACATATCATGACACGCATCTTTACATTTCCCACACTTACAACAGCGTTGACTCTCGCCTTGGTGGCGGCGGCATTGGCCGACGATGAATACAACGTTTCGAACAGTCTTACCCTGACTGGACACCCCCTCGGCATGCACGGCGTCGATCCTGTGTCGATGTTTGAAGCCGAGAATCCTGAGATGGGCAACGCCACTTACACGTCGCCCCATGATGGTGTGGACTACTATTTTGCGTCGCAAGCGGCGCAAGCTACATTCGAAGCGGATCCGACGGCACATCTGCCTCAATTCGGCGGGTTCTGCACCTTTGGCGTCTATGTAGGCAAGAAGCTTGATGGCGATGTTCGGTATGCCGATATCGTGGACGACAAGCTCTATCTCTTTGTGAATGAGGACATCTTCAAGAAGTACCTTGAGGACAAAGAGACCGTGATCCAAGGCGCCCATGCCAAGTGGGCAGACATCCACCACACGCCTGTCGGCAGCCTATGATTGAGGAGTTTGGTGGCTTTTGCCGGTCGGAGCCACCGCTGCCTCGCCCCTCCCCAAAAGACCGGCATTTCTCCAAGACGCGCTGTCCGCAAGAACAATTTGAGTGCGTCGAAAGCTCTTCCTAAAGGAAACCAGACATGACTGATTTTGAGACCTATACAATCGCCTCCGCCCCTGACGCGGCGAAACCAATTCTGGAAGCATCGCTGAAAGGGTATGGCTTTGTCCCCATCCTTTATGCCGCCATGGCCGAAGCTCCCGCAATTCTGGAAGGCTACACAACACTTTCCAGCATCTTCGGAAAGACCAGCCTGTCAGAAACCGAGCGCCAGATCATCCTTATGACCAACAACCGGTTGAACGGGTGCAAGTACTGCATGGCCGCCCATACCACTCTTTCACAGATGGCCGGTGTCCCCGAAGACGTGATCGCGGCATTGCGCGATGGCAGTCCCATTACCGACCCCAAGTTGGAAGCGCTGCGCAAATTCGCCATCGTGATCAACGAAAGCCGGGGCTGGCCCAGCGACGCGCAGGTCGAGGCGTTTCTGACGGCTGGTTACACACGCCAATCTATGCTGGAAGTCATCCTTGGCACAGCGTTGAAAACCCTGTCGAACTATACGAACTATGTGGCGGACACAGCTTTGGATGATGCCTTTGTCCCAAATGCATGGATCGCCCCGGTCGCGGCGGTGGCTGAATAGCGCGACGCCCGCCCATTTGTTAATCTTGCTTTTGGACCTGTGTTTGGTTCCCGACAAGAAGGGGATCCGATTTGAGACGTCCGACAGCAAAGTCAACAAAAGTGCGCACCTTCGCAGACACGGTTCGTCCCTCTTGATGCACAAGATGGATGGGGACTTCGGGTGGTTCATACGACTTTAGAACAGTCTTGAGCCGCCCATCTGCAATGTAGGGTGCGACTTGATAGGACAGAAGCCGCCCGACACCATGACCTTGCAAGGCCAACTCGATCACAGCGTCATTTGTGTTCATGCTGATGCGTGGGCTCATGCGTTTGGTGACAGTCTTTCTGCCCCGTTGAAAATGCCATTGGGCCGATGCATTCAAGGCAGTTGAATTAATGATTGCATGGCAGGATAAATCGTCGGGCGTATCTGGTTCGCCATATCGGTCAAGATATTTACGGGAAGCAAACACGACCTGCCTCACCGTGCCACACCTGACAGCCATCAAACTGGAATCAGCGAGGTTGCCAATTCTGATCCCGACGTCGAGACCCTCATCAATCAGATTGACCACGCGGTCCACATAGAGCGTGCGCGCCGAGAGCTTTGGATACAGATCCAGAAAATCGCCCAAAATTGGAGTGACGAACATACGGCCAAACAGGACTGATGCAGTAACACTAATTTCCCCGGTCGGTTCGGCATAGGAACCGACAGCGGCGCGCTCGGCCTCTTCAAGGTCAGCCAGAATACGTCTGGCATCCTCAAAAAACCTTTGCCCGCTATCAGTCAGCATCACTGAGCGCGTTGTGCGTACAAAAAGACGTAGCCCGAGGCTGTCCTCAAGCATAGAAACCATTCGGGTCACTGTCGGTGGTGACATGTTGAGGTCGCGGGCCGCAGCAGCGAAACCTTTTAGTTCGGCGACCTTCACAAAGACTTTTAACGCGTGAAATCTGTCCAAGACATTATTCCATATTTTTGAATAATATATTGCCAAGTATCCAAATTCCGCAACTTGAAAGCTCCAATTAACTTCACCTCAGTCCCAGGGCATCGCCCAGGCCGAGATGGAGAATTCAATGGCACGACCCTTTGCAGAGATCAGCTTCACGCCCTCCGTTCGCGAAACGCAGGCCAAAAACGGGTCAGCTAACGGCTACGCGAAGTTTCTGGACGGCACGCGTCAGGAGGACTCTATCAGCCCGGTCGAGGCCAGGTTCATCGAGCAAAGAGACGGCTTCTATCAGGCAACAGTCTCGGAAACCGGCTGGCCCTATGTACAATTTCGCGGTGGACCTGCGGGTTTTCTGAAAGTGTTGGATGAACGGACACTTGCCTACGCCGATTTCCGCGGCAACCGGCAATATCTCAGCACCGGGAATCTGCTGGACAATGACCGAATCTCGCTGATCCTGATGGATTATCCCAATCAGCGACGCCTCAAGATCTGGGGTCGGGCGAAACTCATTGATGCCGATGCCGATCCGGCGCTGATGCAACGCCTGAGTGAGCCGGGCTATCGCGCTCATCCTGAGCGGGCGATTGTGATCAAGCTTGAGGCAATGGACTGGAACTGCCCGCAGCACATCCCCCAACGCCTGACCCTTGAAGAATTTGAAGATTACCTCGTCCCGCTTCGCACTGAGCTGGAAGCACTGAAAGCTCGAAACGCAAGGCTCGAAGAGACACTGAGTCAGCAAATCTGACCGATATCAAGCCCCGCGCGTTCAAGCACGCACGCCGTAACCTGAAGAAAGGAAACATCCATGTCGCGCAATCTGAAATCTGTCCTGAGCGCCAGCATTCTCGCACTTTCCATTGCTGCGCCATTTACACCGGCGCCAGCAATCGCCGCAGAGACTGGAGTTGAAGTTGCGCAAGCCGTCAGCTTCCGCACGGAAGAAATCGGCGACATCGCTATCGCCTATCGTGAAGCCGGAGACTCAAACAGACCTACTGTCCTGCTGCTTCATGGCTTTCCGACCTCATCACATATGTTCCGCAACCTTATCCCTGAACTGGCCAAGCACTACCACGTGATCGCACCCGATTTTCCCGGATTTGGAGCGTCGGACATGCCAAAAGCCGAGAATTTCGAGTATTCCTTTGCGAACATTGCCGAAATTATGACGTCTCTGCTCGACCGGAAGGGTGTCGATCAATATGCGGTCTATCTGATGGATTACGGTGCCCCGGTTGGTTTCCGTATGTTTGCGGAACAGCCCGAGCGGGTAACCGGCTTCATCATTCAAAACGGGAATGCTTACGAGGAAGGGCTGCGCGAGTTCTGGGATCCAATCAAAGCTTATTGGGCCGACCCATCGCAAGAGAACGGCGACCAGCTTCGTGGATTCCTCACTCTGGATGCAACCAAATGGCAGTTCACCCACGGCGTTAAAAAACCGGAACTGATCAGTCCCGACAATTATTGGCATGTCCAATACCTGCTCGACCGCAAAGGTAATCAAGAGGTGCAACTTGAACTCTTCCTAGACTACGGCACCAATGTTGCCGAGTACCCAAAATGGCAAGCGCTGTTTCGGAAGCATCAACCCCCGGCGCTACTGATGTGGGGTAAGAATGATCACATCTTTCCGGTCGAAGGCGCCTATCCCTATGAAAGCGATCTGAATGATCTCGATTTTCATCTGCTCGATACGGGTCACTTCGCGCTGGAAGAATATGGGCCCGAGATTGCGGCGCAAATGACCGCCTTTCTGAATCGCATCACCGCCGCCAGCAACTGACGTAAAACTGGCCGCACCATGCTCAAAGGTGCGGCCGACGCATGGAGAAAACCAATGAATACGCAAGCAAATACTGTCAGACAGGTAACGGTTGAAATCGTACACGGCTTTGTCGACGGTGGCGCCGGTGGAAATCCCGCAGGCGTCGTCCTGGATGCTGATGAATTGGGCGAACAGGAAATGCAAACCGTCGCGGCAAGGGTAGGATTGTCCGAAACGGCCTTTGTGTCGCAGTCCAAGACAGAGGGCTTCAAACTGGATTTCTTCACACCGAACAGGCGCATCGCTCATTGCGGTCATGCAACAATTGCCGCCTTCTCTCACCTTGACGCGCTGGGCCGGATTCCCAATCCCAACACCTCGAAGGAGACAGTTGATGGGCCAAGGCGCATACTAATGAAAGAGGGCGCCGCCTATATGGAACAGCTAGCCCCAAAATACGCGATACCAGAGGAATGGGTGGAAAAAGGTGTAAGCATCGACGATGTACTGAACTCCCTTGGGATCAGCAGACATCACCTTGATCAGGAAATACCACCGATTTTAGTCAATACCGGTAACAGTTTCATTGTCATCGGCCTCGCTGATGCCGATGGTCTTGCCAATGTGAAACCAGATTTTGCCAAAATCACGCAAATCAGCGAACGACTGGATTTGATCGGCTACTACGTCTTCACAAGAGACCCATCGGCGACCGACCGAGACGCTACAACCCGCATGTTTGCGCCCCGATACGCGATTGAGGAAGAAGCCGCGACGGGGATGGCTGCGGGGCCCTTAGCATGTGTATTGCACGACTTTGTCGGATCATCTCAACGATCATTTCAAATCGAACAAGGGGTGTTTATGAACCCGGCGAGCCCGAGCCTAATAAAAATCGATCTGGAAATCGATAATGGAACAATCTCTGGCCTCTTGGCAGGTGGTTTCGGCAAGGTCATGTGCTCGCGTCGAATTGGTTTCTAGCGTTGCGCTCGCGGCGAATGGCTGGCTTTGCGGGCTGCACCGCAGCAACGACGCCCATTGGGCAACGTCCGAATTGGGCCGTCCGCTGAATTTTGAAAAGTCCGGATTCCTGCGCATCGCTGACCTTACGGTACGGAGAAGCAATTTGTGTTCTCTGCTCAACGCTACACTAGATGTAGGTACGCGCATAACGCTGCATTCCTTTCGTTGATTTCATTCATGAAATTCAAGTGTGCTCGCCCATAACTTTACGCGACGTTTGCGCATTACTTTGCACGATTTGCCCATAAGTTTGCGTGGTTCAAAGTACACGCTCAATTGGCAGTGGTTTCTGAACAAGCCCTACAACTTTTTGGTATTTTCCTTCAATCACAGCTACGCTTTGATTGGCAAATTTCAACTCACGTTTGCAGAATGCAGCTCACTTGCACGCTTGCGATAGATCCCAAAATAAAATTCCGGCGGTGGGGGCTCGATATGCATTCGGCTGATACGTCACGTCATAGAACATATCGGTCGAAACAGAACGCTAGACTTAGAAGCGCTAAAAGAGCGGATGCGCACCATAGACTGGTCGCAGCTTGATGGAGTCCAATGTTGGGCCTGCGACTATCAATCCGATGCGGACATGCTGCGGTGTTTGAACTATCTCCAGAAACTCGATCACTGAGGTGAGTTTTGATCTTTGGCGAAGCTTCAGAGTTCGAGTCCGGAACGCAGAGCATCGAATCGTTTTACGCTCTGAGAGCGACCCCAGATAAGTTGCCTAATTCAATTTAGCACACGCTAAGCTAGAAGGTTCCCAGAACTACGCGGTGAATTTCGAAGTGCAGCATGCTCCGTCTTGACATGGTTATACGAACTGGTTCAGCTTGCGGTCATGACGTTCACACGCATCCACTGCCATCGAATATCGGCCTGAGGTCGATAACCCACGCGAAATCCGCGGGAGGCAGCATTGGTATGCGGGCGAGGCTTATATCCTTGTAATTGCTCCAGATTAGAGTGCACGAGTCGGTTCGATTCCGACGCCTCCTACCATCCTCAGGAGGCGTCAGACATGGCGAACGACGTCACGAACACAATTGATTTCAACGACATCAAGCAGTCGGTCGAGAAGAACCTCGGCCGCACACCCGAAGGGTGGTCCGGCTTGGTCACGACGCTCTTCACAGAGATCAAAGAACACTGCGATCTAAAGGATGCCACCTACCCCTTCATCCTCCAGATCAAGGAAAAGCTGGGAGAGCTCCGCATCTACCACAGGTGTGATGATCGATGCATCCAGTCGATGATTGCTGCGACGATTGCACGAGCAAATCGTACCTGTGAGCGATGCTCAAACGCTGCCGAGACCCAGCTGTTGGACGGCTGGTACACTACACTGTGTTGTTGGTGCGCGCATGAAGTCGCAAGCAAGCGCCACCCTGAAAGGAAGAGGCTTTTTGGCGTTCGACAGAAGCCCATTCGAGATCGAATGACCTGCGGTGTCTGCGGATATTACGGCCAGATTGACCGAACGGATGACCGTAATCGGTGCCCCGCGTGCGTGAAGAAGGACTGGTGATGACCGCCGAACAACAGGTGATCTTCAATAGAATTATGGAAGGCAACGATGATGAGGACTACGCCCGGAAGCTCATGAATACTGGCTCGCTGGCCACAGGTCATGTCCCGCCGATTGCCCTTTGCCAAGTCTCGAGAGGGGGCTTCCATCTCAACAAGACCAAGTTCTGGAGAATGTGACTGATGGATGATATCGAAAAGAGCTGGAAGGAATTCCGGGAAAAGGTCCGAGGTGTGATCGAGGACCATGGAGCGCCAGATGATCTCCGCTCATTTGACGCCTGGTACGCCGAAGAAATGCGTTTGGTGATGGCGCACAACTACCCAGCTCCGCACGTCTCTGACGTCACATGGTCGACCGAGGGTCTGCATGTCGAGTGTGATGAACGCGAAGTGGTCGACCGTATG
>NZ_JBQERS010000025.1:0-17239 GCF_056535285.1 Ruegeria sp. O11 | reverse complement strand
CTCCGGTACCCGGTGGCGTAGGCCCGATGACGATCGCCTGCCTGCTTGCGAATACGCTGACCGCCGCGTGCCGGGCGAATGGCCTGCCAGAACCCGAAGGCCTGACAGCGTGAGATTTGCTGCTGCTTTTCACGCAGACGATGGCAAGTCGGCCAGTTCCAAAGTGCTACAACATTGGCGATTGGCGGGCCGCGCCATGCGTATGGTGATAGTATCAATTGGCCTCTCTCCGACGAAT
Organism: Ruegeria sp. O11; assembly: GCF_056535285.1. Classification (NCBI taxonomy): domain Bacteria; kingdom Pseudomonadati; phylum Pseudomonadota; class Alphaproteobacteria; order Rhodobacterales; family Roseobacteraceae; genus Ruegeria; species Ruegeria sp. O11. The sequence goes on along the minus strand of NZ_JBQERS010000025.1, from coordinate 17,001 downwards.
GTTGCACGCGTCCGCGCTTTGATAGCCCGCGCGGCACAAATAGACATGGCACTGGATCAGCAGCTCTGGGGCAAAAAAATGTCGCAGAACGAATGTCGAACTCAGATCAAACAACTAAACGAGTCGGTGGATGTCTATGCTGTCCTGCTTTTACCTGATGCGCCTGCGCATATTGACGTACTCAACTTGCGAAGTGAGTTACAGGGGCATAAAGACCTCATTCGCCCTGGTGCATGGCACTATCCCGGACCCGTTCGTCCGGGCGAAGTTGATTGCGTTTTAAACAGTGCGATTGCTGCCCATCAGACCCAAAGGGATGCGCTGGATAACGGAGATGCTCAGATCGCGAGATAGCCGATTCCCGCAAAAGCGATAATGCATCCAAGCCATTGAAAGAAAGCCATTTCCTCTCGCAAAATTGCCCAAGCCAAAACAACAGTCAACAACCCGAAGATCGAGGCTGCAACGGACGCGTATTGGGCATTAGGCAACCCACCGGCAGACACGACGCACATAATTGCCACCGCATCGAGCGCACCCATCAGGCACAACAGGGGCAGGGCTCGTGCGCCCGGCCAAAGCGACTTGCGAGATGCAATGGCGATTACCGCCAGCACAGGGATAGCGGTCAGACGGCCAATCAGTGAAACAATGAACTCGTCGCCCAGTTCGGCTGCGTACTGACCCAAAGCGAATGTTGCAGCGAACCCAATTGCAGCGAGTATAGAAAAGGCAATCGTCGGCCCGGTGGCAGGGTATTCCGTACTGTCGTCGGATCTGGTCGATACAATGGACACGCCGACACCAATGGCAATGATCGCCAGCCATTGCCAGATGCTGACCTCGGAACCACGCCATATCGCAAGTGTGACAGACAAGACCGGATAGCTGGCGACAAGCGGTGCGACGAGACGTACAGGCCCGCGTTGAAATGCAGCATACATACTGAGGCCAGCCAGCAAATAAAAGCCGCCTGCTACAACTGCGTAGGATACTGCTTTGGCGGACATGGGGGCGAATCCAGCCCATATTGCCACAAGACCGAACTGTAGCAGCGCCCCGGCAACCAGCACGGCCATCAATGCGGCAATGACGCTCACGGACTGACTGATATATCTCACAGCAAGATCGTGAAAACCCCAGCACAACGCTGCCAGCAGACCCAGAGCAAGGGCGCTCATCCGGTCGCCTCGCGTAACTGGGAATGCCCGGAAATTTCGTATCTTTCTCTCGATATCAACCGCGCCAACATGTCACTGGTGATAAACTTATTTTCCTGATATGCAATATTCATTGACAGTGGCAACTCGGAGAAGAGACCTATGTCATCGGCTTTGGATCAACTCGGTGGCGAAGAAAAGCTGCGGACTCTTGTCGAACGTTTCTACGACCGAATGGAGACCGACCCGGCGGTGCATTCGCTGCACAGACTACATTTTCGCGGTCATGGATTATCTCATACAAGACAGGCGCAGTTCGAATTCCTGAGCGGGTTTTTGGGCGGTCGTGCTTATTATCGTGAGCGATTTGGTCATATGGACTTGCGAGAAATACACGCGCATGTGCCGATACGTGAAGCGGATGCCGAGCTTTGGCTGGAAACTTTTGACGCCGCGCTGGCAGATTGCGAATTGGACGGTTCAGTGGTGGGCAAAATGCGCGCAACATTGCGCCGCGCTGCGCTAATGCTTGTCAATGATGTCCCCGATTGGAGAGTTGAAGCAGACAGCGAAAAGAACCTTGAAGTTCCCGGTTGATCGCGTGTGATCAGATCTGTCGCAATCTGTTATAGAAGCTGGATGTTATCCTGAATTGTTCTTCAACTATTTGGTCACTGTCAGAGACCATTTCCCATGCAGCATCTGCGGAACCTAGCCAATCAACAGCGCATTGATGGTTGGCGGGATCGTTCATCCACGATTGGATTGTACCCTGAACGAGCTCGGGGTGAAACTGCACGCCCCAGGCGCGTTCTGAGACCCGCAAAGCCTGTACAGCGCAAGCATCAGATTGCGCTAGAACCGATGAGTTGGGCGGCAGGTCAATGGCCTCAACTCCATGCCATTGTAGCACCCGGAATTGATCGGGCAGGGGCTCGAAAAGCGGATCATTGCGCGTGTTGTCAGTAAGGTTGATAAAAAGCACACCGATCTCAGGCTTCTGCATAGGTACACATTTCCCTCCTAACGCATCAACCAGAAGTTGGTGGCCTAGACATATCCCAAAGTACGGTCGCTTGAGGTCTTGAATCCAGGTCCTGATCGCTTGTTTTTCGGGTACGAGCCACGGGTGCGCCTCGGTTTCCCAGACGTCCATCGGGCCGCCCAGAACCAGAAGCAAATCAAAATCGTCGAGTTGCGGGATTGGTTGGCCATCATACAGATGCACGACTTTGGCCGTATCACCGCATGATGAAATGTGCTCGAGAAACGCTTCGGGACCTTCACCCGATGAATGCTGGAAAATAAGCACATTCATTAGGCGTAGGCCTCCATCCGAGCGTCGGTATTGGGGCGGCAGCGGTCCGCAGCCCCAAAAAGTTTATTAGATATCGAGCGTGTGGTCCTTTTCCCAGCGAGAGAAATGGCTGACGAACGAGTTCCACTCCTGATGCTTCATTTTCAAAAATGCGCTTGAGAATTCCTGACCCATCATGGCTTTCAGCTCGGTATCGTTGTCATATTCGCGCAACCCGTCGAGCATGTTCAGCGGTAGTTTGGGGGCGTCAGTGACGGTATGGCCTTCGGCATACATATCGATGTCCCAGCGACGTCCCGGATCGGCCTTGGAGCGGATGCCGGACAGACCTGCGGCGATAATGACCGCCTGCAGCAGATAGGGGTTGGTGGCCCCGTCGGCCAGGCGCAGCTCAAACCGGCCTGGACCGGGCACCCGGACCATGTGTGTGCGGTTGTTGCCGGTCCATGTCACGGTATTCGGGGCCCAGGTCGCGCCCGACATGGTGCGCGGTGCGTTGATGCGCTTGTAGCTGTTCACCGTCGGGTTGGTGATCGCCGCAAGCGCACTGGCATGTTTCATGATACCGCCAAGGAAATACTTGCCCTGTTCGCCAAGTCCAACCTCGCCGGTCGGACCGTCGCCTTCGCCCGCAAAGACGTTGGTTTTGGCGTCCGCTCCGGGTGCATCCCAGACCGAGATATGAGCATGGCAGCCATTACCGGTCAGCCCTTCGACAGGCTTCGGCATGAAGGTGGCCCGCAGCCCATGCTTTTCGGCCACTGACTTGGTCATGAACTTGAAGAACGAGTGCTTGTCGGCGGTTTTCAGAACGTCATCGAACTCCCAGTTCATTTCGAACTGGCCATTGGCGTCTTCGTGGTCGTTCTGATAGGGCCCCCAACCGAGTTCCAGCATATAATCGCAGATCTCACGCACCACGTCATAGCGGCGCATCACCGCCTGCTGGTCATAACAGGGCTTTTCGGCGGTATCGAATGGATCACTGATCTGCTCACCATCGGGGGTCAATAGGAAGAACTCTGCCTCGATTCCGGTTTTGACATGCATGCCCATCTCGGCGGCCTCGCTAATCAAGCGGCGCAGCACATTTCGTGGGGCTTGGGCGACATCCTTGCCTTCCATGACGCAGTTGCCTGCAACCCAGGCGACTTCAGGCTTCCATGGTAGCTGAATAACCGATGACGGGTCCGGCACCGCCAGCATGTCAGGATGCGCGGGGGTCATATCCAGCCAGGTGGCGAACCCGGCAAAACCTGCGCCGTCTTCCTGCATCTCGGCAATCGCCTGCGCGGGCACCAGCTTGGCCCGCTGCCCACCGAACAGGTCGGTGAACGAGATCATGAAGTATTTGACGCCTTTTTCTTTTGCGAAAGCTGCGAGATCTGTCGTCACGATGGCTTTCCTTTCCCTGTTGAATTTTTAATTTCCAAAGCAAAAACGCGGCCCCCGTTAAGGAGCCGCGCAGTATCAGTTCAGAACCCTTCCTTGCCCGGGTACCAGCTTGTCCCGGCCAACGGGACACGCGCCATTGCGGCGGCCTCCATCGTTAGAGCACACAAATCCTCGGGTTCAAGGTTGTGGAGGTGATTATGACCACAGGCCCGCGCGATGGTCTGCGCTTCAAGTGTCATCACCTTGAGATAGTTTCGCAGACGGCGTCCTGCCTCGACCGGGTTCAGACGGGCCGCCAAGTCGGGATCCTGTGTGGTGATACCTGCGGGGTCCTGGCCTTCGTGCCAGTCGTCATAGGCCCCGGTGGTGGTGCCCAACTTTTGGTACTCGGATTCCCATTTCGGGTCGTTGTCGCCAAGCGCCACCAGCGCGGCGGTGCCAATGGCCACTGCGTCGGCGCCGAGGGCCATTGCCTTTGCCACATCGGCCCCGGTGCGGATGCCGCCCGAGATCACCAGTTGCACCTCGCGATGCACGCCCAGATCCTGCAGCGCCTGCACGGCAGGGCGAATGCAGGACAGCGTCGGTAGACCTACATGCTCGATGAACACGTCCTGCGTCGCGGCAGTGCCGCCTTGCATGCCGTCCATCACCACCACATCGGCCCCTGCCTTTACCGCCAGCGCGGTGTCATAATAGGGGCGCGTCGCGCCAACCTTGACATAGATGGGCACCTGCCAGCCGGTAATCTCGCGCAGTTCGAGGATCTTGATTTCCAGATCATCTGGGCCGGTCCAGTCGGGATGGCGACAGGCCGAGCGCTGGTCGATGCCTTTGGGTAGGGTTCGCATATCCGCGACGCGGTCGCTGATCTTTTGACCCAGCAACATGCCACCACCGCCGGGTTTTGCGCCCTGACCAACAACGACCTCAATCGCGTCGGCCTTGCGCAGATCATCGGGATTCATCCCATAGCGCGAGGGCAGATACTGATAGACCAGTTTGCTGGAATGGCCGCGTTCCTCGGGCGTCATGCCGCCGTCGCCAGTGGTGGTCGACGTGCCCGCCGCTGATGCGCCGCGGCCAAGGGCCTCTTTCGCAGGGCCGGACAGGGCGCCAAAGCTCATACCCGCAATGGTGATCGGAATGTCCAGTTCAATCGGCTTTTTTGCAAAGCGCGTGCCCAACGTTACCGAGGTGTCGCAGCGCTCGCGGTAACCTTCGAGCGGATAGCGACTGATGCTGGCGCCCAGAAACAACAGATCATCGAAATGCGGTACCTTGCGTTTGGCTCCTCCGCCGCGGATATCATAAATACCGGTGGCCGCAGCGCGGCGGATTTCCGCATTGATCGGATTGGTGAATGTCGCCGACTGAATCGGCAGGGTGCGGGGGATCTGATCGTCCATGTCTTTCATACCCTTCTTCCTCAGTAAGCAGCGGCGTTGTCGACGTCGAAGTTATAAAGCTGACGGGCGGAACCGTAGCGTTTGAATTCTTCGGGGCTGGCATCCGCGCCTGCGCGGTCCAGCAGGTCCTTCAAGATATCCAGATGCTCGGGGCGCATCTCTTTCTCGATGCAATCGGCGCCCAGGCTCTTGACCGAGCCGCGCACAAACAGCTGCGCCTCGTAAAGCGAGTCTCCTAGTGCGTCGCCTGCATCACCGCAGACCACAAGATTACCGGCCTGCGCCATGAAGGCCGACATATGACCGATATTACCATGCACCACGATGTCGATGCCTTTCATCGAGATGCCGCAGCGCGAACTTGCGTTGCCCTTGATGACCAGCAGACCGCCATGGCCGGTGGCGCCAGCATATTGGCTGGCGTCACCTTCGACAACGACCTGACCGGACATCATGTTCTCGGCCACGCCGGGCCCGACCGAGCCTTCGACCTTGACCGTCGCCTGCTGGTTCATTCCCGCGCAGTAATAGCCAGTTGAGCCCTTGACCGTCACTTCGATGGGCGCATCCAGCCCAACGGCAATGGCGTGGCTGCCTTTGGGGTTCACGACTTCCCAATTGGTCTGGTTAGTCTCGGTAGATTGCGACTGCAGGGTGGCGTTCAACCCACGCAGGCCATCTGCTTCAAGATCATAGGTTTGCATATCATGCGGCCTTTTCGTTGGTCGTGGGGCTGTCATTGTGGGACCAGAAGTAAACAGTTGCTGGCTCCGGCTCCCAGACGCGGGCCTCGTCGATACCCGGCAGGTTCACCAGCGCCCGATATTCGCTGCCAAAGGCCACGTATTGATCGGTTTCGGCCATCACCGCAGGCTTACAGGCGATCGGATCGCGGACCACGCCGAACCCATCCTTGGTGCCGACGACAAAGGTGAAGAAGCCATCCAGATCCTCAAGGCTGCTTTCCAGCGCCTCACCCAAGGTGGCCCCGTTCATCATCTTCCAGGTCAGATAGGCAGCTCCAACCTCGGTATCATTCTCGGTTTGGATCACTACACCTTCACGGCGCAGTTTGCGGCGCAATGAATTGTGGTTCGACAGCGAGCCGTTATGAACCAGACACTGATCTGGCCCAGTGTTGAACGGGTGCGCGCCCATCGTCGTCACGGCAGACTCTGTAGCCATGCGAGTGTGGCCAATGCCATGTGTGCCGCTCATACTGCTTATGTCAAAGCGCGCGGCCACGTCCTTGGGCAGGCCCACCTCTTTGTAAATCTCCAGCATCTCGCCCCGGCTCATGATCCGGACTGAAGGCCGGATTTCCGCCAACGCAGCCCGTGCTGCTTCAAACTGCCCTGCTGGAATGTCCAGAACTGTGTGCGTGTCATTATCAGTCTGGCTTACCACCACGCCCAAGTGCTGTCCCAGCTCTTCGGCTAGACCGGCAAAGTCGTCCTTGGGATTGGGCGATTGCAGTGTCACCTTGGTCTTACCACCTGATTCCTCGCCATAAATCGCTATCCCCGCGCTGTCGGGCCCGCGATCCGTCATCGTGATCAGCATGTCTGTCAGCATATTGCCCAGTTGGGGCGCAAGAGACTGGTCTTTGAGGAATAATCCAACAATTCCGCACATGGCTGGCAGATCTCCTTGTGTGTTTCGTTATGATTCTACGGTACCAACAATTCAAACGGACATCAATAATCATAGGAAATAAATTTTCCTGAGAGGCAATGGGCAAGAATTTAGATTTATGCCCATTGCCAGCTTTCAAAGCTGGATCAGTATCGTTCCAGCTGTGCTTTCACTTTTTCTTCGTCGCCAGTGTGGCGGGCCTTCTCGAGGTGTTCACCTTCTCGGACAAATTGGATGCGATGCCAACCTATCCAGAATACGACGCCCACGATGACCATAAGGACTTCGTAACCTTGGAAGGGATAGATCGGTCCGACCTCGGCCAGATCAACAGCCCAGCTTGTATATCCATTTGTAGACATTCTTTTTCTCCCTTACTCAGCTGGTACGCCACGGGCAGCCAGTTCTTCTTTGTCGGCTGCAATGATCGCGGCTTTGGCGTCTTCATAGGCATGGTGTTCAGCGTAATCGAGGCCCTGAAGTTCGACTTCTTCCGGAATTCGAAGCACACCTGCGGCCGATTGGATTTTCGCAAGAATCCAACCAGGCAAGAAGCCAAGAACAAAGAACATGATGACCGCGCCGGTGATCTGGCCGACCGGGTTGATCGTTGCATAGCCTTCGTATGGCGATGAAGGAACTCCCCACAGGACAAAGCCGGAAATCACCAGGCCAACGAACCCTGCATAGCCATGTACGGCAACGGCACCAACGGCATCATCCAGCTTGAACCGACGCTCGACCCAATAGTGCAGCTTGTACACGATCACGACACCGATCGCGGCGATGATCATTGCCTGCACCGGGTGATAAAGATCGTTACCCGCAGATGCGGTGATAATACCGGCCAGACCGCCCGAGAACGTCCAAAAGGCGTCACCTTTGGAAATGACATACGCTGCCATCAACCCGCCAGACAGAGACATCAGGAAGTTGAAGGTAATCGCGGAAAGCGTTGTCGGAGCCAGATAGATATTGGTCGCGGTCCACGTGACACCCGTTATCTGACCGTCGATTGCCTCCGGAGATATCGCCGGGACATTACATGCGGCATAGAATCCCCAGAAACCTGTGTAGATCAGGAATATCCCGATGGTCAGCAACCATGGGTTATGCGGCGGAATATCCCGCGGCGTACCATCTTTGGCAAATTTGCCTAGGCGGGGACCCAGAACCATGATCACCCCAAGTGCATAGCCGCCTGCGATTGCGTGAATAACCCCGGAAGCATAAGCATCGTGGTACCCAAGAACGCGCACCATCCAACCGCCGTAGTGCCAACCCCACGCGGCGTCGATGATCCACCAGACTGAACCAATCATCACGGCATGGACCCACAAGGCCGAAGATCTAATCCGCTCGATCACAGAGCCAGATACAATCGAGGCTGCCGTCCACGAGAACAGCAGGAACGCCGCCCAGAAGACGCCGGTGATTCTGTCGCCCAGATTGGTCGCCATGGTGTCGGCCCATGGCAGATTTGCAGCGCCCGCTTCGGTATCTAAACCGCCCCAGAACGGAAAGTTCGGAAAGGCCCAGTAAATCCACCAGCCGAAGAAGAAGAACGTGACCGTCACCAGCGGGATGATCATGATGTTTTTCATCAATGTGTGCATATGGTTACGGGCACGGCTGGCACCGACCTCGTACATACAAAAGCCCACATGGATGAGGAACATGAAAACGACCGTTACCCAGTAATAGAACTCGGTAAAGACCGTCGTTAGTGCATTTAGATTACCATCCACTTCGTAGTCTCCCTGTTGTTGCAGCAGGAGATCTTTCTGCGAAGAATTTCCTGCTGGGAATAATTATCTACTCAGGGGACAATTTCATTGGCGACCTGTCAATAGATATGTGGGGCAAACATCTTTTAGGCATTTGGTTCATGCACTTTCAGACCCATCAAAATACAACTCATGACATTGATAAATAACCACTTTTACCGTTCTCGATAATTTGTACCAGGGTGCACAAATTGCAGCCTAATATTCCCAACAGGAAAAAAATCTGCACATGGGTGTTGATTTTCAATCTGACATCGGCCTCAATATGGCCAACAAAAAAGCAATCAACGGGAGAGCTGAACAATGGCCATTCTTTGGAGGACGTCCGCCCTTGCGCAGCGCCATGCCGAGATCGGCGGCGAGCTTGAGGACTGGAACGGTATGGGGACCGCATGGTTCTATGACCATAGCCCGGAACGCGCCAAAGCGGACTACGAAGCCATCCGCACCAAGGCGGGTCTGATGGATGTGTCGGGTCTGAAAAAGGTTCATGTGGTCGGCGAAGATGCGGCTTATGTCATTGACCGTGTGACCACGCGGAATGTGGAGAAAATCATGCCGGGCCGGTCGACCTATGCGTCGATTCTGAATGCCGAGGGCAAATTTGTCGACGATTGCATCATCTATCGCCTGTCAGTGAACACGTGGCTTGTTGTGCACGGCACCGGAACGGGGATGGAACAGCTGACTTCGGTGGCCGCAGGTAAGAATTGTTCGGTTATTTTTGACGATGACTTGCACGACATGTCGTTGCAAGGCCCGGTAGCAGTTGATTTTCTGGCCAACTATGTGCCGGGTATTCGCGATCTTGCCTATTTCGGGATCATGCAAACCAAATTGTTCGGTTGCCCGGTGATGATTTCGCGGACCGGCTACACCGGTGAGCGTGGTTATGAAATTTTCTGTCAGGCCAAGCATGCCGTGCATCTGTGGGACAGCATCCTGGCCGAAGGCAAGGAAATGGGTATTGTTCCGGTCCAGTTCTCGACGCTCGATTTGCTGCGTACCGAAAGCTACCTGTTGTTCTATCCCGGCGACAACTCAGAAACTTATCCGTTCGACGACGAAACATGCGGCGATACGCTTTGGGAACTGGGCCTGGAATTCACGGTCTCACCGGGCAAAACTGGTTTTATCGGCGCCGAGAACCACTATGCCTCGCAAGGCAAAGAGCGGTTCAAGATCTATGGTGTCAAACTGGATGGCACCACCCCGGCGGATGAGGGTGCTGACCTGCTGCAGAACGGTGAAAAGGTCGGTGTTGTCACCTTTGGCATGAATTCCGAAATCAATGGGCACAATGTGGGTATCGCACGGATGCCGGTTGACTGCGCGTCGCCGGGCACAAAGCTGACGGTCCGCAATAGCGACGGAACCGAGATTGCGGCTACAGCTGAAGAGATGCCGTTCTACGACAGGGACAAGGCCATCCGAACCGCAAAGGGCTGATACTCAGGGGGCGCGACGATAAAATCGTGGCGCTCTTTTCTTTTTTGAGGGCACAATGTCAAAGTTCGAATTTCCCAAGTCAATCGCAAGCCGCCCGGTCTGGGGCACGCTAGAGGTTCGCGCAGGTGAACATCATCTTATGATCGCCGAGGCCGAAGGGGCCGAAGCAGTAATTGACATAGCGACACCCGATCTGATGGCTAAAACCCATCTGATCTACATACCGAAAGGCACAGATTTTTCGGAAAGGCTACAGGCGCTAAACCCCGCACAATTCTACGAAGGTCCGTCCTATGCGGCCGCGCTGCATCGTATTCGTCGCGTTCTCGAGGACGCGCATATGGGGTTACAAGTCTATCTGACCGGCACCGAAGGCATGATGGGTCAGGCCATGAACGAAGTAATGGCCGCCGGCCTGCCGCATACTGCGATTCAAACTGAACATCGCGGTTCTGTTGCACGCCGGATGCAATGTGTACATTGCAAAGGTGTCACCGAAGATGTCGAGGTCGATCCGTTTGTTTGTTCACACTGTGGTCTCAACCTATTTGTGCGCGACCACTATTCCCGCCGCCTTGCCGCCTATCAAGGCGTCCGAGTTGATGCCGAGGACCATGGCAACGTGCCCGAGCCGAAGGGGATCTACGAATGAGTGGTGCCGAGAAGATTCAGGTCAAAGTAACCGAAATTACCCCGCTGAACGAATTGGTGACGCGCTTCCGGTTTGAGCGCGTTGACGGCAGACAATTGCCAACCTTTTCGGGTGGTGCACATACCGTGGTCGAAATGCAGGATGGCGGCATCACGCGACTCAACCCATATTCCCTGATGTCCGATCCGTTCGATCAATCGTCCTATACGATCTCGGTTCGGCGCGACGATCAGGGCAGGGGAGGGTCGTTGTTCATGCACCGTCAGGTCAAGCTGGGCGACGAGATGACCATCAGTTACCCGGTCAACCTATTCTCGCTTGATTTGCGGGCCCGCAAACACCTATTTCTGGCCGGTGGTATCGGGATCACCCCGTTTCTGGCACAGATCAAACAGCTCGAATTGCTGCACGGTCATTGGGAACTGCATTATGCGTGCCGTAATCAGGCGCTAGCATCTTATGCGGATCAACTGACAGACAGGCATCCGAACGCAACTCATCTGTACTACGACGATCAGAGCCAGGTGATTGATCTGGAAAACCTTCTCAGCGGGCAACCTTTAGGCACGCATGTCTATGTCTGCGGCCCAAAGGGCATGATCGATTGGGTGCGCAATACTGCCGCCGCCGAAGGCTGGCCTGAAGATTGTGTGCATTACGAAGAGTTCTTGGCGCCTCAGCCGGGCAAACCATTCGAAGTGCGTCTGGCGTCTTCCGACAAGGTCATTCATGTGGGCGAAAACGAAAGTCTGCTTGAGGCCATCGAACGTGAGGGAGTCGACGCCCCGTACCTGTGCCGCGGTGGGGCCTGTGGTCAGTGCGAAACCGTAGTTTTGGATCACGACGGCAACTTTGTTCACCGCGATCACTGGCTGACTGATGAAGAAAAGGCAGCAGGCAAGAAGATCATGCCCTGCGTATCGCGTTTCGAGGGAAAGTCCCTTGTGCTGGACCGCTAAGAGGAGGCTCAACATGACCATTCAATTCAACGACGAGTCCTTCCGCGACGACTATACGTTCCACAATTCGGAGTGGGCGATCAAACGTTTTCCGTTTCCATTCCACGAAGACAGCTACATGTATTCGGTCAACATGGAGCAGCATCGGGGCGGCCCCGAGGGCTCGGTCTACGAGATGCGGTTTGATGTGGACGAACACTACGTGTCCGAGATGAAAGACCGTGCGATTGTTCTGGACCAAGATCCGCTGCGTTGTCAGTCTTTGCCGCATATGACCTTGGCGGGCTGGGATTTGTTGGAACTGATCATGGTTAGCAAATCCGAAGACTATCCGGACCTGTTCGAGCTGCATCGCAACGGCAACCAGTGGCGATGGATCAACAAACCCTTGGGAATAGATCACAGCTTTACCTTCATGGATGAAACCACGCTGCCTTACGGGCCAATGGAGTACATAACTCGTCAGGCGCAAGGTGATTTCGCAGTGCTGGACCAGCGGGACGAGATGCTGTGGATGGACGCTGGTATGGTCACGACCCAGGCCGATTGGAGCCTGGATTTCGACATCGGCATGAATTTTTTCGAATGGCACGCACCTGTTCCAAAAGCCCATGAGATGGGGATTTTCAAGCGTGCGCTGAAGTTTCTGTTGAACATTCAACAAGGCGCTCCGGCGCGCCGGCTGAACTGGACCATGACAGTGAACCCGCTGCTGGATACCAGCCCTGAAAACTATCACAAATGGGGTATCCAGAAAACGACTCTGACGCCCGAAAACATCGCGCATAAGCAGCATCTGCGGGTCGAGTTACAGACCTTCTTCCGCCTGCCGCGGTCCAACGCGCTGGTGTTCCCGATCCGCTGCTATCTGTGCAGTTTTCAGGATCTGATGACTGTTCCAAAATGGGGTCGTCGTCTGCACCGCGTTGTACGTGATCTGCCGGTTGAACTGGCGACTTACAAAGGGTTCATCGACAACCGTCCAATGATGCTGGACTACCTCAGTCATTTTGATGATGGATTGCCGACTTCCCCCGGAGTCTGGCCGGATCTGGAAACGGAACCGCCTTTGTCAAAATAAACGAGCATTACGAAGTGTTTTGGCTTTATGACTGAACCGGACAAAACACTTTGGCTCATTCCGAGCGATGATGCCGCATTGTATGACGCGCTTGCGCTGCTCCGCGCGTCATTTCAGTACATGGATGCCCGGATCGACCCTCCGTCTTCTATCCATAGTCTGACCGTGGGCGGGATGCAGGCGCATTGTCGGAAAGGCGGTGAAATCTGGGCCATGGGCCGACCGCTTATTGCGTGCATGTTTTTGACGCCCAAAGCCAACACTTTGTACCTTGGAAAACTGGCGGTGAAGGAAGGAGTGCGGGGGCAGGGTATCTGTCGCACATTAGTAGATCACGCTGCAAGTCGTGCAGCAGACCTTGGTCTATCAGCATTGGAACTGGAAACGCGCGTGGAACTCACTGAAAACCATCGCGTGTTTTCAAGGCTTGGGTTTACAATCGTAGGTACCGGCAGCCACGTCGGCTATGACAGACCCACGGATTTCTTGTTACGCAAGCCGATCAGTTTGTCTGCGGATAACTGATCACTGAAATGTAGCGTGCTGGCAGGTTAACCAACCGTTCCGGTCCATGCGGCGCATCGGCGTCAAAGAACAAGGTATCACCCGGTTTCAGGTGGTATATCTTGTCGCCGTGTCGGTAATCTACCTCGCCCTCAAGCATGTAGATCGTCTCGATTCCGCCATGTTGAAACGTTGGGAACACGTCGGATTCAACGGTCAGGGTGATCAGGTAAGGCTCTACAATTACGCCAGAACCATTGGCACCAATATGCCCCAACAAATTATATTGATGGTTGGCGCGTGTTCCTTCGCGCTCTAACTCGACGCCCTCGCCTGCTTTGGTATGAACCGCCTCGCGGCGCTCTTCAAATTGTCTGAAAAAGCTTGTCAGAGGAACTGAAAGCGCATCAGCGAGCGATTGGAGAGTCGTTAAGGAAGGCGATGTGTTACCGTTTTCGATCTTGGACAACATACCAATCGACAATCCGGTCAGCTGAGCCAATTCCGCAACCGTAGTATTCTGCTGTTTGCGAAAAGCACGAACCTCGCGACCAATGGCAACTTCAAGAACTTTTTCTCTGTCACCCGAGCGTACAGAATGCGGGTCCTGTGTCAGATTTGCCGCCATTTCTTTGTCGTTATTTTTCAATTTCATTCTTTCAATGTCTTGCTACACTTGTCCAAACGGGCTCTGCAAGAAGACAAGCTGCATTACCCAGTCCAGTTCGGGCTACCATAGCATCAATTTTTCCTGTTAGTAAAATAATCATGCTGACAGAAAAATACTAGAAATCGAAATCCAATGGTTTTACGGCTTTCCGATAGCGTGCCTAACCTCAGTCATAAAGCCGTTGCGGATAGCAAATGAGATTACACTGAATCTGGATTCGTGGTCGTCCATAAGTCTGAATGTTCGTAGTGAACGCAACTATTTCATAATCCAAAAGCGGGAAAGAGCCAAACATGGCTATTGGTCTACAACTCGGCTACAGCGGTTCATGCTACCAGCTTGAGCATTCGGAAGCCTGATTGCGCTCCGGCAGTTAGTCGCTCCGCATCAATAATCCGGCTTCACCAACTCGCAGTCTTTGGCGTTTGAAACTCCGCCACTTGCTCAGCTTGAAATTCGAACATCAGGATTTCTTTGTTGACCCGAAGTATATGTCACGACGCCTCTGCACCATTGATCACTTAGAAACCCGGAGATCGCTAATAACGGATCTAAAGATCTGCCGTTTTTTTCACCCGCTTTCACGTGTTAGATCCAAGCATCAATACCTGAATGTCGGCAACATTGGTTCCGGTTGCTCCGGTCATCAAAAGATCACCCGACAGCGTCAAAGCCTTATGACTATCGTTGCTTGCCAACAGGGAGGCAGGGTCATGTCCAGACGCATGGATTCGGGCGATCGTCCCTGCATCCACTATCGCGCCAGCTGCCGGGGTTGGGCCGTCGCGGCCATCCGTACCGCCGCTAAGAAAACCCCAGTTGCCGGGTATCGTGCGCTCATGCGCCAATTGGGCGACGCGCAGCGCCAATTCCTGATTGCGCCCACCGCAACCTGTTCCTGTCAGGCGTACAGTCGTTTCACCACCAAACAGCAAGGCGGTTGGTTGGTCAAATTTGGCAGACATGGCTGCCTGAAAAATCTGTTCGGCTGCGTCTGACACGTCTCCAATCAACGCGTCTGACACAATTTCAGCCCTACAGACCTGCGTCGCACAGCGAAACGCGGCTTCAAGACTAATCGTGTTCGATCCAATCAGGTTGTTTGCCGCCTCAACTGCTATAGAACGTTCAGGAATACTCTTCTCCAGGTGGGCACGGGCGGCTTTTGGGAACCGGTGCCAAATTCCGGCCTCGATGCAGGTCCTGCGGGCGTCCGCGTGGCTGCCGATTGGTGAGGCAGTTGGTCCGCTGGCTACGGCCCGAATGTCATCGCCTATGACATCCGACAGGATATACGCCGTGATCGGGGCAGGCGAACCGTGCCGCAAAAACCCGCCGCCTTTGAGCTGGCTCAGGTGCTGACGCACAAGGTTCATCCGAACGATGTCCAGCCCGGAAGATAGCAAAACCTCATTGACCGCGATTTTGTCCGAAAGAGTCAAGCCATCAACAGGCGCGGGGACCAAGGCCGACCCCCCGCCAGAGATCAGTGCAATGATCTGATCCTGCTTACGTGCTGCGCTGAGCAATGCGATGATCTGTCGCCCGGCTTTCAAACCGCGTTCATTCGGGATGGGATGCCCGCTGGTCAATACCGTCGCGCCGGGAACTTCATTCCAGTTGTCGCTGTGGGTTACAATCAGGGCGACGTGATCGCCCTGAACATGCTGCAATGCCTCCTCCATCATGGCAGGGGCAGCCTTCCCAATTGCGATCAGGATGCTGCGCCCGCTATGTTCTGGTGATGGCAATGGGTCTGATTGCAACCGTTGGCGCAGAGACATCGCTGGATCTGCTGCTGCGACGGCCTCGGCAAAGATGGCGGCGGCGCTGTCGCGCAGCGATACGGACGATTGCACAGTCATGATGCGATCAAGCTGCAGCAATCTGTCCGGCTTTTTCCACCAGCACTTCGGCCTGACGGATTGAGGCATAGTCAATCAGACGACCATCCAGAGAAACGGCGCCTTTGCCCGCGGACTCAGCCTCGGCCATAGCGACGAGAATTCGCTGTGCTTTGGTGACTTCGGCATCTGAAGGTGACATGACCTCGTTAGCCAGGGCAATCTGGCTGGGGTGGATGGCCCATTTGCCTTCACATCCCAGAACTGCCGCCCGTTTTGCCGCGGCTTTGTAACCGTCCGGGTCCTGAAAATCGCCGAAGGGTCCGTCGATCGGGCGCAGGCCGTTGGCGCGCGCGGCGACCACCATGCGAGCCAGCGCATAGTGCCACATGTCGCCCCAATGCGTCATACGTCCTCCGTCAGCATCCGGGTCAGTCAGAACTGAATAATCGGGGTTTACACCGCCGATGATCGTGGTCCGGGCACGGGTAGAAGCGGCATAGTCGGCAACCCCGAAATGTAGACTTTCGTTGCGTTTGGAGGCGGCCGCAATCTCGCCGACATTCTGCATGCCAAGCGCAGTTTCGATGATATGTTCGAACCCGATCCGTTTCTTGTAGCCTTTGGCGTCCTCGATCTGTGTCACCAGCATATCGACCGCGTAAACGTCAGAAGCTGTGCCAACCTTGGGGATCATGATAAGGTCCAGGCGTTCGCCGGCTTGTTCGACCACGTCCACCACGTCGCGATACATATAATGTGTATCCAGCCCGTTGATCCGCACCGACATGGTTTTGCTGCCCCAATCGATATCGTTCAGGGCTTCGATGATGTTCTTGCGGGCCTGTTCTTTTTCGTCAGGTGCAACCGCGTCTTCCAAGTCGAGGAAGATCACATCTACATCTGATTGTGCAGCCCTTTCGAACATTCCGGGCTGGCTGCCTGGGACGGCCAGTTCGCTGCGGTTCAGGCGTGCAGGGGCTTGGTCGATGTTATGAAAACTCATGATTTGGGTCCTTCGTATTACAGGTTCGGATAGATCGGAAACTTGGCGCAAAGCTCAGCGACTTCGGCTTTGACCTTTGCTTCGACTGCGGCATTGCCTTCTTCGCCATTGGCGGCCAGACCATCGACAACT
>NZ_JBQERS010000024.1:0-19025 GCF_056535285.1 Ruegeria sp. O11 | reverse complement strand
CCATCGCAAGACAGCTCAATGAGCGGCCTCGCAAAACCTTGCAATATCAAACACCAGCTGAGAAGTTCACAGAATGTGTTGCGGCGATCAGTTGAATTCACCGCCCAAAGCCGACACTCGAAACTAGACTTTTCAACTCCCTAGTTGCGAACGAAGTGATCGTTGGCCGATTGCCGCTGTCGGCTAATTCTTAAGGCGTTCCCAAACCAAAATACCCCTTCCTTCCTTTCCCCCGAAGACGACCTCTTCCGCCGTCAATTCCAAGAGCTCGCCAATTGACGCCATGGTTCGCAATTTGTCCTGCCCAGCCCAAGATGCTTCGGTCGAAGCATGAACTCGGTGCCGAACGACTTCGCCTTCAATTGACCAATCACCGCAGTACGAGAAGTAACTGGGGTAGTCACGTGAGTTGGTTCCCTCAACATGGGTGTCGGGGTTCCATAAGTGAGCCGACATGAACCCATCGCCCGCGTAGACGATGCGGCCTTGCGGGTTGTCGCCATAGGGTTGGAGAGTGGAGCCGTCGTCAAACTCCGCGACGAAACTCTTCAATACCCATGCCCCGATGATCGAAACGTTCGCGCTCATACTGACAAGGCTAACCCAGCAAATGGCTGCCCTGCAACGGCTGGTTGAACTTAGAACTGCCGCTACCTGCGGCCAGCATCATTGGCCGCTCGCAGCCCAATTTGGACCTTCGCAACCAACCTTATCGGTTTCGGGTATACCAATGGAGCTGACTTTTGCCCGGGACTACACCTGATACCAGTTTTCGACGTCTCGGACGACTTCCTGGACTGTGAAAGCAGCCTCTACCTCTGCGACAGCACGTTGCACTTCGTTTGGGCTTGCACTGAGTTCCAAGATGTTCGCATTCAGGTCATGGGCTGACCCGGCATCTGAATAAATCGTATCGACCGCAATTCTGACGGCGTTTCGGTGTTGCAGCAGGTGCTCAAAAAATCGGACATAGATCGCCTCCTCATACGGAGAATGGGTGTCAACCTTAGAGACTAAGCCCAATTCAACAGCCTTGGCGCATGTTAGGCGCCAGGCCAGTTCCATTGTCGGTGGAGGCGCATCTCTGGCCTCATCAGGATGTTTTGGGTACGCAAACGTTGACCTTCGGATGGCTTCGAGATCGGCACGCAAGCTTTTTGTGGGAACAGGATAGATGAATGTGGTTTCCTCGGATGCTAAGGTTGGTTCAACCTGATCCGGCTGCACCTGGATGAACTCGGAAAACCTGTTTCCGATGATAGGGACTTCACCGACAATCATGTCTGTGGGGTCGGTATTCTCTACCAGCCATCGCGCCAGGGCTCTCCGCCCCCACAATCCAGCGGCCCTTCGTACCAACGGATGAGTTCCATCTGAAACATCTGGATAACTCGCGAGTATGTCTTCGGTCTGAAACGCCGCGAGCCCCGTGTCCCAACGCATGATATGCACACGACGTCCCAAGGAGATCGCAATGGATATCTGCTGACGCAACAGGAACGACTTTCCAGATGCTGGTAGTCCGGTGAAGAAAACCATGCGACAACGACGTGCAGCGTCGGTCAAGTGTTTTCCAATCTCAGAGTCCGCGAAACTGTCGATAGAAATTGCGAATCTCCTAATTCGGTGTCGGCCACAGGTCTAAACGGCAATCGGGCTTTGCTGCCCAAAAACCGTTTCCAGAACGTGACCCTAAAAACTAACTTAGCAATACCAGGTGCAATATTGCTCACACGCGCTCCAATGCCGCCTGATCAGTCAGTTGCGAAGCAATAAAACAGGCCCGCCCCGCCAGAACGTGGCAGATGTTCCTCCCCGCAACCGCGCGAGCCGTGCGATGAGTTCCAGGACAACATGTTTCGAGCATCGTTGAGACCTACACGGTCATGGTGTCCGACAATCGCAGATCCGTCTTCACTATTCGAAGTCCAGTTGCTGCATGTCGTGTCACCACCTGCCGTCGAGAAATATCCAGCGGAATCGGAGCCGGTAAGAATGTCATGTTTGTTCGGCTGACTGCCACGCCCATTGACAGGGTTGCCGTTTTCGTCAAGCGCGGTCTGTAGATTGATATTCACACCGTCACTGTGCAGGTCTTCAACATTGTTGGCGATAAGCTCTCCATTGGCATTATACCAAGGACCCGACCCGATCCGGTCGCGTGCAGAAATGCCATTGGTGATTGTCATCGGGTCAGTGCTGCGATCAATGGACATTGAGGTGCTCAGATAGGCCGCAAAAGTTTTCGAAGAACCGGCCGCGGAAGCAAGTGCATTGCAATGAGCATCGGCACCTTCGAGGCCTCCTAGATTGGCACCATCCCCCTTGCCTACACTAGTGATGAAGAACGACATCTCCTCACCTGCCGATTGCGCCTGTGCGGCCGTTGCGAAACCGCAGATTACGAGTGCAGCAACCCCATGAACAGTTGTTCTTTTGGTGAACTTCGACATGTTTGTCTCCCTTCGTGCTGAGTAATCACTGATGCTAGTCGTATGCTCCGATTGGGTCCATGAAATAGCGCTCACGATTTGTAGAATACAGCAGCGAAGCCTGCCAAACACGTGATTACTGAATATCGGCTGGCACAAACTTTGTGGCGGACTTTTGTTACCTCCGCAGCAACAAGAAAATTTGGTTCGTCCGACATTTTCGCCGCTGGGTTTGCCAGCGCCCGGTTTGAGGAGCACTCTTTCGCTGCGCTGGGAATGAACGCCTAAAACGCGGATACCTATGACTTATTGCACATACGCGTCTAAGATACGTCCATGGTCTCACCCTCAAAGCCAAAGAGTGGCCATGTTCGAGAAAGGAGCAACCAAAATGTTGTTTGCTGATGCGCTGGAGAAAGCTTCTTCGTATGCTGCTGCGTGGAGTTCCAACGATCCGGCTCAGGTAGCAGCACATTTCGCAGAAGACGGGGCGGCTCGGCTCAATTCCGGCGCGGCGATACAAGGTCGGGAAGCAATTGCTTCGGATTACGCAGCCCCGTTCTTCCGCGATTTCCCTGGTTCTTCCGTGTTGCTGCATGATTTTCGTTTATCAGGGAACCACGCTCTCTTTACCGGTATGCTCGTCGGTCCCGGAAGGCGTGAAAATTCTCCTGTTCGCCTGTTGGGCTGGGAGGAGTGGACCCTCGACGACAATGGCTTGATACAGTTGTCTTTGGTTTGGTTCGACCGCGACGACCATGCCAGACAGGGCGGCGGTACTTTCTCATAGTGATATCGCCACGCAAAGCGGGCATTGTAGCATCTGAAAGGCGCGGCAAAGCTGATCCTCAGCAAACGAAAACTCGTTTACGTATTTGGTCTAACTATGCTGAATACACTCGCAGCCAACTGTGACAGGTGCAGTACCTCCTACCAAATGCGTACCCAATTGCGATTGAAGTGAGATGGCAGGTGGGTTCCTATGGCATTCGTTGCCGAGGTGGTCACACAGTCTTCTGCACCTACTGCGGTAGGCGCAAGTGTTTGGGTATATATTGTTCCTCGCAGGTGACGGGTTTTCCGACGCTTTCAAAGCGATACCCAGTAGCGTGGAAGCAAATGCGACCGCCGCGGCGGTCATTCAGCCCGATGGTCCAGGCAAATTCGGAATAATCTATTCCGTGGATCCGAACTGGTTCTCTGGACCGGGTAATCCGGTCGATTGGCAGCGGTGTAACGGTCGATTTCGGAAACGAAAAGGAAACGAACAGATCGGAAACGCCCTCGAAACACAGATTGACCTGGGAAACGGAAAAACTGAATTGCTCGTTGTCCTGCCTGATCCACTCCTCAATGTGGTCGATATCGAGTATTAGTTCGCTCACCCAGTCATTGTTGTCTGGGTCAGGCGAAACCAATTTTAGGGCATAAATGGAATTGTCGTGGAATTCATGACTGACGTCCTGAAAGAGCCTCTGTCCGTTATCCATTGCAATCACTCGAATCCGAATTGTTGCTGACACGCTCGATTTCGGGGTTTCAGCCAGTTTAATATGTCACCATGCCAAAGGTAACGACAACAACGGAAGCTCTTGCAACTCAAATCATTGCTGCATTTGACGGCCTTGATCCACCTGCTGATGATGAACTGCTTCACCCCGAATGTATGGATGACGTGGATATTCTTGAATTCTACGGCGGGGTCAAATGGCATGAGATGACCGGTAAAATGATCGTATACAGTTACGCTGCCCCCACGGCTTTCAGCCCCAAAGCCTTTCAGTACTACTTGCCCGCGTATCTGATATGGACTCTGCGAAATTCAGACAGCCCGGAATATGCCAGTGAAAGCATTCTTCGGGCACTCGACCCCGGCACATCGAAAGAACTGCTGCACGAGTTCCGGAAGTCCAAGTTCAACCAATTGACGCCTGCACAGAAGGAGGTCGTGTTGAGGTTTCTGTACCATTTCAGCGACCACCCTAATCTTGGTGAATTTGCACAAGCCGCATTGATTAACTACTGGATAGAATAAGGCATGTGGTTACCGGTTTGATGATATCTACGTATTTGATGTGGGTCTTCGCAGCGCTTTTTGTCGTAACCGGTTTGCCGTTGGCATTGACTGAGGATGAGCAATGGCAACGGCTATGGGGGGGATCCAGTGCGCTGTCTCTTGGCCTTTTTGCTTTATCGATGGCAGCAGATGGTTTGCTTAGAGGCCAGATTAGAATTCACTTTTCGATTATCCGCCGCTCCAGCCAGTCGCGTTTGTTCTTCAGCGCCATAGCATTGGTGTTCGCAGCCGGCGCCGGAGTCATCATTGCTGTTGTTTGGGCGATTTTCTTTAAGGATTGGTAAGATTTGCCCAGCACGGTGTGACTTAAGAACCCATAGGCCAATTTAGACTGAACGAATACGACCGTTGCGATTTTGTTGGTTTGTCAATTTTCCCTGTTTTCGAACCAGTCGAACACCATAGTACCCCACTCCATTGAGAAGGAAGTATTGTAGCCTACAGCATTGCACATTCTGCGGGTGCAGACGGAAAAGCCCTAAACCGATCACCCGAGTGGAGCACATGGATGACGGAAGGGTCGGCATAACCTCCGGATGTTTACAACAATCAAAACGGGCAAATTGGGCTCAGTGTTGCCGTTCTCCGCAGCAAGCATGATTGGCTGGTCCCAGCCCGAAGCGGACCTTCGCAACCAAGCTTTGCTAACTCCGAAATACACAACGAAACGGCCAGTTGCAGAGGTTGTATCGGCGGTGGCAACCAACCATTCATGTCGTCGACTAACCCGTTCAACGTCGCACTACAACTTCTCCGAACTGATCCCACGAGGACCTAATCTTCGAAGCGTTCATTTGGCTCGACCACATTTACTTGCTTCGGAACTTGGTCGGTGTCATTCCGGTCTGACCTCGGAAAAAGCGAGTGAAATGGGACTTGTCAGAATAGCCGAGCATCAGTCCGATCTCTGCAATTGTCATCTGGTTTTGTTTGAGGTGCTCCTTGGCGACATCGATACGCAGCCGTTTGATTTCGCGCGGTAGCGTTGTGCCTTGTTTTTGAAGCGCTTTCAGAAACCGTTCCGGTTGTATTCCCAGCATTCCAGCCACCATCTCTGGTCCCAAATCGGTTTCATCCAGTTTGTCGCGTAAGACAGATCGCAAAGCTGCCACCACGGTTACTTCTTCATCTTGTCGAAGTGATGCTATGGGCTTGGCAGAACCCTCAGAGACGTGGTGCAAAAACAACCATTCCACAGGAAAACTAATTTGCATTCCGGGATCAGTCCCAAGGCCAACCTCGATCCCTTTGTAGTCGATAGGCAGCCCATTGATGTATCTGCTTTCCCATCGCACACGGGAAGAGTCCCAGGACTCTCCGACGACGGTCTGCAATAGGCGTACATAGATTGCGGCACCAAAACCGGTCACCTGAATGGGTGGGAGGGTTGGTTCCTGTTGCCTCTCGATACGATAAGTCGCTTTGTCTGCTTCAATGACAAGGCTGTGCCGCACAGAATTGGACTCCTGCGGCACGAGCTCAACAAAGCGGGTAAAAAACTCGAACAGCGTTTTTGTAGATTGCAAGGCTTGAGCGAAGGGCGGCCATCCTTGTAGGTCAAACGCTTCCCCTACATTCAGTCCTAGGTATCGATCCCCTGATACTTCTGAGAAAGCATTTACCAATCCGTAAACCAACTCGGAGTGAACGAACACGGATGGGTTAGTCATCAGTTCAGCTTTCAAGCCGACCTGATCCAATGCTGGTTGCGGATTGATCTTACGTTCGGTGAGATATTGCAGAAAGGGAGCGGCTAAAGAGAGGCGGACAAAGCCCTCGCTATGCTCTCGGGAGGTGGAGTTGAAAGGCAAGCTCATAACCCTTGTTGGATTAGCTTTAAGAAGTGGCCAATTTTGCAGTCACATTCGTACATCCTAATTCAAAAGGGGCAACCGAGCCAATGAATTCCAGACTATAGTTGGCAAAACATGAATATGAAGGGAGTACTTATGTCCGGCTTACGAATGTCTCTTTGCTCGACGGCAATTGTCGCGGCAGTTCTTTCTTTTTCGGCGACCGCGCAGGCTCAGGATCAAGAAGAACCCCAAACGCTGTTTACCAACGTGCATGTCTTCGACGGTGTGAATGAGCAACGCATTGAAAATGCCAGTGTTCTGGTCGAGGGCAATCTGATCAAGTCCGTCTCAACCGATGCCATTGATGCGCCGAGCGCGACGGTTATCGACGGCGGTGGGCGCACTCTGACACCGGGCTTTATAGAGAATCACGCGCACCTGATGCTCATGGGGCCATCGATTGCCGAGATGGAAACCAACTCGACCTGGGAGGATTTCGCCATCCACGGGACCCGGATGGCCGAAATGTACCTGATGCAGGGCTTCACGACCGTTCGCGATGCCGGGGGCGCTGGCGGCGGGCTGCGGCGCGCAATTGACGCCGGCCAGATCGTCGGCCCCCGCTTTTATCCTTCCGGGGCATTTCTCGGAACACGTGGTGGTCACGCCGATTTCGCATCCTTCACATCTCCGCCGGGTGGGGTGACCAACTTTGGGACTCTGAATATGGCCCAACAGGTCAACGGTGTTGACGAAATTTACATGTATGGCCGCAACAACCTGCGCATGGGTGCCACGCAATTGAAGTTCATGCAATCAGGTGGGGTGATTTCGGCATTCGATCCATGGCAGTTGCTCGCCGGTTCGAAAGAAGAGATCGAGGCCGCTGTTCAGGTTGCCAACGAGTACGGCACCTATGTCATGGCACATTCCTACCGCAAAGAAGCGATCATCAATGCCCTGAATGCAGGGGTCAGAACCATTGAACACGGATTTCACTTTGACTGCGAGATTTCTGCTTTGATGAAAGAAAAAGGAGCGTACATCACGACGAACATCACAGCATTTGATCCAGGCCTACTTGATGTTCCTTCCGTGAAAAACAACCCCAACAGTTTGAGGAAGGCCAAATCGGCCTCGGCGACCTTCGAAGCCTACATTCCAAGTATGAAGGAATGCCCGGCGCCGCGCGGTTTCCAAACCGATTGCGTCGGCTCGGTCGAAGCGTGCAACATCCAGATCGCCTACGAGAAACATCTGAATAACCATTTCTTCGGCCCCTATGCGTCGATGGTAACCCTAACTTCGGTAGGTGGCGAGATCGCGGCACTTAGCGGTGATTTCATGAACCCCTATCCGGAAGGCAAACTGGGTGTGATCGAAGAAGGCGCCTATGCCGACATCCTGCTGATAGACGGCAACCCCCTCGAAGACTTCTCTGTCGTTGGAACAGGCGATCAGTGGTTCGGTGCGGACCCGAGGCCGGACAGCCCGGAAACAATCCGCCTGATCATGAAGGACGGTGTGATCTACAAAAACACACTGGATTGACCAGATAAAGCAGCCGGAGAGCATTCATGCGAAATTGGTTTTGCTCCGCAGTATTCGCAGGGTTGGTTTTGTGCGGTTATGATGCTGCGGCGACGCCTGGAACCGCGTTGGACTGGGCAGATCTGCCAGATCCGTCTGCGCAGGTCTTTGATGACCCCTATCGTGAACTCAGCCCCGAACAGTTCGACGATGTTCTTTTCGTTGTGCGTATACGCGGCAGGTTGCAGCAGGAGGTTGGCAGCGCCGAAGAACGGCAGAAATGGCAATTGCTTTTAGCAGAGACCGAAGACGCCTTGGTGTCAGACGGAATTGACGTCGACTGGTTACTCGATCAGCGCGAGGTTGTGACTGAACGTCGAAGAAAGGCTGGAACGAGCGGAAACCCGCAATTCGACGGCAGAACAATCACACTCGCGGGCTTTGCCATTCCTGCTCCAAGCGATCCGGACGGCCGGCCTGTGGCGTATTTGGTGCCAGAAAGAGGGATGTGCAGCCACATGCCTCCACCTCCGCCTAACCAGATGATCCGTGTGCGGTTGAACGGGGACTGGGCGCCTAGCTATTTCCACGAACCCGTTCGGCTGACAGGCACGCTGACTATCGATCCTTCCGTTCATAATATGATGGTTGTGGATGGCCTCATGCCTATGAATGCGACTTTCCAGCTAGAGGCGGAACGTGTCGAAACTCTGGAAACCGAGGCAGACAGGTTGGAATGGAAGCAGCGTGCTGCTGATCGCATCCGCGCGGCAGGAAATCGCAAGACCGGTGGGGCACAGGCGTCAAAATGATAAGACTTCTGGTTGCCGCATTGAGCATTGCTTTTGCTGGCGCAGCGTCGGCTCAGGGACTATCCGGGCCATCTTCAGTCGAAGCCGATCTTGCGCCCGGAGACGGGCTCACCGATCCGCAATATCGTTCCGATTTTCCACGCAACATCGCACCGGGTTGGTTTCAGTGGAAAGACCGACTGGCTGAGGGTGGTTTTCGGTTCAACATTGACTACCTGGCATTGGGCCAAACCACGGATGCTGATCTGGGAACCGGCGAAGCAGCCAGCGGAATTGCGCGGTTCTACGGCAGTTGGCAGGCAACTGAACGGGGGTCTCTGACATTCAAGATCGAAGACAGGCACAGTTATACTGACGTTGCTCCGCAATTTCTCGGGCTGGATGGCGGAGCCCTTTCAATCACGGGAACAGCCTTCAATGACAACGGTTTGCTTCTGACCAATTTGTTCTGGACCCAAAGGGCTGAGAATGGGTCGTGGACGCTGCAAGTCGGCCAGATTGATGTAACGGACTTTGTGGATATCTACGGGTTGGTAAGCCCCTACAGTGGTTTTCAAAACCTGTCTTTCAATACCAACCCGACAATCAACACGCCCAACCAAGGCCTTGGTATTGCCGGTGGGGTAAAGCTGAGCGAGAACCTCTACGCCGTTGCCAGCGTATCAGACGCAAACGCCGACCCGTCCGATCCAAACTTTGATGTGTTTAGCGACGGCAATCTCTTCAAGTCGCTCGAACTTGGGTACACGTCCGGCTTTGATCGCATCTACTTCGACAATATCCATCTGACCCTCTGGCATGCGGATGCGGCTGACGATGGCAGTCGAGCAGAAGATTACGGCGCAGCGTTTTCCGCCGCATGGTTTGTTGACAATAAATGGATGCCGTTCTTCCGTGCAGGGGCCTCGAAGGGAACCGCAGCGCTTTATGAACGGTCGATTTCTGCCGGTCTCGGTTACTATGGTCGCAACACCGATTTGGCCGGTCTGGGCCTAAACTGGGCCGAAGCAAGAGGCATAGATGGCGATCAGTTCACGCTTGAAGCTTTCTACCGCTTTTCAATCTCACCCGGACTGCAGATCACGCCATCGGTACAATTCATTTCCGACCCGCTTCTAAATCCCGATCAGGACCGGATTACCCTGTTCGGTCTAAGAACCCGGATCGTTTTCTAATGCGGGGTGAAGGCAGTCGCTAAGGGGTGTGCCAAAGGGCAACTAAGAGAGATCAAGCGCGTGCCGGAATTTTCAACGCCGGTCGAATGAAGTTGGGAAGCAAAGGAACAATCTATGAAGATTGCATACGGAATTCTTGCAGCCTTAGCAGTTGTGTTTTTCATCCTTGGAGGCAGCGATGCCCATGCTAAAGACAACAAGGGTAAAAAGCCGAACAAGGGGGGCAAGAACGGTGATGTCAGCATTCAGATAGAAGACAAACCCGGCAAAGGCCCAAAAGCTGTACCACCTGGACAGATCAAGCGCTACACGCGCGGTGCCAAGCTCCCATCTGACCTGGAGTTCGAGGATATTGGGGACCTTTCCAAATGGAAGCTTGGGGAGCCGGGCAAAGGAAACCGCTACATTCTGGTCGATGACGAAGTCCTCGAAGTTACGAATGACCTGTCTACCGTGGTCGATGCCGTCGGCATCGTCGGTGATCTTCTAAATTAGGCGAAAGTACGATGTTTCAGGGCAAGAACTACCTCGTTTGCCCTGACGCTGGCCGGGGCGATCATTTGTGAACCCCGGCCCAAGTTCAAAACCCGGATCCGAGGCGCTACGATGATAAAGGCCCTTCTTGTTCTTTTTGCGCTTGCTACCTTTTCGTCAGCACGCGCCCTACTCGCTCAGGAAAACGGTGCAACTGAAGTCCCGCAAACAATACGCTTTGAGGGCTATGTATAGCCCAGTCGCGAAGCAGAACTGTCGCCTTTGGTGGACAATGTGGTCAACCGGACTTTGCAAAGTCTGCTTTCTGCGCATCGCTGACATTGGTGCTTTCAGCAACATCGGTTGGTTTGGGCTCGAAGCGGCCATTCTCCGCAGCTTGCATGTTTGGCAGGTCCAGCCCGAAGCAGGCATTCACAGTCAAGCTTTTCAGTTTTGCACCAAACCATTCACTAGGACATGCGCGACGTTCAGGAAATCATGTTGTCTTTTCCAAGCAGCGTAATTTGCGTTACCAATAGACATGAATGGAGACCGCAGACTTTCCGCAGTACTCTCGGCCGATGTAGTAAACTACTCAGGCCAGATTAAGGCAGATGAAAATAGGACTCTCAGCGAACTTCGTGTTCTACGTCGAGAGTTATTTGATCCTTTGGTTAGCGATCATCGAGGTAATGTCGTTAAGAGGATGGGTGATGGATGGATAGTCGAGTTTAACTCGGTATCTGATGCAGTACGATGCGCCCTTGATCTTCAAAGCCAGGTGTCGACTCAGTCCTCATTGAAACTACGAGTGGGTGTGCATCTTGGAGATGTCGTATTCGACGAAGATGACATTTTCGGCGATGGCATCAATCTATCTGCACGTCTACAAGAGGCTTCCAACGAAGGGGCTGTGTTAATTTCAGATGTCGTCCATCGCAGCCTTGACGAGCGCCTCGCTGAGCAATTTTATCGCGCTGGAGAGCGACAGTTTAAGAATGCGCCGTCACCAATAGAAGTTTTCCAATGGTCGCCGCCAGGTTCTGCCCCACCGCGAGTAACTCCGGCTAGCCATACAAAGTCTCTGCTAATCGGCGTCTTACCTTTCGATAATCTTTCTTCTGACCCCGATCAGGAGTTATTTGCAGATGGAATTACCGAAGAGATCATCACCACTTTATCAAAACTCCCGAATTTACTAGTCGTCGCGCGTAACTCTACATTCGTCTACAAAGGTCGCTCCGTTGACGTGAAACAGGTCGGTCTGGAGCAGGGTGTCGATCTTGTTCTTGAGGGAAGTGTCCGTCAAAGCGGTAACCGGGTGAGGATCACAGCACAGCTAATCGATGCAAAGTCCGGCATGCATATTTGGGCAGACCGCTATGATCGCCTCATTGAAGATGTATTCGAAGTTCAGGATGAAATCGCACTTAGGATTGCAACCGAGCTTCAAGTCGAACTGTTGGCGGGAGAAATGGCTCGTTTCAGAGGATCCGGCACAAATAACCTAGGCGCGTGGACTGCTCAACTAAAGGCCGTTGAGGCTTCGCGCAGAATTACCAGGGAAGCTCAGGCCGACGCTCGCCGATTTGCACAACAGGCAATTGCACTCGACCCGGGTTACTCGGCTCCGTATTGCACTTTGGGATTCATTTGCACTGTCGAAGCACGACATGGATTTGTTGCTGACCGGCGTGCCGCGCTAGCGGAGGCTCGTGACTGCGCTCAACGGGCTCTGGAAATAGACAGCTACAACCCAGAGGCTCACGCTATTGCGGGTTTTGCGGATGCAATCGATGGCAAGCTGGTTTCGGCTATCGAGAAGTTCAACGAGGCACTAGCGCTGAATCCAAACCACGCTGACGTAGCTGCCAGACTGTCAATCACCCTAGCTTTCAATGGCCAGGCAAATGAAGCGATCCAAGTCGCACAACAAGCCATTACCCTGAACCCTCACTATCCAGGTTGGTATGCAGGCGTTCTGGGTTTAGCCCTTCGACTCGACGGTCAATACGAGGAAGCCAAGAAAGCATTCACCGAATATGGTCAAAGGGTTGAAGGCTTTGGTCACCTCGACCTCGTAATCGTCCATGTAGAGACGGAGAACCTTGAGGCCGCTCGCGATGAAGCACGGAATGTGATGAAATACCGCCCTCAGTTTTCCATATCGGACTGGGCGAATACTCAACTTTTCTCTGACAGAAAAAGGCTGGAGAAAGACTGTGCGTCATTGCGACTAGCCGGTTTGCCTGAATAGGAGCAGGGTTTCGCTGTAGCAGGATGGTTTGTGATGCAAACCAATCTCACACGTTTCCGATTTGGGTTCGTGATGGCCGTGCGCTTCTAGGCGCCTTGGCGGTAGGCCGCAGCCCAAACCCGGATACTCACAAATGGGCCCAGCAATTTCCCAGTAGCAGACTAAAGCTGCCCTTCGCGGTTAAACAACCAAGTTGATAATTTGGGCCGATTATCCGTAGGAACTTGAAGCTTAATTTATTTGATCACGCGGGCTTTATCAGTGTTTCCAGATATTCTCGAGTGTCGGCATCCCACGAGCTGGGGTCCTCTCCATGGGCGACCACCGCGTGCAGTTCCATGAGCTTCCAGACTTCGTCCTTGGTCGCAGCAACTACTTTACCTGGGCAGGCCTCCATGCCTTCGCAATCCTTGCAGGCATACGAGTATGCAGTGTACATCGCTTTCTCCTCCGTGCGCTCGGAAAGTTGGTTAGAACTCAAGATACGTCGGCAGCCCGTCGTCGAGTTTTATCCATGGCTGCTGATGTGAAACGAAAACGTGGGCCTTAGGTTGCGCAATCGATGGGTCGTCCAACGTTACAGCAGAAAACCAAGCGTCAGCGCTCCAGTCTTGGCCCTCAACTTCATTTAGGGCGGCATAGGTCAACGTCGTTCCGCAGTCCCGACAAAACCCGCGGCGAATACCCGGAGTTTTCTCCATGTGTTGGATTTCGCCTTTTATTACGGCGAAGTCTTCGGCGGCTACCTTAGCCCAAGTTGCAAAGGCGCCACCAATGGCCATTTGGCATGAACGACAATGGCAATGTCCCGACCAGACAGGTGGTGTCGCGATCTGGTATCGAACAGCACCACAGTAACATCCACCTTGAAGTTTTTCCATCGTATCAAGATCTCCTGGCATGCGGCTAGGTTGACATCGGTACTAAAGCATCCGCACCAATTTTTTATAGTAGCAGCGCAGATTTCACTGCGAATAATGTCAAGAATGCCGATATCATGCGACTCAAATAGTCTAACCTAACGTTAGAAAATCTACAGTATGGATTGGTTGCACCTTCCCCCGATGAACGCTTTGCGCGCTTTCTCAGCAGTTGCGGAAGCAGGGAGTTACACCGTGGCGGCTGAACGCTTGAACGTGACCCAAGCGGCTGTCAGCCAGCAGGTGAAATCGTTGGAAAGGCATTTGGGTGTAGCTCTCGTTGCTAAACGTGGGCGCAGCATTGAGCTGACCGAGCCAGGCATCATGCTTTCACGTGAACTGGGTATCGGCTTTGAAATTATCGGAAGGGGCGTCGAACGACTGGCGGAACATGCAGCGCACCGTCCCGTTCAAGTGACCATGTCACCAGCATTCGCAGTGGAGTGGCTATTGCCGAGAATGGCAGAGTTTCAACAACAACATCCAGAGATCACTTTGATGCTGAACCCAACTTCTGAACTGGTTCAGATAAAGCCGGGTGGTATCGATGTCGCCATTCGGTATCACGATAAACGCATGCCAAGAAAAGAAGAGGATACTGTCCTTGTTTCCGACATGGTCGTGATCGGAGCACCTTCACTGGTGGAAGGCCAAGATCTGCGTGACCCGGCCTCTTTAACGAAGCTGCCCTGGTTACAGGAACTGGGCACCAACGAGGCGGCCGACTGGTTCACCTATCATGGGGTCGTACCTCCCGAGCCATTGACCATAAATCACATGCCTGGGAACCTGATCATGACTGCGGTTCGCCGGGGTGACGGTATCACGTATTCTGCCAGAGCTTTTTTCGAGGACGATCTGTCATCTGGTCGGATGATTGAGTTGTTCTCTGAGCCACTCTTCGGCGTCTATTACATCCAGACTCAAGCAGAATTTCAGCGTCCCGAGGCTAAGATGTTCGTCAAGTGGCTTAAAGCACAATCACAAGTCGTATCGGCACACACGTCCGTAAACTGATCTAGTTACAGTTGGAAACCTTAGATCCAAGCTAGGCTCTAGGCTGTCTCGTAGCTTATTTGTCCGAAGTTGAAATCAAGTGATCAACTACGTACTCCGCGTCCTCGCCCACGCCATAAAACAGGCCAGACCCTTGTGTATGCATCCAATGCAGTCCGCAGAAGTACAGGCCTGCTATTTCCGTAGTACCTCGCTCATATAGCGGATAGCCAGTCTCATCGAAGACTGGCAAGTCGATCCATCCAAAATCGCGGTGAAACCCAGTTGCGTATATGACGGTTGAAACATTTGCTGCAGCCAAGTCGAAGAACGGCGGTTCAGGTTTGGGCTGCCAGTTGATCGGGACAACAATTTCCTTGGGATCATCGAGCCCATTCTCTGCAACGAACGTGTCGATGCTCTCCATTTCCGCGCGACACACATCGTCCACTGTCTTGAGCGTCTCTTCAAGTCCGCCCGCCAAAATCAGACACCCGTCTTGAACACCCTTAATCTTGCTGTGTAGCTTGACCCCGTCGAGCGCCATCTGGCGCAGATCAATAATACGACCACCCTCTCGCCCAGAGAGATGTGGATGGGCTTTGAACCGGATAGCTGTCCCTTTGGGATGGTCTTTTACCGCCATGTTCATGTACCCAGTCGCCAAGTCCCATTCAAAAATGTCGCGCCCCCTATAGCGACGTGGGATGCGGCCAGCACTGCCCACTGCGAGATGTACGTCGCGCCCGGATAAGTGCAGGTCCTCGGCGACCTGACACCCTGACTGACCACTTCCAATAATGAACACCGCACCATCCGGTAGGCTCGCTGAATTGCGATAGTCACACGTATGTATGCCAGTAACTCTTTCGGGCAGATCGTAGTGCCAACTTGGTATATTCGGGTGTTGATGCGTGCCAACGGTGACGATCAAGTTCTGCGCTCTGATTTCGCCATCTGATGTGGTTAGTTTGAACCGACCCGGTCCTGCACTTGCCTCGATTCTAGCCACCTCGACGCCCCCTCGATAGGGCGGACCAAAACTGCTCGCATAGTCTTCGATGTACTTGACGATCTCATCGCGGAGCATGAAACCATCGGGATCATCCCCATCGTAATGGAAACCTGGAAGTCGGCAGAGTTTGTTAGGAGAGACCAGGCAGAACGAGTCCCAACGGTTACGCCATGTATCGCCAATCTGCCCGCGGTCCAAAACAACATGATCATGACCAGCCTGCTTTAAGTGCCAGCTAACGGAAAGACCAGCTTGACCTCCGCCCACAACCACAGTGTCAATCAGGGTGTACATAGCAGCAAACCTCTCTATGAAACTCTATCGGCGACAGCTAGTTGCTTCAACGTATCAATGTCCGCTCAGGGCTCGATGCGGACGTCGGCCGAAATATCACGAATAACCACTATGCGGACTAAGCTGACTTTCGGTGTTTACCTGTATCACCTCAGTTGCCTGCGTCACAGTTGAAACTCGCAGGGTCCCGGGGGTCGCCACGACCGTCATATTGGGCAACACTTGGATAGGCGCAAACGGGTCGGCCACCGGCTGGCTGAGCGCTGTCATCCAGCCAAAGGGCCGTAATGTGATCAGGCGCTTCTCCGGTTTCCGCCCACTTGTCGATCTCAACTAGAAAATTGACCCAGGAGGGCCCGGGACCGCCAAAGCAGTGCTCTACGCCGGGCATCATGAACAAGCGAATATCGTCGGCTGCACTTGGATCATGAGCCAGAACGTCTTCGTAATACCCGATCATTGCAAGGCCCGATTGCGCGTTGTCGGACCAGCCGGAATACAGCAGCATCTTGCCACCACGAGCGCGGTAGGCGGACAAATCCGGGTTTGTCGCATTCAGAGTCTCTGCAGCCGCGGCAGAATCCTGTGCATAGGTGCCGAAATCGAAGTTCTCATAGGTCCAATTGGGATCGTGATAGACGAAATTCTGCATAATGCCGTTGCCAAAGCTGAAAAAAGCGCTCGGCGACACAGGTTCATCAAATCCACCTGATCCGACGCCCTCCTGGAAGCTCCCATCGTCGTCCTGATACTTCATGCCACCTGTCAACCAGCGGCTCCAACCTCCCTCGGCTGTTTCGCCGCCAAATGGGAAACCGTAATACAAGCTGTCGCCATCGGAGTTCTTGGGGCCGTCATAGACCGCCTTGAACGCAGCAACTTCTCTGGCGCTCAGACAGTCTTCGGAATTGTCGCCTTCGCATTGCAGGCTGGCCACGTCAAACCCGCACTTCCGGGGGTCATTGAGGATGCCATCCTCGAGCCCATCCAGCCCATCGCAGACCGCCAGATATGAACTCTCGACCAGCGCCTGAGCTTCTGGCCCAATGACAGCCTCTTCGATATTGTTTGGGTCTGGGTACATCGCCTGGTTGATCTGAGTTGCCTGCACGGCAATTCCCGTCCAGTCAACCGCATAGGCGCCAGCCGCAACCGCGTCAAAATCTTCTGGGTAACGCATAGCGGACATTATTGCCTGTCCACCGCCCCGGGAGCACCCGGTAAAGTAGCTGCGAGCAATTGGTTTTTCATAAAATGCCTTGGTCAGGGCCTTGGCTGTGACTGCTGTTCGATGAACTGCCAGATGTCCGAAATTGACCAGCGCCTCGAGGTCGTTGAGGGCCCAACTGGCGTCGGCTGGATGCCCCTGATGTCCTGTGTCAGTGCCGACAGTGGCGTAACCCAATTGAAGTGAGCCATCGATAAGGGAGGTATTCATCACGGAACCGACGAATCCGCCTCCACCGCCCATGACAAATTTGCCGTTCCAATTTTCCGGTAGCAGGAGTTCGAAATTGATCTTGCCACCAATCACACCGGAAACTTTGCAATGTGGCGCAGGGACGGGCACTTCTGCGACCGAAGCAATTGAAACATCGGGGAGCTCAGGCAGGGTCTGGTTCGCACATATTGGCCGGGCATGGGACGGGCATCCAATTGCCGACGCGCCCAATA
The DNA here is from genome assembly GCF_056535285.1 of Ruegeria sp. O11. Taxonomy (NCBI): domain Bacteria; kingdom Pseudomonadati; phylum Pseudomonadota; class Alphaproteobacteria; order Rhodobacterales; family Roseobacteraceae; genus Ruegeria; species Ruegeria sp. O11. The sequence goes on along the minus strand of NZ_JBQERS010000024.1, from coordinate 1,573 downwards.
CAGCGCAAGCCACAAGTTGGTATGCTTTAGTAACCTTTGTGTTCATTACGCTTCCCCCTCAACGGAATAAAGAGTTTTGCCCCAAAGCTTTTGGCTAACTTCCGATTTATGTTAGGTCATAGACTGGTTAACGGATACCCACCTTTGTCAGGAGACTTAGAATTTTGAACGCCCGTATTTTGCTAGCCTTATTTGTGATTTTTCCCGCGTCGGTTCTCGCTCAAAGCGTGGACAAGCTTGGTGACAAGTTGGCCGACCTGCGATTTGAGGGGCGCATTGAAGCCAGTAGGCGATCTCAGGTCGCCAATTCGGTGAATGGCTTTCTGACCGATATCCATTTCACAAAGGGAGACCGCGTCGAGGCTGGCCAATTGCTCTTCTCGTTGAGCAGTGTGGTGTATGAACATCAGGTGAATGCCGCCGAGGCTCTCTTGGACAGGCGGCAGATTGAGTTGGCCCAAGCCGAGGCAAATGTCGAGCGTGTCAGCAAGCTCGAAGACAGGGGAACCGCGACGCAAGTGCAGCTAGAGGATGCGTCTGCGCGGCTCGCGCTTGCAAAGGTCGCCGTTGAGGAGGCGCGGATTGGGCTGGATCTGCGAAAGCTTGAGTTGGCCAGGTTGGAGAACTGATGCCCGTCTCCGATCGAAACGACAATGGCGGAGGCGGTGATCGGTCCGGCGCCGGGGATCGTTCTCAGGCGGGTGAAGCGTGCATCAAGGGATGCGGCCCGGTTCAACTGGCGACCGTACCAGAGCACTCGGCGGTGCAGAGCCACGAGCGGGTGGCTGAGGTTACTCACAACATCTCTCGCGAGGTCGGGAAGATCGTCTTCTGTTCTTTCCAAACACCGCTTGGCAAAGGCAATGGCATGGCCGGCGCCTTGCCGAACAACAATCCCAAACTCAGCCAGAACACCACGGAGCATGTTCACGATCTGCGTCCGCTGACGGACAATTAGGTCCCGCACACGGTGCAGGGCCAAGATTGCCTGTTGCTCCGGTGATTTCGCAGCCACGAACCGCATAGACGGCGGTGTCACCGCCTCACAGATCGCCGCGGCATCAATTGCATCCGACTTGCCACGCTTCACATAGGGCTTAACGTAGGCCGGCGGGATCAGGCGCACCTCGTGTCCCAGCTTTGCAATCTCCCGCGCTCAGTAGTGGCTCGCGCCACAGGCTTCGATGCCCACAAGACACGGCGGCACATTAATAAAAAACTTCAGCACCTGGGCCCGTCGCAGGCTTCGGTTGAAAGCGTCTTCTCCTTCGTCGGTGACATCGTGAGCCTGAAAGACGTTCTTGGCCAGATCCAGACCGATCGTGGTAACTTGAATGGGGTGGCCCCTCTCTCGCAGATGACGATACCTGAACTATGGCGCATCGCGACGCCGATGGAGCAGGAGCCATCCACCCCATCTGCAAAGTAGACGTTCAAGCAAGTTGCAGCGAACGCCTGCTTCGAGCGGTGAATTCAACTGATCGCCGCAACACATTCTGTGAACTTCTCAGCTGGTGTTTGATATTGCAAGGTTTTGCGAGGCCGCTCATTGAGCTGTCTTGCGATGGCACTG
>NZ_JBQERS010000023.1:0-20429 GCF_056535285.1 Ruegeria sp. O11 | reverse complement strand
GACAAGCCTAGCGTATTGCCGGGTCGAAAGATGCGGCAAAGCATGCATACGACTTGGAAACAGATACCGTTGTCCATGCATATATTGAGAAGAGACCCATTGCGACACGACCTCACGTGTATTCTCCGTCACTTCAAATTGCACTGGCTTCGCAGTTTTACGTTGAACAACGGATAGACAGGATCTGCGAGGTTAGGTTAACGGGATTGAGCATCGGCTGACAAAACCCAACCATCCATTGAGGTTGAAGAGGAACGGTCGGCCACTCGCTGTGTCACTCTCAACACTATTCACGTGACGCGCGTGGACACACGATACTTATCTCGACCATCTAAATCCGGCCCCAGCGCAATTTTCAGAAAACCTTTTCTAAATAAGAGCGCCGCTTCCAATTCTGCTTTTCATTTATGCGCCTGTGGCAATCCGGCCTGCAACATTCGATTTGTTCAAATAGCCTGAAATCCCGTGACGGTTTTCCGTCTGATTCTCAATGTCACCGATGTTTTCGATAGCCGGTATGACGGCGAAATTTTCTTGATCCAAAGGATGCAGGGCAACCACGTCTCTTGGATCATATGCATTGACCCATGCACCAACACCATCAGGGAAGCGCAGTGGTCGAAACCTACGTCGGATTGCGCGGATCCCCAACGGACTGCCCAGAGTAACGAACAACGGAACGTTGTGCGACGTACCAGACGTTAGAATATTGTAAGAGACAACAGAACCTAATGAATGCCCCACAACAACTGTTGGACGCCCGTCCAATTCTTCGCTGACGATGTCATCGATTATCCGCCGAACACCCGAACTAGAGATGTAGAGAAACACGTCTCGCAAAAAGACCTCTAGCGCGCCCTGAGACAAGCCGGTTGCATTGCGGTCGATTGAAGCGATCAGTGCCTGCACCCATTCCCAGTTAAGCGGGCCTTTCTCGCGAGGATTGTCGCCATAGATAGCGTCCACTTGATCATCAGTGATCCCGGCAGCCTCGCGGATGTCGTTGGCCACCTCTTCCTGAAAGATCAAAAACTCATCCTGAGCCGCGTCCCCTTTGGAATTGATGCGTGAGGCCGTCGGCAGCCTTGAGCGCGCTGTCAACTCATCCAGGGTGTCGCCATAAAACGGCAAAGCTATGGTCGTGATGTCGGGTATCTCGAATTCTGTACCATTCAGTCCGTCTTGAAACGCGGCCAACCACTCTGCGCGTATATCCTCGGGATCCCGCCCCCCCTGCGCGCGCCCGTGAACGAATAAAATACGTTCGGGCGATGCGGCGCGGACTTGGGTACTCAAATAAGGCAGCATTGCAGCCCCGATCATAGTGCCCGTAAGGGCGGCACGACGTGTAATCATGGAAATGCTCCTTTCAAAATTCTCTCGATGACAAGGTTCGTGCCTTCCGGTGAAAATGTGGTCCAGAGGCTCTCCGTGAGATATGCCCGTGCCTCCTGCAGATCGGGAGGCAGCGCGATCTGATTGGCGCGCAAGCGCTCCCAGCCCGCCTTAAACGCCGGACAGAACGGCACGGTCAAACGGCCCTCGTAGCCGGGCCAATTCTGCGGGATAGCGGAACCCGCAGCGATCTGGTCCCTGAACTTCCGGTCCAGCATCGCAATGTCAAACAGCGCGGCTTCGAAATCGTACTGCATGATCTCTGCCACAGAGGACAGTTCCGCGTATCGGAAAGCCTCGGCATAGGCGTAGGAACAATAAAGCCCAAGTGTCGGGTCAAAACGCTTCAAAATGCGAATACGATCCGCAAATTGCGCTGCTGCATCCTTGTCCACCCCTCCGAACAGAAATGCGCCGGCCGCAGCGGCGGCAGAGGTCGTAGCCCGCATGGTTTCGATGTTCAGCCGATTGTCCTGAAATTCGAAGTGACGTGGGCTTTCGGTCGTGGGGTTGTAGCGGACGTCCACTGCGTAGCCAGTATCTGGATCGATACTGACATTTGCCACAAATTGCTCCAGGATAGCCAAAGGCATGGAGCCACCGCTTTCAAAGACAATCAACCCGGTGGTCGCTTCAGCTCCGCTCAACCCAATCTGAAACATCTGACGTGCGGCCTCCGGCGGCGTGACGTCTGATACCTCTAAGCCATCTGTTACGATAATCTGTGCGACGTCGGCACCTTCGACGGTCAGCCCTGTCATTGGCAGATCGGGATCACCCGCCTGACGCTCCAGAGCAGCGAGCACCTGAGCTTGCGCGGCGCGTTCTGGTTCGGTCGCCGCGGGGGCGGACAGAGACGAAACAAAGGCAGTCACATTGCCAGCATCAAACTCCAACGCACTCCGCGCCAGGAGGTTTGAGAGCGCCACACCTGTAGAGAGATCGGCAGTTTCAAGCTTCTCCGGTGGTGCGGGGGGCGTGAAGCCAGGGCCTCCGCTCAGTTCAACCCGTGTTCCGATTGCCGACTGGACAGCATATGATGTCACCCGAATATCGGGAATCTGCTCCAGCAGGATATCCGCTTCCTGAATGCGCCGCTGCGTCTCGGCTATCAGGTAGTACTCTAGCTTCCAGTTCGGAATGACCTGAATCCCGTTATCAAGTGTTACCACCATGTCATCCCAAGGTGCTACGAACGCATGTAGGAGCGCTTCCGTGAACACTCCTTGAAAATTCTGAGAACTCGCGTCTGGATTGATCTCATAGGCGACCTGGCCCGGCCCGGTGGCGTGAAACAGATCGACTTTCACCTTGCCTGTAAAAACTCCGCCTTGCGGAAACACAAGATAGCCTTCGCTGCCGATCCGGGCATTTGCGAAAGTCTGCGGATGCGAGCGGCAAGCATCGGAGATCAGGACCACATTGGGAATACCCGTAAAGACTGCCGCTTCGGCACATTCAGCCATCGATACCGTTTCACTCGCGTTTCTTGGCGCTCTGGACAGTAGCCAATGTTCCGCCTGTCCTAGTCGGAACCCATGGCCCGAAAAATAAATGACCAATTGATCCAAATTGTCTGCGTTCACCAAAGAAGCCACGGCATCATGAATATCAAGCGCCAGAACCTCTTCCCCTGCATCATCATCAATCAGAGGGATAACCCTTTCAAATCCCTGAAACTGAAAGAATTTTTCCATCTTTCTGGCGCCAGACGCCGCGGCTGACAGCTCGCTGATGCCAGTGGGCTTATCCACCCCAATCACAACCGCTCCGCGCCGCAATGTGTTCGGATCTGTCTGTCCAAAGGCCACCTTGCCCGCCAGTGCCCCGAACAACGTCGCTGCACTGCCAGCCATGACCGACCGTCTGTTCAGTGACGCCATTCGCACTGACTTAGGGTGAGATTGTGAGGAAGACTGTACCATCCCTGTCCTGATGCGTTTGAAATATGGAAGAGGACGGATGCGCGTTGCTGAGCTTGGACACTATTGCTCCCGAAGTGTCACGGACCTCTATGTCGTATTTCCAGACCGCTGCTTGCCCATTAAGACCTTCCAGCAAATGCCCCTCTACGGGAAACCTAAACTCTTGTCTGGACCTGGTTGGCCTGCGCAACCTTTCCGAGAACCGACTTTCTCGCGTACGCTCCGTTCCGTTCTTGACCCCTGTCAACCTCCACTCTGCGTCAATCAAACCGTGCCCACGGCAATTGCCCTGAATGTCCAACCCCCTGTCCGAATAGCCGAACCAGAGGTCGACGCAGCTTGCCCCGGACCAGTCACCCCCCAACCACGTGCGGCCGTCATGTTGTTGGTCATGGATTTTTGGCACATCAATCTTGAGGATCTCCGCACCTTCTGGCAGGCAAGCCTCCAGCTTGTAGTCAACCCATTCCTCCTCGCACGAGCCTTCGTTGTGGAAATTGTAGGAGAATGACTTGGAAAACTGTTTGCGCTGTGGCGCGCTCACGGTGGCGATGATGTCAACGTCATATACGTCGCCTGACTGAGCGCTGGCCTGGACACTGTTGGAGGTGCAGGCGGGCACGTCGAAAGCTCCGACACGATCCAACATGGATGTGGCCCAGGTAAGCGGCGTCGCCGTTTGCACTGCATTTGCTCCAAGCCCACCCTTCACGAGTCCGACGACGCGTCCTTCAAGATCGGTGATTGGCCCACCGCTCATGCCGCCAGTAAGTTGCGACGACAGACGCCAGCGGCTGTCATAGGTCGTAATCCCCTGAAACTTCACATCCAGATCGGTGAAATCCTGCGACAACGCAAAGCCGAACGCCATAAGATCCGCCCCGTCCTCTGGTTGGTCGATCAGGCACGCTTCTAGAAACGGGTAGTCGTCGGGCGCATCTCCGAAGCGCAGCGCAGCGACATCAGAGGCCTTATCCGATGAACCGGTGAGCGCCAGATCTTTTGGGGAAGCCCCCAAATATCCGATACGCCCCTTGATCTTTGGATTTTGTACGAAAGCCTCAGGGCAGCTTTCGTTGACACCGTTTATGACAATCTTGCCATCCAGCAAATGAAGGGCTGTGATAACGCCGCCTGCGGGGGTCACGATGAACCCTGTACCCTGCTCTTTGATATGGCATTCATTATCCGGATTGTCAGGGTCCACAAATGTCACTTCCAGAAACACGGTAGCCGGACGCACCTTGTCCCTAAGTTCGGCGCGGTCCTGCGCGAAAACCTCAACCGCCAGTCCCGAGGCCAGAAAGACAACCGCGCTCGTCAGCTTCATTTCGGCGCTCCATAGATCGCTTGAACGGACAAAACATCGTAGTAGCTCAGTTTACCAAAATTCCCGTAGGTCGGGTTGCAATAATTCATCACGGAATCGGTATCGTACGGCGTGAGATGCCGATCTCCGTCTGTGCCTTGCGCCGCCGCGTGACACGAAGTTTCACGGTCATCACGGTTGTGTTCATGGGCCAGACCAATCGCATGGCCGAATTCGTGAACCGCAATGGCGCGATTGCAAAGCTCGTATATAGTTTCGTTGGCCAGACAAGCTCTGAAGCCATCAAGATCATAGTTTTCATTCAGAACCATACCGTTCTTTCTGCCGCTTAGATGGCGGCCCAGCACTTTGACATGCGGGTTCTGATTTTCGATCAGAATCCTGATCCCGCGAACATTCTGCGTGGCGCATTTTTCCCAGCCGGTGAAGTTGAGCCTTGAATAGCTGGCCCAGGTTTCATCAATCACATTGCGCACAAACCCACGAAAGGCTTCTGTTTCCGGCTCGGGATTTTCCCAACACACGGGAATCTCGGGTGAACTCCAGATCGCGCTCATTAGGACATAACCGAAATCTTCTTCACCGATTTCGATCCGCGTAAATTCGTTGTTCTTTGCATCACCGGGTGCCACAGTTGCGAATTGCGCAGAAAGGACCGATGGTAAGCAAAAAAGGAAAACTATCAGGAAACATCGCATATTTGAAAATCTTCATTCAGTTTGCTCGTCTGTGTCACTATCCCAAGCGCGCAGTACTCGCGTCCCAGTCCGCGCATCTAAGCCGCTGCGAATAGCGTCGACGCTGTCTTCAAAAAGCTTCCGACGAGCCACATCTAAAATGAATGCATCGCGTTGCAGATCAGAGGCGCGCCGAACCACCTCGAAACTTTGGAGAACACCCAACGCTTGCATTGCCGCATAGGCGTGCGCTTCGGCGTAGACACCGTTGCTTTTGTCCGCACGCGCCAAACTTTCACAAATTGGAAGCGCGGCAGCATAGTCTTTTTGTTGAATGAGTGTCGCGCAGGCGAAATACAGATATTGGTTCCGCAATTCGATTCCGGGAAGATCATCCTCGTTTGCCAGAACAACTGATCTATGAGCCTCTGTCCAAGCTTTTGCCGCTTCCCGTGCTTGCCCTTGCCCACGAAAAACAGAGGCGCGCACGGCGATGGCCCTGTGTTTTTCTGCGTCGGGAATGATGTTGAACACATCGTCAAGGCTTCGTGACGCAGCATCCCACTGCCCAAGCGCGACATAAGTACGGGCAAGGGTCAACTCTATACCCCAGTACTGTTTTGGCTCCAACCGAAACTCTTTTGGCCGCGTCTCGTCCTTCGCGCTTTTCGCCAGGATATTGACAGCGTTTTGCAAAATGTCCTTTGCAAGAACGGTCTGCCCGGCTTGGTTATAAAGCTCGGCCTCGACCTGCGCCAAAGAAACGAAACGGTATTCCCTTAGGAAAACCTCAAGTGGTTCGTTTCCTCCGGTCAAAACCGCGTTGTCCAATCCGCGGCGAGCTTCGCTGCAATCAAGCTCGGCATCCAGAAACAACCCAAGTTGCAAATAGGCAAAGCAACGGTTGATAAGCGCAGTTGTCGGGTCAACCAGAGGGAACTGAATGACATTTGTCAGGGCAGCAATTGCCCCATCAAAGTTCTGTAAACCCAACTCGGCCTGCCCAAGCAAAAGTTGTTGTTCCGTGCGTGCGACATCGGAAGACAGTTTCTCTTTGTTCATCCGGAGCAGGCTGACACGCGCGTCTTTGTATCCCCCTGCGCGCAACTGCGACTGAACCTCCTGGAACCGTGCTTGCTCTTTGTCAGAGATGCCTTCGGACTGGCTCCACCCTGCCTGAGCAAAAACAATGCCGCACAGGGTCGCCAGACCGAACAAATATCTCAGGGGTTTCAACAACTGAAGACACCCGGAGGACACGTGGGCGGAGGCGGCGGACCACCGGAATTTGCTAAATGCGGCCACAGAAATACTGCCAAAACAACCCCTGTGTTTAGAAACGTTCGCAACTTCATTCCTCACCTCTCAAATTGCTGTGTCATATTGGATCAAGTGCAAGTCGCACGACCACTAGGCGCTTTGTCCCGGATCTGTTCCGCCCATTCCCCTTCGTTCAAGAACTGACTTTCTAGCGTCACCCACATTAGCCGCTCGTCGTTCTGCTCAAGCGCACAGGAGAAAATCAACCAAGCCTTCCGAAGCTGCCTGTGCTGGGCAACTGCATCCACGAACTCTTTGTCCGGGTGCTGTCTTTGTGCGAAGTCCTTAGAGGTGTCAACGAGCATCCGTATATACTCCCCCAAGATGTTACGCATTTTCTCAGCGTCGATCTGATGTTTGACATCGAGTGCCTTGATCGTCTCCATCTCGCTGAAACACTTGAAGGATTTGTTCCCACACACGATTTCCATTCGCAATTGTAAGGCATCAACCACCCCGTCGCTTAACTCGGTACCCTCCTTCAAATCCAAAGGGACGCGCACATGGCTCAGTAAAGTTTGTGCCACATCCCGGTTGTTGATCGCATTCGTACCGGCCAGAGTGGTATCAAGCTCCTCGGCCTTATAAAAAGCACGAGCCAGGGAATGAAGATGGAAGGCGCGATGGTCGTGGTCCAAGCCCACGAATTTCGGATGCATATGCAACTGCCGAACAAAATCGAGTTCACGTAATGGCAATTCGGCATCGTGGTGGAGGTAAATTTCAATCGCTGTGGCCAGCTCGTTCAAATAATGCCGCTTCCCGGCGATCCGGAAAATGAGGATCAAATCGCTTATGGCATCCAGAGCGTGGTCGCGCGACAGGCCGCGACCAGCTCGAAGTTGGCTCGCGGCTCGGTTATACGTCACTGTGATGGGGGACATCTCGATCAGGTTCAAAACAAATTGGTCTTGACTCGTATCCAACGGCTGCTCTTCACGGAATACAGTAGTGCGTTGCAGAAGTTCACGCGTCTCTCTGACCTGCGTTATCCCGTGAAACCGTGTATGGCTGACAGCTTCGATGTAAACTTCGAGTTCGACCCACTCGGAATGCTGCGCAATTTGGTCGGACGCCGGAAATGTGATTTTCATCAGTGCGTTGGACCAATCCCCGTCTTCCCCGGGATTAATCAACAAGCCGTCAGACACGTATCGCCACCGATCCGTAGAGATAAATTGCTGAGGTTGCCGCCAGCGCACTTCCAATCGTTCGCGAAACTTTTCCGGCAAATTATCATCAAGGAGCAACGAAGCCGATGTTGCGGTATTAAACTCAACTCGGCCTTTGGCCGAAAACATCAAGTCTTGCGCGGAAGCGGATGACCAACACAAAACGGTCGCAAGCGATACCAAAATTCTAAGAAAATATGTTATCGTCATAATGCGAAGCAATGTACCTGATTCGCGGTTAAATTGAGAGTATTTTTGGTAACATTAACGAAACTTTTTTCTGTATTAGCCTCTTTAGCGATCGGATTGTTCTTTGCGAAGCCGATTTTAGCGCAGCAAGAGGACAGATATTTCACGCTGGCGTCGGGCGGCGTGAAGGGCATCTATTTCCCGATAGCGTCGCAAATCTGTCAGGATATCAACACCCATGCACTTGCGCATGGAGAACGGTGTGGGGTCATGGCGACCTCTGGTACGAACGACAATCTCAAGGGCATTGCTTCCGGGGAATTTGATTTTGCAATCGTTCAATCAAACGCGTTGATCGAAAAACTGGGAACGCGTGAAAACAAGCAAATGATCACAGTGGCAGCGCTCCATCCCGAGCCGGTCCATATCGCGGTTCGCGCCTTGTCTGATATAAATCAGATCGACGACCTTTCTGGTCGCATCATCAATGTCGGCGACACCGGATCAGGATCGCGAGAGATTGCGCTTGTTCTGATGCGTATGGCCGATATCACTATGGATGAAAGCATGTTGCGCGGTCACGGCCCAAGTACGCAGGCGCGTGAGCTTTGCGATGGGCGAGTTGAAGCTTTGATCTGGGTTTCCGGCATCGGCAATGCCTCCATGGTCGAAGCGCACCGTCGCTGCCAGATTCGATTACTGGAAATTCCCGAGAGCATCCGCACCAGAATGCTAGAGGCTGTGCCCGGATTGGTCGAAATTTCTATCCCACCAGACACATATGGTGACCAAAAGACAGCCGTAAAAAGCCTTGGTCCTATTGCCCGGATCGTTGCTAACAAGAACTTGGAGGTTGCACGTATTGAACTGGTCGCGGACGCGGTACTTGGCCCCAGAGCCGATATCCGACGCGTTCACCGGGCGCTGTCTGACCTAAGCGCCCAGGATATGCGGGCGCTGTTTCCCCAAGAGCTGGGGCACCCTAGCTATAACTTAAGTAAGTAACTGTTGAACCTCACACGAACCTGACCCAACCGTCATAGTTGGACCAGAAAAGCGGTGAACTTTCGACATCAGAAGGCACCCCAAGCCAAAAATTCTACTTGCTAAGAATTGTAGTCTTGTGCTGCAGACCAGTACGACGCGCTGCAGAAAATGTCTGCAATGAGCCCATACCTACAATTTCTAGGCGATGCGGCCAATATCTGCTTTTCTTATCTAGCCGCTTGCTGAGACGGGAATTGTTTTTTAAGGTCTCAGCACACAGTCACAATCTACAACGGGAGGGCACAAGCTGAACATGCGTATCATCCGCCGACTTCAGCATGGTCCCCGTTTCGCCCTGTAAATGCGTTTACAGGGCGGGCCCGAGAAATAACCTTTCTATCGGTCTGCCCTAAGCCGCACTGCGGCACCTCTTTCTATAAGCAGAGAATCCGATGACTGTGATGAACATCAACGCTTTAAGCGTAATCCGTGGCGACGTCCTTTTCGATGAACTGAACCTGACAATTTCCAAGGGTGATCGTATTGGATTGGTTGCCGCAAATGGGCGCGGCAAGACAACACTATTGGAATGCATGGCTGGTCAATCCGAACCAACCAACGGGAGTATCGTCCGGGCGCGCGGTTTGCGGGTAGGATATGTGACCCAATACGTGCCGGAATGCGCTTATACCAAAACGCTCTATGAGTGGGTGCTTGGCGCCCTTCCTGCTGAGCAGGCAGAGTACGAAAGCTGGCGTGTAGACGTCGTGCTTGGCGATCTGAGTGTTCCGTATGAGTTGCAGCATCGTCTGCTCAACGAACTAAGCGGCGGGTGGCAAAGGACAGCGTTGTTAGCTGCCGCCTGGATTCAGGAGCCAGATATCCTGTTGCTGGATGAACCAACCAATCATTTGGATTTGCATCGTATTGGCTTGCTCCAGAACTGGTTGTCCGCCTTACCACGTGAAGTACCGGTTGTTGTGACCTCTCATGATCGTGCATTTCTTGATGCGACCACCAATAAAACGCTGTTTTTGCGCGCGAAAAGGTCACGTGTTTTTTCAATCCCATTTTCGGCAGCACGAGCAGCGCTTGATGAAGCGGATGCTGCCGACGAACGGCGGTTCGCCAATGATTTGAACAAAGCGCAGCAGCTCCGCAAACAGGCGGCAAAGTTGAAGAACATCGGCATCAATTCCGGGTCTGATCTTCTGGTAACCAAAACCAAACAGCTCAATGATCGCGCGGCGCAGATTGAAGCGACTGCCAAACCGGCCCACGAGGAGCGCAGCGCCGGTGATATCAGACTGGTCAACAGCGGGACTCATGCCAAAGCACTGGTCACATTGGATGACGCACGGGTTGAAACGCCTGACGGTCGCTTGTTGTACAAGACCGGGCAGAAATGGGTTTTGCCAGGGGACCGCATCGTACTTCTGGGGGCTAATGGCACGGGTAAGACCCGATTGGTAAAGATGGTGCAAAGCGCACTTTCAGGGAATAGCGGGGCGGTCAAATGTGCCCCTTCGGTTGTGTCAGCCTATTCTGACCAGCATCTGAGCCAGCTTTCGGACAGCGACACGCCGATGAACGCTGTTACAGGGCAGTTTGATATTGTTGATCAACGCGCCCGTAGCGTGCTGGCCGGGGCCGGTGTGAACATTCAGATGCAAGACATCAAAATCGGTGCGCTGTCTGGGGGTAAAAAGGCGCGCTTGGCGATGCTGATACTGCGGCTTAAAAATCCGAATTTCTATTTGCTTGATGAACCAACAAACCATCTCGACATTGAAGGGCAAGAGGCTCTTGAGGATGAATTGATCACACACGGCGCTTCATGTTTGCTTGTTAGTCACGACCGCAGCTTTTTGCGAAATATCGGCAATCGATTTTGGCTTGTCACAGATAAAGGTCTGGAAGAGACGGACAGCCCCGAGCCGTTTTTGGCAAGAGAATTGGGTTCCTTGTGATCATTTTGGTTCAACAGGTTGTGCAGGGCGGTCGTCGTCGAAACGGACTTTCGTATGTTTTCAGCGAAAGTCCGCTCCGTCCGCTCTTTACCTGTTTGGGCTTGGCGCGGCGAACGGTCCGTTTCAATCCATCCTATACGGACAATTCGTTACCGCCCTATTCTACACTCAGACTGAATCGAACCCTGTCACTTATCTTTGAACCGTTCCACAATTTCGGGAGGCAGTAAGTGTCGCCACTTGTCCGGTGTGTTCTTCCAAATATCCTCGTCGGAAACGGGCTCCGTACTCACCTGCATCCGGCTTTCTGTGCCAAACTGCGCATTCTCAACATCTATGCCGAGTGATTTCAGCAGTTCGCGAATCTTAGCTTGGCCTTCTGGTGTCTCGCCGTGGCGACGAAGCACTTCTTTCAATGCCTTAACTTTGGCTTTTGCTCTGCTTTTGGCTTCAGGCCCGTGAATATCAGCCCAGGTGAAACTGTGGTCGTTTTCCTTAGTCATCGTCTGCTAGCGCTCCCTACTGGGTTGTTTCCGTTTCCACCGCCTGGCAGGCAACGACCAAGATATCTCTCCGCACCTCTTTGAAGCGCACCTGTGGACGCCTGCGCACCCGCTGAAAGCGCGGCGGCGATTGATGGTAGGAGAAAAAAGAAAATGATGCCTGTGACGGTGACGCCTGCGAAATAGAACATAGCTAGGGTCAGGTGGGGCAAGCGTGCGAGGCCTGCCACTGTCCTGATAAGGTGAGTTCAAGGCTCGGGGATATGGGAGCGTTTTCCGCATAGCCGTCATTGGCGAAATCACGGCGAAAGTTCGCTTTGTCCGCAAAGCAGACTTTGAGCGAGTTTCCCCAAATGACCGATATGCGGACAAAACGGACCTATGCAGCGCGCGAGCCAATGTCCGCTTTCCTCGGGCTTCGATTGGAACCCAGAGCTAAAGTGACATGAGCCATTTCTTGAAAACTCTCAATGTGACTCGCTCCTGATCGCCCGAGCGGCAGACAAAGTAGAGCCCTCGCTCTAATGGAACACAGCTTGCATCCAGACGTATCAAGCGCCCAAGTTCCAGGTCATTTGCCGCCAATAAATGTCTTGCCAATGTAACACCTTGCCCGTCAATGGCCGCCTCCAGCAAAACAGCGCTGTCCACGTACTTGATACCCTGCGCGTTGATCCGATCAGCGCTCAAACCAACCTGCGCAGCCCAGTTTTCCCACCCGACATTGAACGCGTCCTGCAGGAGTGGGAGGGCAACCACATCTTCGGCACACATCGGTAGCTGTATTTTCCCGACAAGGGAGGGCGCGGCCACGACAACCAATTCCTCGTGTCTGATCTGTTCATAAAACAGCCTATCCCAACCGGGTTTCCCGAAGCGCAGGGCGACATCGACCTCGGAGGTATCGAAATCGGCAAAGGCATCGTTTGTGTCTAGCAACAACGCGATACCAGGATGCTCTCGCTGAAACGAACTGAGCTGTGGCACAAGCCATTTGAGTGCTAGCGAAGTGGAAAGAGACACTGTAATCGACTGTCGGTGATGCAATCGCTTCACTTCCGATACGCCCAACTGCAGTGCCGAAAATGCCCCTCGTGTAGATTGATACAGGCGTTCACCGGCTTGCGTCAGTTCAACGCCATTGGGCCGGCGATGAAAGAGCGTCATGCCAAGATGCTGCTCCAACAACTTGATCTGCCTACTGATCGCGCCGTGTGTAACGTTCAGAGCATCCGCTGCCTTAGATAAGCTGGAGTGGGTTGCGGTTTCATCAAAGGCCTGAAGGGCACGAAGGTGTCTAAGGTTTTCCGGCATGTGAGAAAACCTAACAGCAATATTCTGAAAACTCGATAGGTTCGCCGAGTTCTAAGGAGGTACACTGACTTCAACGCAATAATTCTCACATATAATGCGCCTAAAGAAAGGGGATACGATGCCCGAAGTCAAAGTCGCGCTGATGACAGGTACCGGACAAGGCATTGGCCGAGGCTGCGCCATTGAAATGGCTAAGGCTGGCTACAAGGTTTCGCTAATGTCGCCGTCCAATCGCTCGGTTGAGCTGGCGGAGGAGCTTGGGGGCATTGGCCGTCGTGGCTCTGTCTTAGATGTCGACGATTTGCAAGCGATGATCGACGACACCATGAGCAGGTATGGTAGAATTGATGCCATCGTCAGCAACATGGGTCACGGTGGCACGGTGCCAGAGTCCATCAAAACTGTAGGTTTCGACCCGGACTTTGACGGGCCGCTTTTGGAGCTCAGCGATGAGTTGTGGCACGAAAGTCTGGACATGTACGTCCTGAACGTCGTCAAGATTGCCCGTATCGTTACGCCCATCCTGATTGAACAAGGCGGCGGCGCTTTCGTAAACATCTCGTCCATGAACACGATTGAGCCACGTGCACCGTATCCCATGAGCATGTTGCGCGGCGCGCTGCACAGTTTCTCAAAGCTGTATGGGGATCGTTATGCACGGCACAATATTCGCATGAACAACCTGCTCCCTGGGTTCTGCGAGAATGTGAAACTCTCCACACGGGCCCGCCAGGAGATCCCCGCTCAGCGACCGGCAACATTCGAAGAAATTGGGCAGGCTTGTGTGTTTCTCGCCAGCGAGGGTGCCCGATACATAAATGGTCAGAGTATACTATCTGATGGCGGGATGAACCGCGCGGTCCGATAGCAAAGAGGCGGTGAAGTATGATTGTTAAAGCACTCAAAGATATCCTCGATACAGATCGGGACGTTTCCGGTCCGGGTTGGAACAGCAGAAGGTTGCTGCTCGCCTCTGATGGAATGGGGTTTTCGCTGACAGATACGATAATTAAAGAAGGCACAGTGCTTGAGCTGGAATACACCCATCATCTAGAGGCGTGTTACTGTATCGAGGGCAAGGGGCAGATCCGAGCGTCTGAAAATGAAACCTGGCATTCCCTTGAGCCATTTACCCTCTACGCTTTGGATCAACACGACCGACATTTGGTGCGTGCGACAGAGGTTGATCTGCGACTGGTCTGCGTATTCAATCCGCCGCTCAGCGGGCGCGAAGTACATCGCAAAGACGGAAGCTATGCCCCAAAAACATACTGATGAACGTGGTGACGTATACAGGGAACCGGTCGTACACGCACCACGCAGCAACTGTCGAGAAAGGCTCAGGGCAGCCGTTCGCTGCACTAGGCGTGAACGACTTCTACGTGGACAAAGCTGCCGATAAGTCAGTTTGTCGGGATGTGTGACAACGGCCCAATGCAGCCGTTCGACCTTAATCACCGTCGCCGCGATGCGGCCCGTCAAAGGAGACATTCGCTGTACGGGCGAAGATGGAAGACAGACGCAGGTCCGAAGAGCGGACGAAGCTGACATTCTGGCTCACCCTGTGTATCCTGACGGCATCGATTAGGGAAGCTTCAATATGACCAATCCCAACGAAGTCGCGCACCATTACCATTCCGGTCACTTGCTCAAACGGATTTCCGATGGTTGCGCAGCACTGGACCTGACCCCGCCAATTTCCCACGACGCTTTGGCGCCGGTTGACGAGTTTCACATTGGCGGGCGTCTCGCGACCGAACCTTTTGTGAAAGCTCTCGGCCTTTCACCTGAAAGCCGAGTTGTCGATTTTGGCTGTGGGCTCGGGGGTCCGGCACGCTATGTGGCGGCGGCCACCGGGGCGTATGTGACCGGTGTCGATTTAACCGCCGAGTTTGTGGAAACCGGTCGCGCTCTTACAGAATGGACGGGCTTGTCACACCGAGTTCAACTCATCGAAGGCAGCGTGTTGGAATTGCCGCTGGACACTGACTCCATGGACGCCGCTTACATGATCCATGTCGGCATGAACATCGCGGACAAAGTCGGCATCGCCCGTGAGGCGAAGCGAGTGCTCAGGCCAGGCGGAATTTTTGCGATTTACGATGTTATGCAAGTCGGAGAGGGGCAAATGGACTATCCCGCACCCTGGGCGTCATCTGCAGATCAAAGCGCACTGACTTCTCCGGAGACATATGAAGCTGCTTTGAAATCTGCCGGTTTCGAGGTGAGTGACCGGATCGACCGCACTGCATTCGCCAAACAGTTCTTTGCAGATCTGGCAGCTGCGCAAAGCCGTTCAGATGGCCCTCCACCTTTGGGTCTTCATCTTATAATGGGCGATGACACCGCGCTTAAGGTTCAACATATGGTCAGGAATATCGAACGTGGTTTGATTGCCCCAATTGAAATCCACGCGCGCCTTCCAGTTTAGCTGCTTTGACTAACAGGTCAGGTTTGGCCTTTCTTAAGTGGGGTGGCGGTTTGTGGTAATCTTCCATAAGCAAATCGGGGAATGCTCATGGCTGAAACAGCTCTGATTACGGGTGCCTCAAGTGGAATAGGCCGGGCAACGGCCATCGACCTGGCTTCGAAAGGGTGGAACATACTCGCGCATGGACGCCGCGAGGACGCGCTGCAAGAAACAATTGCCATGGTTGAGGCCACAGGTGGCGCGGGCGAATGGTTTGCCGCAGAAATGGGCGACATGACTTCTGTGGCCGCTCTCGCAGACTGGGCGCTGCAAAGCGAGCGGTTGGACGCGATGGTTCACTGCGCCGCCAAGTTCACCTACGGCGCTGTTTCGTTTGACCGCTTTTCAGATTGGGACACATCCATCGACCAAGTGCTGCGGGCAACCATCAGACTGACCGCGCATGTCTTGCCTGCGATCCGTGAAACAGAGGGGGCATTTGTCTATATCTGCGGGCCTACATCCTGGCTGGGCTGGAAAAATCACGCCATTCATTGTGCCCTGCGGCATGCGCAGGCTGGTTTCGCCAAGGCTCTGTTCGAAGATGTCCGCGAAGACGGTGTTCGGGTCACCCTTGTGCACCCGGGGTTTGTCAACACTCCAGACGTGTCCGACGCAGGCAAAGACCGCTCCAAAATGATTCAGCTTGAAGAAATTTCAACGCTAATCTCGACTGCTGTAATGCTGCCCAACAACGCCTGCGTCACGGAACTCACAGTGCGCCCCCAAAGGACGCCATATCTATGACAGGCTCTATCTGGTTGGTCGTTCAGAAAGTGCTGACCCACGCGCACAGCAGAATCCGCCAGGGCACGAGGCCTATAGCAGGTGGTCGGCTTTACAACTCCACCAGGTCGTAGTGTTTGATTGATCGAGCTTCGACCAGTTCAGCTTCTGCCAGATCGATGTGGGGGCTTTCATAGTCCTCCCCTACAAACGCCTTTAGAGACTCCAGACTGTCCCAAATCATCACAAAGCTGAACTCTCTCGGGGAACCTGATCTTGCGGCGCCCGGCAAAACTTGGACGACGCCCTTTGTCCGTTTCATCAATGGAATGGCAGTTTCGTGAAAGAATTTACTGAACTCTTTCTCCTTACCTGGTCTCACAAGCACCTGAAAATCCGCATGATCATGCCTGCATCCTCCAACAACGGCGATGCCTGGATACTTGCCTGCCTAAATCGGGCGCATCGTAGCACCATTTATTTTGCGCGTCCGTAAGGGCGCGGAGCGGTAACCAAGCCCTTTCAAATGACGGGCTGATAAGACGAGATAGCACCATCAAAGTCGTTGAGTGGTGGCCCTAGCATTGATCAAAGCTGCCATGCCCCCATCGACGAAGCGAACATGTTGGAACCCCATTGAGGTCAGGACGTTTGCTGCGGCAGCGCCACGATAGCTTGGAGCGCGGCCGGGCGCAGCTACGACATTTGGGTTCACACCGGCGGCGTCCATTTCCGCGGTGTCCCTTACATCGACCAAGAATACTTTTTGGTCATTCTCCAATGTTGCGAGTGCTTCGGCAGCGGAGATGCCTTCAGCAGCCGAAATTTCCTCTTCTTCCATTTGAGCAAATGTGCGCGCCATGTCGACCTCCAGTCGTCTGTGCCAGAGCACGTTTCAGACGTTCACGGGTTTAATCAAGGTCGCCAGATAGGCCCGTGTTTCACCATCCCAATCAGCAGGATTTTCGTCATGAGCAACTTGCGCATGAAGTTCCATAAGTTTCCAAACTTCATCCTTGGTCTCGGCGACCACGCTTGCGGGACAGGCCGCCATCCCTTCACAATCCCGACAAGCATATGAAAACGCGTTCGCCATCTAGTTTCTCCCCTTTGTTTGAACCGAGAATAGCAGATTGGGCATTATTCACCGAATCCGGCAGTTAGATAGACTGTTTGTGAGACGTGGTCATCGCTGTGAAAGTCGCCTTTGGGGCTCTCCTGGCACCTTCGCCGCGATCTGCGCCAAGGGCCAGTTTGGTACAATGCCGCCATTAACTGCATTGCTTTGTTGATGCCCCGAGGTCGCATCGCCCGCTTTCAAAAGATGACAATGCCTTAACGTTGTCTTAACGTCGTTTTATGAGAGCTCGCCTTGCCGTGATCTTGATGGCTGACCTGGTCGGCTATACGTCCGCAATGGAGGCGGATCAGTCGCTCGCAATCGAGTTGGTCCGCGAACTTCGTGATAAACTTCTAGAACCTGAGGCCGTCCGAAGAGGCGGCGAGATACTGAAGCGTATGGGCGATGGATGGATAATTGCCTTTCCGTCGATATCAGCGGCAATCGAAACCGCTCAATTTGTGCAAATTGCGTTGGTCGACCATGAAAAAATCAGGCTGAGGATGGCCGCGCATCTCGGGGAGATCATTCAAGACGAGACCGACATTTATGGTACCGGCATCAACATCACTGCGCGCCTGCAGACTGAGGCGCCACCCGGTGGTGTGATGATCTCCGAAGACCTCAAGCGGCAGTTGGACGAAAAGCTTTCAGCGGGTTTCAGCGATGCGGGTACGTACGACTTAAAGAATCTTGCTAATCCGGTGAATGGGTTTCAATGGCGGCCCGCAACGCAGCGAGAGAAAGAACACACCGAATTGCCTTCTATTGCAGTGGAGCCGGTCACAAGTGCCCCCGAATCAAGAGAAACGCTCGAGGTTTGCGCTGATCTGCAGGAGCAACTGGTTTACAGTCTTTCGCGCCGCACTGGTGTGCGTGTAATCGCAACAGATTCAATGTCTGAGACTAATGCAACGTATAGCCTGAGATGCCGATTGCGTTGCCGAGAAACCGAAGCAAGGATCTCGGCCAGCCTTACCCGGTTGGGAGATGGACAGGTAACCTGGTCGTGCTTCTTAAACGGAGATTCAGAGGATTTGTTTGAATTAAGCGACCGGGCTGCAGAACAGCTGTCAGACGATTTACGTCTGCAGATCAATGCGTTTGACGGTGACCGACTTAATGATATTCCAGACGATCAATTGAGCCCAAGTGAGTTGAGATCCCGAGCGGCAATGCTGTTTTACCGTGCCACCGTCGAGGACTATAATCATGCGGGTAAGTTGCTGGAGCGAGCGCTTCGACTTGATCCCGAGAATGGCTCCGGGCTTGCGATGTGGTGCGAAGCCAAACTGTACCCCTTGGAGGCATGCTATCGCGAGGCTGATCCTGATTTACGCACGCGGATCATCGAGTCTGCGAATAAAGCCGTTCAGACTGCGCCTCGTTCCGATTATTGCTGGTACACGCGGGCCCAGGTGCGCGCGCGCCTCGCGGGTGATCTGAATGGTGCAAGGAAGGACATCGATAGAATTTTCCGGCTGAATCCCAGCTATGTTTTGGGCATGGAGGCGAGCGGTTATACCGAAATTATTGCCGGCAACTGGGAAGCTGCTCGGAAGAGTTTGGTAGAGGCTGTGGATCGTTCCACCGAAGATCCGTTTCTGCCATACCGGCTTTATCCCCTTTCGATTGCACACATGATGGCAGGTGATCAGCAGCTCGCGCTTGAAGCAATTTCGGACGCGAATGAAATGCGTCCCTACTGTCGACACTTCTGGTTGGTGAAGGCGTGGATACTCAGAAAGTCGCGAATGCACTCCAAAGCGGAGGCTGCTGCAGAACGCGCGGAAACGCTGTCAGAAAAAGCGGATATCCTTGCACAAAACCTTCATCTGCCTGACCCCATCAGAGAGGATATAGGGTTGCCAGGTGATCCGATCCAAGCATAGAGGCCTAGATGGGTTACGAGATCGTGGGCTGATAGCCGAACGGCAGACATCTACCCCGATCCAACCTAAAGCGTGTTACCTACATTCACCGCGGGAGATGAGTTGCGTCATTTCTCAGGGCCGCTTTGGGCTCGTTCCTGACCTCGGATGCGAAACGGTATTTGCCAAATTTGGAAGGCTTGGACTGGTATCGGCCCAATCCGGACCTTCGCTGAGTATTCAAGATGCCGCGGCCGCAGCCCGCAAAGCCGTCATTCGCTGCAGGCGCATGATCGAGTCGCTGTCAAAGGTCTAGATCGCGGACAAAGCTGCCGTTCGGAGAGCGTGCGTAATCACCAAAGGTTTGGAAAAAATCAGCGGCGAACGGCTGAAATGATGACAGACGGGGCCGGAACAAGAAAACCGCCATTGTGCATGGTGCCTAGAGTGCGAGTTCGTTCTGCCAAATCAGAGCGAATTGAATCTCGCTTCATAGCTGGCTGCGATCCCAACAGTGATGCCGCGCGAACGGCACCTTGGTCAAATGCATCAAACAAATCTTCAGGTTGCTGTACATACAATTCAGACGGCATATCGAACAACTGAACCTCTGCAAATCCCGCATTGGTGACCATAGGTTCAGCAGAAGAACGGTTGGCAAGCATATGAGCATCTGGTCCAAAAGGTAGTGTTACAGAGGGGTCGCCCAGTCGTCCAACCGCATCGAACAACCAACCGAATGCACCATCTGATCCTTTCCCTTTCCAGATTGAAAACGCGATACGCCCTTCTGGTCTCAATACCCTTGCCGCTTCCGCCAAGCCGCGTTCAGGATCGGGGAAGTGCGGTACACCAAAACCAATAGTGACAGCGTCAAAGCTGTTATCGGCAAAGTCCATCGACATCGCATCCCCTCGAATGAAGGTAGCGCCTGGCACAGCAGTCTGAGCAAGGGATATCATGGCCGCAGAAAAGTCGAGCCCAGTTACAGAAGCGCCTCTTGCCGAAAGCTCTGCAGCGACAACACCATGCCCAGTGCATAGATCAAGAACTGTTAGCTTTGGTCCAGCCGACACCGCGTCCGAAAGCCTCTCTGCAACAAGGAGCGTAGCTTGGTTGAACCCATCTGCGTAACCTTTAGCGATAGCTGGATTGGCCCAGCCTTCGCGCTCCATCTTTTCAAAATCATCAAGGTTGCTCATGCATCCCCCAAATCAAGTCAGCGTAGCATCAACAATTTTCTGAAGCCAATAGAGCCCTCTTCGCAACAGATGACAGCCTGCCGACAGCCTCGCCACAGCGTCCGCAGTGGGCTCCGAGCGGAAGATGAACCGGAAATTTCGAATGCTTGCTTGGGAGCGGCGAGCGGACGATCCCGCCCGCCTAAAAGGTTAAAGATCGATGCGTTCGGCAATACTAAGCGCGTCTTCAAGCTCGACGCCAAGGTAACGCACCGTACT
>NZ_JBQERS010000022.1:0-20461 GCF_056535285.1 Ruegeria sp. O11 | reverse complement strand
GATGTTTTCCGATGCGATCAGCTCGATTTCATCGCGCTGGCGGCCCAATTCGGATGTGATCGAGCCAAATAGCTCGGGGTCACGATCGGCAAGGGATTGGGTGAAGAAACCTTCGGTGCGTTGCGGGGCGTTCACGTTGAAACCTCCTGAAAAGGGTTAGCCAGTCCAGCCAAGGCCAGCGGAAATGGCGTTCATGGATTGCAGCAAAGGCACAGGTACCGATCCCGCCTGCAGCTCGCTTCGGGCTTGTCGCAGCAGTTCGACTTGTAGTGCGTGAATGCGGTCCAATTCCGCCCGTTTTCGATCGAACCGCTCGCACAGGCGGGGAAAACGGTGACCGATGGTCTGATCGCCGGTCAGAAACTGTATTGCTCTGCAGGACCTTTCGTATTCCGCTTCGATTGCCTGCGATATGTTCTGGCGGATTTCCTCGTCACACACCAACTCGCCGTATTGCGCAGCGATGCTCATATCTGCCTGATAAAGCGATTTCTCCATCTCATCGACGGCGAGACGGAACAGACGGGAGTGCTTAAACATGTCCTGCAACACTTCATCACCGCGCTGGCCCCGGAATTTACGGAAGCTAGCCATAGCGGCCCCAAACCCGTACCAACCGGTGATCAGGTGGCGGTTCTGCGACCACGCGAAAACCCACGGAATGGCCCGCAGATCATCCAGTCTGGCCGCGCCGAACCGACGGGCCGGGCGTGACCCGATCTTAAGGCGGGCAAGCTCTTCGACCGGGCTTGCCTGCTGGAAATAATCCAGAAAACCCGGCCTCTGAAGAAGTGAGACATAGGCTGTCTGCGACAGTTCAGACAAGGCATCCAGCGCATCGTCGAACTCGGGCCGGGCAGGGGTTTCACCTGGGTTGGCTGTATGGCGCAGCGTGCTTGAAAGCAGCAATTCCAGATGCGCCACAGCCGTCCCGCGGTTGGCATACTTGGTTGAAACAACCTCACCCTGTTCGGTCACGCGCAACCGTCCGGCAATCGTTCCACTGGGTTGCGCAGCTATGGCGCGTCCGGTAGGTGCGCCGCCCCGGCTGACCGAGCCACCGCGACCATGGAAAAATGTGGCCTTGAAGCCTTGCGAAGCCAGTGCCGACACAATCCGGCGTTGGGCGCGCTCCAACTCCCATGTTGAGCAGAAATAGCCACCGTCCTTGCTGCTGTCCGAATATCCAAGCATGACCTCGATTGTGTTGCCGTCGGTTTTGAGACTGCGGCGGGCGAGTGGTACCCCCAGAACGTCCAGCAGGATCGCCGGAGCATTGCGCAGGTCCGCAATCGTCTCAAACAGTGGGACCACTGATATATCCAGAGTTTCGGATCCAAACCCGGCGTAGCGGGCCAGTAGGTAGACGCCGAGAATATCATCGGCAGAACGGGTCATGGACAGGATGAATGGACCGATTGCCTTGGGATCCGGCCCTGATCGCACGCTGTGGACCAACGCCAGTAGGGCGAGCAATTCCTGTGCCTGATCGCTCAGCGCGTCGCGGTTTTGATAAGGCAGGTTCTGATCCGACAATTCGGTTCGCAAACGGGTAGACCATTCGGCCGTGCCATAGTCCGGAGCCTGGCCGGATTGTGACCAGATTTCGGCCAGAACATCGGTTGTGACGGTCGAATTCTGGCGGATGTCCAATGTTGTGGTTCGGAACCCAAAAACCGTTGCGGCTCGGCGCAAAGGGCGGACATGCCGTCGTGCCAGAATATCGGCGTTGACCGCGCACAATGCGTTATCAAGCGCATCAAGATCACTCACAAATTGTGAGATGTGATCATAGCCGCCATCTGTCAGCCGATGGCGAATGGCATTAAGAGCTTGCCGAAACGGTTCGTTACGATTGCGGCCAGCTTCTGGAAACCGGTTGATTATTTCTTGTATACGCGCCCTATTGAGATCGGGCAGCGGCAATATGAGGGCACTGATACTCAGCCTGCTTGCAGCCTGTTCAAGGGCCTGACGGTAGAGGTCCAGAACCGTTTCACGCCCGCGTTGCAAAGCCACTGCGGTCATCTCGGTCGTGACATTCGGATTGCCATCCCGATCGCCGCCGATCCAGCTGTGAAAGCGGATATCGGGTGTTTCGTTCAGGGTCTTTCCCAGCATATGTAAGCAGGCCTGATCGAACCGATCCATGACCTGCGGGACGGCGTCAAAGATTGCATCCCGGAAGAATTGCAAACCCCACTCGATTTCATCGCGCAGGCTTGGGCGCGTCAGGCGAAGTTCACCGGTCAGCCACAGTAGATCGATCTCACCTTCCAGTCCTTTCAGCAATTCGGCGCGCTCGGTTGGGGTCCAGCGTTGCGTTTCAAGACTGACAAGGTTGCGATAAATCCGCCGGTGGATTTCCAGTACAGTGACCCGTTTGGCCTCGGTTGGATGCGCGGTCAGGGTGGGGCCAGCACAAAGATCAGCGGTCAGTTTTTCCATTTGGCTGTTTGTCAGGGACAGGTCGGACAACACCTCGGAAAACCCGCCTTCGACCGCTTCGGGGCCGCTATTGGTCTCGGCCAGGCGACGATCTCTGACTTCGGCGTTTTCGTCGATGATGCGCAACAGTTGGAACCAAATCGACAGGGCCTGCAAATACGGAGTCGCCTCGGGCCCGGCGGGAATAGGCTGCAGCGGCGAAGACTCGGCCCATGTCGCTACATGAGGCGCCCGTTTCAGCAAAATGTTCCGCCACAACACCCGCAATTCCGAACGCAACCCTTCGGCATAGTTCGAAGGTTCTGGGGTGGGCTGAATATTCCGCGCCAGTGCTTGCATCAGATCACCTGATCCCGTGGAGTGCGGCCCGCAAAAAAGTCGCTGAGATTGTCGAGTACACGGAACCCCATGGCTTCGCGGGATTCGCGCGTGGCGCTGCCCAGATGGGGCAACATCACCAGATTGTCGCACTGCAGCAGGTCCGGGCTGATCCGAGGTTCGCCGTCAAAGACATCCAGCGCCGCGCCGCCGATCGTGTCGAACATCAGCGACTGTACCAGAGCGTGCTCGTCCACAACTTCGCCGCGTGCGGTGTTTATAAGGAATGCGTCAGGCTTCATCAGGTCGAGCCTGCGCCCGTTGATCAGGTGCCGGTTCGTCGATCCTCCGGGGCAATGCAGCGAGACGAAATCGCATTGTGGCAGCAAGTTATCGACCGTTTCGACCTGTGCTGCATTGAACTGTTTCAGCACCTCGGCCGACACTGCACCACGGTTCTGGACCAGAATTTTCATGCCAAAGCCGTGATGTGCGCGCCGCGCCATTTCCTGACCGATCCGTCCAAAGCCGATAATGCCAAGCGTCTTGCCGCTGACCTTCGTGCCGACAAGGTGGGTCGGACGCCAACCGGACCAGTCTCCAGCGCGCAATTCGCGCTCGCCTTCACCGGCGCGACGGGCAACCATCAACAGCAATGTCATGGCCAGATCGGCGGTACATTCTGACAGGACATCCGGTGTATTGGTCACGGTCATCCCAAGATTGCGCGCCGATGGTTCGCAGATATGGCTGTAACCGACGCCGTAATTGGCGAGGATTTTGGTCTGCGCAGCGGGTACGTCCATCGCCTCGGCGCTGAGCGTGTCCGTAACCGTGGGCAAAACTGCGTCATAGCTTTTCAGCGCATCGCGGAATTCGGCCGGTGACATTGGTTTGTCTCGGGTGTTAAGCACAGCGTTGTAGTTCTCGGTCAACTGCGCTTCGACCGCAGCAGGCCATCGACGGGTGACAAGAACCGAAGGCTTGACCATCACGCAGCCTTTCCCATGACACGGGCGATCGTTTCACCGATGACGGCAGGGTTTTCGGCAACGGTCACACCGGCGGCGGACAGAATCTCGACCTTTTCCGATGCACTTTCACCGAAAGCCGAGATAATCGCACCGGCATGGCCCATAGTCCGCCCTTTTGGCGCGGTCAGACCAGCAACATAGGCGATGACGGGTTTCGAGATGTGATCGCGGATGTATTCAGCCGCTTCAGCCTCCTGCGGCCCGCCGATTTCGCCGATCATGGCAATAACCTCGGTGTCTTCATCCCATTCAAAGCGTTCGAGAATGTCACGGAATGAGGAACCGTTGATGGGATCACCGCCGATGCCGACGCTGGTCGAAACTCCGATACCACGCTCCTTCAACTGCGCCGCAGCCTCATAGCCAAGTGTCCCCGAGCGGCCAATGATGCCGACATTGCCCGGCAGGTAGATATGCCCGGGCATGATCCCCAACAGAGCCTTGCCGGGGCTGATCGTTCCGGCACAGTTTGGACCAGTCAGCACCATGCGCTTGTCCTTGGGATAGCGATACATGTAGCGTTTGACGCGGATCATGTCCTGAGCCGGAATGCCGTCGGTGATGCAAACGCAATAGCGGATACCCGCGTCGGCGGCCTCCATGATGGAATCCGCAGCAAAAGGCGGCGGGACAAACACAAGGCTGGCATCTGCGCCGGTCGCCTCGACGGCCTGTTTGACGGTGTCGAATACCGGAACGCCCTCGACGGTTTCCCCTCCCTTTCCGGGAACGACACCGCCTACGACATTTGTGCCATATTCCAGCATATCCTTGGTATGAAAGCGCGCCATGCGTCCAGTGATACCTTGCACGATAACGCGCGTGTCGCGGTCGAGGAGAATGCTCATTACACGGCCCTCATCTTGGTGTTTTGGGTCAGATCGTTCTGCCATGCGCCCACGGCCCGTTCGGCGGCTTCCATTAGCGTTGTGGCGCGGATGATCGGCAGGCCGGACTTGGCGAGGATCTTCTGGCCTTCTTCGACATTTGTCCCGGCTAGCCGCACAATAACGGGGATGTCGATTTCCAATTCGCGAAGTGCCTGCACGACACCTTCGGCAACCCAGTCGCAGCGATTGATACCGGCAAAGATATTGACCAAAACCGCCTGGACATTGTTGTCGGACAGAACCAGGCGAAAGGCCTTGGCTACACGCTCCGGCGACGCCCCGCCTCCGATGTCCAGGAAATTTGCGGGCTCGCCACCCGCCAGTTTGATTGTGTCCATCGTGGCCATGGCCAGACCAGCACCATTCACGATACAGCCAATATTGCCTTCGAGACCCACGTATGAAAGCCCCCGATCCGCCGCGCGGCTTTCGCGCGGGTCTTCCTGGCTTTTGTCGCGCAGTTCGGCGATCTGCGGATGACGAAACAGGGCGTTGTCGTCAAAGCTCATCTTGGCGTCCAACGCCAGTACACGGTCATCCCCTGTGATGACTAGCGGGTTGATTTCGACCATGGTCGCGTCAAGTTCGCTGAACGCGGCGTAACAGCCCTGCAACGTCCGGACCATCTGCTGAACCAGACGGGGTTCCAGCCCGAGATTGAAGGCGATCTCGCGTGCCTGAAACTCCTGCAGCCCGACGGCGGGTTCCACGATTGAACGGACAATGCTGTCAGGGCGTTCAGCCGAGATCTCTTCGATCTCCATTCCACCTTCCGAAGAGGCGACGATCATCACGCGCTGGCTGGAGCGGTCCAGAACAAAGCCCAGATAGATCTCGCGATCGATCGGCACGGCGGATTCGATATAAACGCGGTAGATGCCTTTTCCTTCCGGCCCGGTCTGGTGGGTCACCAGCTTGCGCCCGAACATCTCGTCGCAGGCTGCGTGGATCTCGTTTTCGCTGTCGCACAGCTTGACACCGCCGGCTTTTCCTCGGCCGCCTGCATGCACCTGGGCTTTGACAATCCACTTGTCCCCACCCAGCTCACGCGCGCGGTAGGCCGCCTGCTCGGGGCTGTAGGCCAGCGCGCCGGATGGTATGGCAACACCGAAATTCGAAAGAACTTCTTTCGCTTGGTACTCATGAATATCCATCTGCATTCCTCCCGTTCATGCAGTGTGATCAGGCCGCAATCGACGTGCCGTATCGGCTTTCGAGCAGCGCCTCGATCTCCTCGAAATCGACGTTGCCACCAAGTTCTCGCATCGCGTCTGCGAACAAACGGATGATCTGACTAATCGCCTGGCGATTGAGTTGATTGAGGATGCCGATCCGGACCTGTACCGGTGCGCTGAGCGTCGGCCAGATGCCGAACCCACGCGCACGGCAATTCTGCACAAGCTCCATCTCGCGCCCCGCCAGTTCCGGTGGCAGATTAAGGACCAGAAGACTGGGCATGTCCGAGGTCACCTCGCATCCCATTGCGGTAACGGCGTCACGCAGCACCTTTTCATGTGTGCGGTACGAGGCTGACCGCTTAGCCAATCCTTCAGTCAGCGTCAGACGAAGGGATTCATGGAAGGCGGCCACAGCGTACCCGGAATGGGTCCGGTGATAGGTGCCTTTCTCGACGTCCTGCCCATCGACGATTCCCCAATGACGGGCCTCGAAAATGGGATTGTGGACATAGCTATAAGCACCCGAAGATTTCAGGCTGTCGATATAAGTGTCCGTAAAGCTGACCGGTGCGTAGGTCAGCGGCAGACAGCACAGGCCCTTTTGCGGGCAAGATGCCCAGCCTGCGATGCCCGGGTTGTCATCAATTTGAAAATCCTCGACACCCAAAGACGAAACTGCATCGATCAGACCCATAGCGCCATGGCGTTCACAAGCATCGGAGAACCCACGCAGATCATTGATACGACCTGAACCCGTTTCCCAATGCGCCATGAACGCCCATTTGGGTTTGTGCTTGGCCAAAGCAGCCTCGACCATTTCGCCGGTCACCGACTGACCATGCGGCACGTCGATGACAGTAACACTTGCAGCCTGTGGGTCCAGAGGGTTGATTGCATGCTCTTCCGGCGTTGCTGCCTTGATGCGTAGGGTCAGTGTATCGATGCCGGAAAAGGTACCGTTGTTGAATGCAACAACCTTGTCGCCCGGCATGACGGCCGAAAACATGGTATCCAGCGCGCTCCAACCGGTGCCCGCGACCGCGAAGGTATAGGTGTTCGAGGTGCCCCAGATCTCGCGTAGCATGAGTTTGCATTCGACCATGCCGCGCAAAACATCACCCTGCATATGGTCAGCTACCCCTGCGCTTGCGAATGCCTGCAGAACGCGGGCGTCGGTATTTCCCGGTCCCGGGCCGGCAGCCAAGGTCTGTGGGATTTCGAGCGTGGGATAAATCTGGGAATTCATTCGATCCTCCTTGATCGTCGGGGTGTTCAGCCACACCCAAATACCGTGTTGTGGATCAGGAAACCCTTGCTTGCATCGGCACGCAACGTAACTTACTACTGCTTTAGGACTTCTAATAGAGTGGGGAAAAACCTACCCGTTTTGGCAAGAATACTAGAGTATACTAATTTTGATCCTATACGAATGGGTAGTAAATTTGAATTTTGGATGTAAAATCAATGTCAGAGCTTCCACAACAACCGATTGACGTTATGTTGGCCGACAACAATCCGCTGGTGTTGTCGGCCATGTCGGAGATTTTTGAACGTGATCCGCGATTCTCTTTAGTTGCCACATCAGCCACCGCCGAAGGGTTTCTGGGCGCGGTCATGAGGGTACCAGTCAAGGTTTGCGTAATTGCATGGAATTTGCCGGTTCTCGGTGCGGCCAAATTGATCGAAGTTCTGCGGGAACAGGAAAACGTACCCCGATTTGTCATCTATGGCGATGAGGTCGGAGATGTTCCGCGCCTCGCCATGCAGGCAGGCGCGGCAGGGTTCGCATCCCGGTCGGGTGAGGTTGAAGTATTGCTGGAAACTTGCGCGGACGTGGCGGCTGGTAAAATGGTGTTTCCATTCATCGATGTACGGAAGATGCAGCAGGACCCAATTCACAGCCTTTCCCGCAAAGAGCGCGTCATCCTTGAAGCGCTGGCCAAGGGCCTATCCAACCGCGAACTTTCGAAGTACCTGCAAATCTCGACAAATACCGTCAAATTTCACCTGAGCAACATCTATGAAAAGCTCTCGGTTAAAAACAGGACGCAAGCGATTGCTTTCTACTATTCTTCTGGCGCAGCCTCAGATTAACTAAATTGCGCCTATGGCCGAGCATCTACTAGCGATCTCGCAATTCCGGTGGGTAAGTTAAACTATGTTAAAAGTGGCAGCATGATCTGCTGATCATACCGCATGAAAAGCAGCCGTCCGACGTCGACCGCCATCGCAAGACGCATCCGATTTTGGCGAAATTGACCGTCATCTACGGCTTTCTGGGCGCCTAGCACATCATAGAGCGGGGTCATGCGGACTCCGCCTGGACGCAAAGCAACGCTGAAATTCTTGGCGTGCCTGTCTGTCGCTCCTAAGATCCAAAACAGCACCTGTGTGCGGAAGAACGCGCGTTGACCTGCCTCGGGGTCATCACTACCCGCTAGCAACCCGACGCCTTCTTTGATCCTCGGCCCACTGTCTAGTTGGTATTTCTGGCTAGGCGGGAATGTGAGAGCTTGGCAAAAGTCTTCCTGCGGGAGGCGGATCAATCGACCATCCTTGGCCCAACGCCGATCAAACCGTGTCACAACAAGGCTCCGCACGTCCTCGAAGTGGGCAATCGCGATCTCCGCCACCTCCGTTCCCATGACGCGACAAAAGCTCATGCAGAAATACTCGTTCTCGACGCTGTCGGATAAATTGATCCCCGCGGGCAGAACACCAAGCTGGGTTTTGAGGATATGGATTGTAGGGGTTAGCCCAGACGGGCGGATCCACGCGCCATCGTAGCGCAGCAGCGCCGTTTTCTCCTGCGCCCCTACTATGGAAATGCGGAATTCGTCGTCTGCGTCCAAGCCAAGGGGCGCGCTCGCAAGGTTGCGCAGGGTTCTGTTGCAATCTTTTGGGAACGATGAACTGTTTAAGCGATTGCAGGGGAGCTAAGCGGCCAGTGCTGCGAATTGACGAAACGGACAGATTCCGGGCGTGAACTGACCCTTGCGGATCATGTTTGCGACTTCGATTCCGTCCAGCGTCACGGACGCGGATGCGAAGGCTTTGAACCCCGGCATCGGGCGCGTTCGCCTCTTGATGAAACGGTGGTCCTGCTCAACGATATTGTTCAAGTATTTCCGTCTGACCATCTCAATGGGGATCGGAGAGCCAAAGCTCTTAAGCATCTTGTTGATGGTCTTAATGCCTGCAGTGTTGGCGCCGCTTTTGTCGATGACGATCTTTCGAGGCAGGCCATTGGCTTCCAGCATTCGGGCGAAGAACTTGGTGGCAGCTTATTTGTTGCGACGCCGGGATAAAATGAAATCTAGTGTCTTGCCGTGTTTGTCGACGGCTCGGTAGAGATAGACCCACGTGCTTTTCACTTTGATGTAGGTCTCGTCCATTCTTCAGGAACGGTCGCACGGCCTTTTTCGTCGACGCGCTGCTTCTGCGATTGCAGCGGGATACTGTGTGACCCAACGGTTCAGTGTGGTGTGATCAACCGATACGCCTCGTTCGCGCATGATCTCTTCAAGATCTCGGTAAGACACGCCGTGTCTAACATAGAAGAACACAGCAAAGAGGATCACATCCTTCGGATATTGTGCGCCTTTAAAGGAGATTATGAATAGACTTTCGACTTGATAATTCTGAAGGTCATTCACCTGTTGGTGGCGCGAGCGTCAATGGCTAAAAGTTTGCAACAGATCCCCGAGATGGGCTCGGTGCGGTCGTTCGTCGAATTGTGGTGAGTAACCGCACTGCCGGCAAAGTCGCCTTCAAAGGCAAAATATAGAGCGCGTGCCGCTAATCAACCAGTCGCGTAAATCTAGAATGCGAAGGCAAAAGTCGGAATTGTAGAGTGACCCGAAGACAGATGACAGCGGATGCCATTCATTGAATAATCAGTTCATTTTGAAAGCCTATTCTTGATTAGTATCGCGTATCTCAGCATGATCCAAAGATGTCGGCTGGAATAGACAAGTGGTTAAACGATCTCGATCTGAGTCAGTACGCGGATGTATTTGCGGAAAACGATATTGATGCGCGCGTTCTGCCATTACTATCTGGCGACGACTTAAAAGAGCTTGGAGTTAGCCTTGGTCACCGCAAAATCATCCTTGCTGCAATTCACGAGCAAGACGGCCAAAGACCCGCAACCTCACCGTTACCAGCAGCTGGTGTTCAAGCGCCTGAAGACGAACAAGCGCTGACCTTAGACGATTCACAAAGTGATGATCTGCGCAAACAGAAGTATGTTGAACCGCCTACTGCAGAAAGGCGTCACGTAACAGTTTTGTTTGCCGATCTTGTCGGCTCGACTGAACTCACCAATCGCTTTGATCCCGAAGACATGCGGGACTTGCTACAGAACTATCAAGATGCCGTTGCAGGAGCCGTAAGCCGATACGGTGGCTACGTTGCAAAGTACTTGGGTGATGGTCTTCTCGTGTTTTTCGGATGGCCGCGGGCTTATGAAGATCACGCAATTCGGGCGGTAAAAGCCGGCCTTGAGTCTGTTCGCCGTGTCAAAAAACTCAAGACGCCTGACGGAGAGTCTTTGTCCGTCAGACTGGGAGTTGCGAGCGGTGATGTTGTGGTCGGCGATACCATTGGTGAAAACACATATGAGGAAGGGGCCATGACTGGTCCGGTCGTCAACCTTGCGGCACGGCTTCAAGAACATGCAGAGCCAAACTCAGTCATTTTGTCAGTTGAGGAAACCGAGACAACTTTGCATCGGATATTCGAGTTCAAATCTCTTGGGCAGGCAGAGCTAAAAGGGTTTGCTGAACCACGTAGTCTGCAGAAAGTGGTGTCGGAACGCAGTGCGGAAAGCCGGTTCCGCGCCTCACATCGAGACGATGTCGACAGCGTCATGGTTGGCCGGGACTACGAAAAGGGTATCCTACTGCAATCATGGCAACGTTCTCAGAACGGTCACGGAGACGTTGTTCTACTCTCCGGTGAAGCCGGAATTGGAAAGTCACGGCTTACAGAGGAATTCCTTGCAGAAATCACTGAAAACGACCAAGCCGATGTCATAAGGCTGAATTGTTCCCCCTATCTCAGCAGCAGCCCATTTCATCCGGTAGCCCAACGAATATCCCAGGATGCGGGTGTTGAACCGGACTTTGATGACAATCTGATCCTTGATCATGTCAGAAAGATGCTTGAAGGACGGCCAGGGTTGGATTGGGAACAAGTTCTGCCTGTCTTTGCAGCATTGGTCGCACCTCGTAGTGCGCTCGCCCAAAAGGTGCTCGAGATGTCGCCTCAGGAGCAGCGCGACACGACAATCCAAACATTGATCCACACAGTGCAGGTGCGGTCGAGCGTACGCCCGGTTATTCTTTGCGTAGAAGATGCTCATTGGATTGACCCATCCACACAGGCCTTGTTGGAGCGGTTTAAGTCGATATGCACCGATCTTCGTCTGATGATCTTGATAACCCACAGACCCGGGTGGGAATTCGCCCGTGTTGATGGGGACACACACGTACAGTCTCTGGTTTTGCGCCGATTTGATTCTGCGCATGTCTCAAACCTTGTCGAAAACATTACAGGCAAGAGACCGGACAAAGCTTTGATCACCACAATAATTGAAAAAACAGATGGTGTTCCACTATTCGTGGAAGAAGTGACCCGAGCCATTGTCGAATCCGGCGAGCAGGGGCAAGGCCACATACCATCCTCATTGAAAGGCGCGTTGATGGCGCGGCTCGATGCAGTATCGCCAGAAGCAAAACAGGTCGCCCTTACTGGATCGGTTATTGGCCGGGAGTTTGAGCCGAGCATATTATGTGCCGCGAAGGGCCTTGAAGAATCCGATATCAACAAATGTCTCGAAGAGCTTTCTCGAACAGGCTTGATCTTTGAAAGCGGACACAATCGCGGGCACTTCGTTTTCCGCCATGCGCTTATTCGCGATACCGCTTATCAATCCATGTTGAGTTCAACCCGGAGACTGCAGCACGCAGACGTGGCGCGTGCTCTGATGCGGATAAGGTCATCTGAGATCGAGCGTCGCCCTGAACTGGTCGCGCGCCACCTTTCAGAGGCTGAGGACTGGAGTGCCGCGTTTGAAAAATGGCAGATTGCGACAGAAATGGCATTGGTGCGATCTGCCAGCCAAGAAGCGATGACGAACGCCAAGGAAACTTTAAGAGCCGCCGAAAAACTTGGCTCAGACTCCAATACAGAATTGATCAAAGGCAAGATCTTGGTCGGCCGCAGCTATGACAGTCTGGGCCAATTGCCTGAAGGTATAGCAGTTCTGAAAGACGCTTCCAACGCGGCCCGGGCGGTGCACAACGTGGAGCTAGCCGCTGACGCGGCCAACCATTTCGCTGACTCATGCATGATGTCCAGCGAAAGGCACAGCGAGGCGATCGAACTCTGCGATAATGCACTGAAAGATTTGCCCGATGATGATGAAGTCCGTCGGTGCAGATTGATGAGCCAACTTGCGCGCGCCCATATGTTCGTAGGTCAGTTTTCCGAAGGTGCGCGTTTCGGGCAGCAGTCCATGGAGCTGGCCGCAAAACTGGGAGATTATAAATCCCAGTTCTCGGTAATGATGATGCATTTTGGAGCCCCATTCGTTGCGCGTAAGGGAAGAGAAACCCGCCATTGGCGCGAAAACCTGGAGGCTATGCATGGTGTGGCCGAGCATCTTGGCAGTATCGATCAAGGACGAAACCGGACTCTCAGCTTGTTTTTGGGTGCCGAGATGGCCGACCGCGAGTTGATGGACCAATCTCTGGGCTTGCTCACCGAGATTTCGGAAAAGGACAATCATCTGCAACTCTATTGGGTTCAGAAACACGCACGCGCCATGGTTGCAATTATGGACGGCGATTTTGAGCAAGCGGAAAAACACGCCACCGAGGCGGTAAAGATCGGTCGAAAGACCCATGGGGAACATGTTGAGGGCGTCTTCGGGGTTCAGATGTTCACCATCCGCCGCGAGCAAAACCGACTACACGAGGTCGCGCCTGTGATCAAGAAATTGATGATGGACAGTCCCGAAGACATCTCGTGGAGACCAGGATTTGGCCTTATCGCGTCCGAGCTCGGATACAAGGAACCTGCTGAACGTATACTGAATGAAATGGCCGACAATGGCTTTGATCTTCCACTCGACGCTATGTATTCAACGACCTTATCTTATCTGGCTGACATATGCGTCGCCATTGAACATCAGGGACATGCCAAGACGCTCTATGAATTACTGGCTCCGTACGAAGAGTTGACGATCACTGCAGGGGCAACGACGGTGTGCGCAGGTGCGGCAGCGCGACGTCTCGGCGGTCTGGGTACGGTGTTAAAAGACTGGGATGCCGTAGACACAATGTTCCAGAAGGCTATTGAAATTGACACGCGCATGAAATGCCCACCTTGGATTGCGCACAGCAAAGCGGCTTATGCATCCGCATTGAGGCGACGGGGACGCCCCAAGGATGTGGAGCAGGCGTTTCAACTGGAAGGGGAAGCGTTGGCAATTTCGCAGAAATTGGGTATGGTTTCCCTAAGGTCAAAG
Organism: Ruegeria sp. O11; assembly: GCF_056535285.1. Lineage (NCBI taxonomy): Bacteria > Pseudomonadati > Pseudomonadota > Alphaproteobacteria > Rhodobacterales > Roseobacteraceae > Ruegeria > Ruegeria sp. O11. Next base: position 7,059 of record NZ_JBQERS010000022.1, on the reverse strand, counting down.
CTCGAAGGAGTAGCGAGTTAAGGTACTTAAACTGTTTGGGGGACTTAATGCCTAGATACATAATTGAAAGAAATTTTGCCGAGCAACTAAACGTCAGTGAAGATGACAAAATTCACATCAAAGAAATCAATGACGAAGTCGGCGTCGAATGGATTTTTTCGTTCCTCAGCGCGGATAAGCGCAAAACATACTGCTTGTACGAAGCCCCTGATGAGGAGAGCCTCAGACAGGCGGCTGAGCGACTGAATATTCCTGCTGATGTCATAACGCCTGTGGATCGGATTGATCCGGCAATATTTGCCTGATCAGCAGCCATTTTTACCCACCTCAATGAAACGACTTCGCGAGACAACGCGACGGAAATAGCAATTAGCTGAGGCAGCCTTGCAAGAAGCCCGACCAGACTATTGGGAGGCTTAGGTATGTTTGACCTGAAAACACTCGACGGAAGTACAGCCGTTGTAAATCAAGACACTTTGGACGCTCTTGGTGCATCGCTTCGCGGCGGGGTCTACCAGAAAGGCACCTCGGAATACGAAGACGCGAGAACAACGTGGAACAGCATGTTCGAACGTTACCCAGGGTTCGTGATCCGCGCTCTGGGAGCAAGCGATGTGCAGAAGGCCGTGAATTTTGTACGAGACACCGGCCTCGTTATGTCAGTTCGGTCAGGTGGGCATCAGATTGCAGGGCACGCCGTCGCAGATGAAACAGTCATGCTCGATTTGTCCCAGATGCGGTCGGTTCACGTAGACCCTGTCAGCAAGACTGCTCGGGTTGAACCGGGTGCACTGCTAGGAGATGTGGATCGTGAAACCCAGGCACATGGGCTTACCGTTCCCGTTGGCATCAACTCGACCACGGGCATTGCGGGCCTAACCCTTGGCGGCGGTTTTGGATGGACCACCCGGAACTTTGGCATGACGATCGACAACCTGCTCTCAGCAGAAGTCGTGACTGCGGACGGAGCCATTGTAACCGCATCCCCTACAAGCCACCCGGAACTTTTCTGGGCTATCCGCGGTGGGGGTGGAAACTTTGGTGTCGTAACCTCATTTGAATTCCAACTGCATGAGCTAGGACCCGATGTCCTGTCTGGCCTCATTGTTCATCCGATAGAAAATGCGCCAGAGCTCCTCGCTGAATTTGCTACGATTGCTGACAATTCCCCGGATGAGCTGACCGTCTGGAGCGTGATGCGAAAAGCGCCTCCTCTACCGTTCCTGCCAGTTGAGTGGCATGGGCGAGAGGTGTTGATCTTTGCAGCCTGCTATAGCGGGTCGATGGAGGAAGGTGAAAAAGCTATGGCGGCATTGCGCGCGCTAGGTGAACCAATCGCCGATGTGATATCTCCCCACAAGTTCGTAGACTGGCAGGCCGCCTTTGATCCTTTGTTGACGCCAGGCGCCAGGAACTACTGGAAGAGCCATGATTTCGATGCACTTTCTTCGGATGCAATCTCAGGACTCTTGGAAGCGATTTCTAGCCTTCCTGACCCGGCGTGTGAAGTTTTTATTGCCCATGTGGGCGGAGCAATGGCGCGCGTCGAGGCCGGTTCTACCGCTTATCCCCAGAGATCTGCTCACTTCATCATGAATGTACACACGCGTTGGGAGGATCCCAGCAAGGATGCCGAGTGCATTGCTTGGGCGCGAGATCTTTATGACCAGATGCGACCGCACGCGACCGGTAGTGCGTATGTCAACTTTATGCCCGAAGACGAAGCGGATCACATGGCAGGAGCATATGGTGACAACGGTGAGAAGCTTTCTAAGATCAAGGGCACATATGACCCCACCAACTTGTTCAGGGTAAACCACAATATCTTGCCTGCGTGATCGAATCCAGAACTGTATAATTTGATCCAGATTGATGTTGATTGGTCTGCTTTGTCGTCACGCCGCATTTCTCGTTCCTGCCGTTCATCCAACCGGATCCAGGTTGCGGTACGCCCTTAAAAGCCGCCATCTGTTGTGTTCGCAGTAGTGGGGTCACGTGATCCGCGAAAGCAGCTGAAACACCGGCATCAGTTTGGCGAACACGGCGGCTGTGAGTTCCGTCAGATTCGGCTTCAAAACAAAGGCTGGGGTCTCGGTATCCATCCAAACTGCAAAGCCCTTGCGCCGCAACGCTTCCTCATGGGGGTGGTCTTTGTCAAATCCGGGCGGGATACGCTTCAACTCCGGGTCACCGATCCTGAAACCCCGATTTCGCATCTCTAATGTGATCTGGGTTAACTCTGCGCCCAGAGGACCCGCCATCGCATCGCGGAAAGTGTCCAAAGCCCCTTTGTCGTACTGCAACACCCCACATCCGAGTGACAGCTTTTCTGGGGAAAGGCCAAAGAGCCACATTGGCGGCTGAACCGCCTGTCCTGTCGGTAGGAACGCAAGGTGCAGATGCGCGTTATAGGGTGTCTTGTCTTTGGAAAACCGAACATCGCGATGAATCCGAAAGATTTTGCTGCTATGATCCTGCCCAGTCAAGTCGCGTAGCGCCAACTCCATATCTTCGGCGAACAGCTTGCTGGGTGCTTTAATGTGAGTCTCATACGTCGCCTTGTTCGCTGCAAACCAGTCCTTGGTATTGTTGGCCTTCAGTTCTTGCAGGAAGCCTACTGCCTCGGCAGCAAAACAATCGAATTGGGTCAAAAGATCCTCCGTTCAGTCTTTCTTGGGCAACGCTGCGGCATGTTCGAGACATAGCTGTAGCCACCGTAGCAAGGCTGCGTCATCGCAATCTGATGCGTCAACGCGAACAAAACCGCCCAGCTTGCGGGTTCCGTGAATCACAGCGCGGGCTGTGGGGTCCTGCAATGCCGTGGGCTCGTTCACCTTTCCCACCCTAAACATGAACCGACCCACGCCATCCTGATGTCTACGCGCACCACAAAGCATGTTGCCATTCAAAAAGAAGCACAGGCCGCCCATCATCCGCTTTTCGGAAATGCCCACATGCGCGGCCAGAGGGTCTCGCATGCGGGCGTTGAGTGTTTCATCCACTGGCATCAGCTGTAAATCCAAAGCTGCCAGAGGATTGCCAGCGCAAGCACCAACATGGCCAAGGTCGTCAGCGCCGCCCCTACCGCACGCCCCTTGCCATTCACCGAAGTGCTGAGGCTGAAATAGTGGACGACGCGGGCAAGCAGCAGCACACCACCACAGGCGGCGACCAGCCAGGATGGGGTTCCTGCGATTTCTGCCCCCGCCAGGGCAAGCAATGCAAGCGGCACGTATTCGATGAAGTTCCCATGCGCCCGCATCAGCCGCAGCAAGTTTTCATCCTCACCGTGAAGCAAAGAAATCCCAGTCTTGGTGCGACGCACACCAACGGCGATCGCCATCGGAATACTCATCAAGACAAAAATAGCAGTGACGACCAGCGCGATCTGCGGAAACTGTTCCATGTTATGCCTCCTCTTTCGATCGCGCTTAGGACGCCATGCTCTCATATGTGATTAGCGCAAACCGTGCTCCTTGAGGGTCAGTCAGAGTGGCCATGCGGCCGACCCCCGGCATATTCATAGCAGGCTGAACAATCGTGGCACCTTTGGCCTCAGCCTTGGCGACACTTGCGTCCACGTCAGCCACGGTAAAGAAGATCGTCCAGGTACCGTTATCCTCTGGCATTGGGGAAAAGCCACCAATGGCAGTTTCGCCGACGACAGCAGCAGAATAGCTCGACCCATCCTGCATGGGCATGTCATTGATCGTCCAGCCCAGCACCTCTTGATAAAAGGCTTTGGCTTTGCCCTGATCGGGGCCTGAATGTCCGATCCAGCCGGAGTTTCCGACAGTGGTCATCTCAAGAATACTCATGTGCTTCTCCCTTGGTTACGCCCGCCACATACGGGTCTGATCCAAGGACGCGCGATATCCAGCGATCCCTACACGCCGTGTAATTTATTTTGGCTAATCTCTATTTTTTCCGTGATTGCAACACGTTCGGGGGCGGTTGGGCCAAGATTCATTACCGTTTCAAAGGCGGCAATCGCCGCGTTGTGATCGCCGGTTTCCTGCAAAAGCCCTCCGCGCATTGCGTGGAACCAGCGATAGGTGGACAAATCCTGCGCCAGAGTCTCCATCGCCTTTAACGCATAATACGGGCCGTGCAGCTTGGCCTGAGCCGCTATCTGATTGAGACGGATGACAGGTGTTGGCAGTAATGCGTAGAGAGCAGCGTAGTGACTTTCAATTGACGCCCAGTCCGTGTCATCTACCGAATCTGCATGGGCATGTGCTGCGGCGATTGCAGCCTGTACGATGTAAACACCATGATGACCAGTCCGCTGAGCCTTCTGCAAAAGACCCGTCGCCTCGGCGATGCCCGAGCGATCCCAAAGGCTGCGATCCTGATCGTCCAACGCGACAAGCTTTCCGTCCGTATCAATTCGCGCATGACGCCTAGCGTGCTGGAACAGCAACAATGCCAGCAAGGCAGCCTGTTCCCCCATCGCCGGAAACAGTGCCGCAAGCAGACGGGCCAAACGGATAGCCTCTTCACACAAGGTAAGCTTGATTTGATTTTGACCCGCTGAGGTTGACCATCCTTCGTTGAACATCAGGTAGACCATCAAGGAAACTTCACCCAAGCGTGCACCCCGCTCAGCTGGGCTGGGTGTTTCGAAGGCAACCGGATTGCTCGCAATCTTCTTTTTTGCACGGGTGATCCGCTGTTCCATAGTTTTTGGCCTGATCAGAAATCCGCTCGCGATTTCGTCTACGCTCAGCCCCAAAACCACGCGCAAGGCAATGGCAATCTGGTCCCGCCGGTCGAGTTCCGGATGGCAGCAAATGAACAGCAGTCGCAATACATCATCACGCATTTCGTCAGGGTCCGGTGTTTCGGCGGGCATCAACTGAAATTCCTCACTGTGACGCGCCAGAATTGCCGCACGACGCTGTGATTTGCGCACATGATCAAGGCCCGAGTTGCGAGCGGTCGTCAGCAGCCAAGCTAACGGGTCGCGAGGTGCTCCGTCTTTGGGCCAGACCGTCAGCGCCTTCAGGCAAGCTTCGGCAAATGCCTCTTCCGCCGTGTCGATATCCCGGAACAATCGGGTCAGGGCCGCAAGCGCGCGCGGTCGGTGCAGAGTAATTGTAGCCTCAAGCCAGTCCGACATGACCTATTCCGACGAGATCACGCCACCCGCCCAGGCAACTGGGCGCACCTCTAGCCGTGCGACAGGGGATGAGATCATCTTTGCGTATTCCAACGCTTCATCAAGGTTTTTGAAATCAGCGGCATAGAACCCAAGGAAATTCTCTTTTGTCTCTGCAAACGGACCGTCGGTGATCAGGGGAGCCGCGCCTTCGGCCGTAGCTGGCTCGACCATAACAGCAGAGGTTGGCGGCATCAGTTTCATCGACACAAACTCGCCGCGGTCCGTTAATGCCGATTGCAGCGCGCCGTGTCCCGACATCACCTCCTCCTGGCGATCTTTGGGCAGCGCTTCGAACACGCCCGGCTCCCCATAAATCGTGATTGCGTATATCATTTTCGCCTCCATGCTTTATTCACATGGTGCAAGGACGCGCGAGGACATGCAAATCCGACAACCGGTCCAATATGCAAAGTCGCAAGATAGCCACTTGGAACACCAAGACGCTAATCGAATGCTAGGCGGGTTCCCAAAGCTCAAATGGGTTTCCTTCTGGATCATTGAGCCACGCGAACTTGCCAATTGGATAAGGCGAATATGGATCGCGACGGACTTCAAAACTCTTAGATTCGAGTTGTGCGATCATTTTCTCAATGTCACGAACACGAAAATTCAGCATAAATACCTTTTCTTGGTTCCCGAAATACTCTGTCACTTTTTCAAACGGGGCGAAAACGGTCTCGCCTGCTTCCTGCGTCCAACACTGTGTTTCATAGTCGTTTGGTACGAGATCAATGCCCAAATTGTCACGATACCTTGCTGTTAAAGTAGCAGGCTCGTCTGCCCTGAAGAAAAACCCGCCAAAGCGCAGTACTTTTTCCATCTTCGATTTCAAACCCGGAGACGCTATCGGAAAAGACTACTCCAATACGTGGAAATTGATAAGCGCGGCCCGTAAGAGACATTCGTCGCCCACCCGCGATGCTGCGGGCGCAGCCCGCTTTGCGGACCTACGCTGCGACTGCGAAAGCGGGCGCCAATAGAACTGTTACCACAAGCACAGAGCCTCTGATCAATGGATGTGACCATTCAGTTATGGATGGTCTAATACCACACCGGTCGTTATGCAGAGGAAGGGAGGTGAATTTGGAGCGACGGCTTGCAGCAATTCTGGTCGCCGATATGGTCGGCTTGGACCTGTCGCGGTTTGATGCCGCTCCTTTGATAGCATTTATTGCAGCAAAGGAGACGAACTATGGGAATGAAACGGACAGACGAATTCCGTGCTGATGCAGTGCGGATCGCGCTGACGCGCAGGCAAGTTGCTTCAGATTTGGGTGTTGGTCTTTCGACTCTGAACAAATGGGTGACGGCACATCGTGACACTGATGTAGTGTCGGACAAGGAGTTGGACCTTGCCCGTGAGAACGAGCGGCTTCGACGGGAGAACTGCGTTCTCAAGGAGGAGAGGGATATCTTAAAAAAGGCCACGGCCTTCTTCGCGAGCCAAAAGCCATGAGGTTTAGGTTCATCGAAGAGCGTGGCCGCGATTTCCCGACCAACCGTCTTTGCCAGGTTCTGGATGTCAGCGAACGAGGCTTACGTGCCTATCGCAGCCGTCCGGCCAGTCAAAGGCAGCGGACAGACATGATTGTTCGGGCTCATATCAAGGAACAGTCTCGTCTCAGCCTGGGCAGCTATGGCCGTCCACGAATGACCGAAGAGTTGAAGGAACTTGGTCTGAACATCGGTCACCGTCGCGTTGGTAGGCTGATGCGTGACAACGGCATACGGGTCGAGAGATCAAAGAAATACAAGGTGACGACCGACAGCAACCACGCTTTCAACATTGCGCCGAACCTGCTGAACCGGGACTTCCATGCCGATCAGCCAAATCAGAAATGGGCTGGCGACATCAGCTATGTGTGGACCCGAGAAGGATGGCTCTACCTTGCCGT
>NZ_JBQERS010000021.1:0-39562 GCF_056535285.1 Ruegeria sp. O11 | reverse complement strand
CTCAGTGCCATCGCAAGACAGCTCAATGAGCGGCCTCGCAAAACCTTGCAATATCAAACACCAGCTGAGAAGTTCACAGAATGTGTTGCGGCGATCAGTTGAATTCACCGCCCAAAGCGGAAGTTCACCCGCCTAAGGTGAAACGAGTGGTTTTGGACGATTTTGCATTAGCCTGATTCCAAGTAGCAAGGACAAACATCCAAACGCCAATCCCATTGCGAGGGCATTGGCAACGAAGATACCGCCAAACAGGGATATCGCTGTTTTTCCCGCCTGCTCGATAGACGAGTCTACTACGATCGATAACCAGTCTTGCAGGTATAATGCGAACAGGACCGAGAGCCCCACGGGCGAAATGATGAGCGCTGTACCGAGAGAGGCCAATCCTCGCCCGAGGACAGCCCGCAGTGTTGACCCTTTCAAAACTATTGCGGCTGTGAAAGCAAAAACAACAAATGCAGAGAGCAGGACTAGCAACATGTCCACACTTGGAGAGAGATCTTTCGTGACCGTCCCTGCTAGGGCCGAGGTGAAGGGCAATAGAACAAAGGTCGCAATCCCTGCGGCAAGGTGCCCGGTGAACAATTTTGGCAACTTGCCAGACGAGCGTTTGTCGCTCCGGTTTTTGGGCTTAGGTGGTTTGGGCAGATCCGGATCAATTTGATCCCACCGCACGGATATTGGTTTTGGACGAGAAAGCATAACAGCCCCCTTGGATTGTAAAATTTGAGACGACCTAGCCAGCCGATTGTTCTTGGGAATTTGGTAGGCCGGAACGGAGTTTCTTTCGGCGTTTGGACTAATATTTGCGTGATCTAGACATGCCGACGCGCGAACATTGGTATCCTTGCCATTTCAAGTGATGAACATCCTGATTACGTAAGCGACAGTGGTTAGGCACAAGACGCTGCCGAACCAGATTGCGCTAAACCAGAAAACTTGCTTTAGCAGTTTCAATGGTAGCTCTCCTCTGGATCGATCTTTCCGCGGAAAACCCAGTACGTGTAGGCGGTGTAGGCCAGGATCACAGGCAGCAGAATGACGGCTCCGATCAGAGCAAAGGCCAAGCTGCTGTCCGGCGCTGCGGCTTCGGCAATCGTTAGGCTTGGGGGTAGCATATAGGGGTAGAAACTGATCCCAATGCCAATGAAGCAAGCGACGAACAATGCAATGGCGCAGAAGAAGGGCTGATAGTCGCGCTGTGTCTTCAGGCCGCGATGAAGCATCCAAGCAATGAGAGCAACAACAGCCGGCACACACACAGAGAAAACGACACCGGGCCAAGAAAACCATCTGATCAGATAGATCGGATCTTGGAGCGGGGTCAAAAGACTGACGAGGCCAATCAACCCGAGCGTCATGAGCATCAGTGGACGTGCATATGAACGCATCTGGTGCTGTATTCCGCCCGTTGTTTTCATATTGAGCCAAGTCGCGCCCAGCAAGGCGTACCCGATCACCAAGGCCACGCCCGTTAGGACAGAGAACGGCGTCAGCCAATCCCACTGTGCACCTGCGTAGAGCCGATCTTCGACCGGATGCCCTGGACCAGCGCGCCAAGCGTGATGCCTTGGCAGAAGGCAGCCACGGTTGAACCACCGTGAAACGCGACATCCCATAGCCAGCGTCCGCGTTCCGTTCGCCACCGGGATTCGAAGGCGACACCGCGGAAAACAAGCGCAAGAAGCATGATGATAACGGGCAAATAGATCGCGGGCATCACCACGGAATAAGCCAGCGGAAAAACAGCGAACAAACCTCCGCCGCCCATGACCAGCCAGGTCTCGTTCCCGTCCCATACTGGAGTGACCGAGTTCATCATGACATCGCGATCTTTGTCGGTTTTTGCGAATGGAAAGAGGATCCCAATTCCTAGATCGAACCCGTCCAGGATCACATAGGTCAGAACGGCAAAAGCAATTATGCCCGCCCAAATTGTCGAGAGTTCAAGCATTACGCTGCCTCCGCCAAAATAGAGATTTCAAGGGGTTTGTGACGTTGCTGGAAACCTTCGACAGGTGGTTTCGCCATAAGGCGCAGCATGTAGAACGTGCCCGCTCCGAACACAGTGAAATACACTACGATGAAGGCTACCAAAGACGCGGCAACAGTAGGTGCATCCACTTGTGACAGTGAGTCCGATGTCCGCATCAACCCGTATACCGTGTACGGCTGCCGCCCCACTTCGGTGGTGATCCAACCGGCCAGTACCGCTACAAACCCACTGGGTGCCAAAAGAACGGATGTCCGGTGCAACCAGCGATCCTCGTTGAGGCGGCGCCGAACCCGCTGAACAAGCGACCACAAGCCGACACCCAGCATGGCAAAACCGATGGCGAGCATGATGCGGAAGCTGTAGAAAACGATCGCGACCGGGGGTTCCTCGTCATCGGGGATAGTGTCCAGCCCGTCAAGCGGCGCGTTCAGGTCATGTTTGAGGATCAGCGATGATAGTTTCGGGATTTCGATGGCATAGTCCACGCGCTTTTCATCTTCGTTTGGAATGCCAAACAGGATAAGCGGTGCACCTTCGGGATGGCTGTCAAAGTGACCTTCCATCGCCATCACTTTCTGCGGCTGATTCATCACCGAAAAACCCCGTCAAGGCGCGGCCCTTCTTGAAAAATCCGAGGGCGTGGCGCAGCACCGGCACACTGTCAGTGGTGGGGCCGGTGCCTTTCTACGACAATAGAATTCGAAGTTTCGATTCTGGAACACCTAAATCTGCCAGATCGCAACACCCCCAATCGATCCGGTTAAACCTACTAACGTGTGCTTACTGCGGAATATGTTCGCGCGTTTGTCAGTGTTAGGGTGAGGTTCAGGCGTAACTCATTCGGTCACCCCAAAATCCTTATCGCCTATTGATACCAATTGGGACAATGTGTACGCCTTGCGCCACCAAGCGCCCCCTACAATGGAACTGCTAAATGATCGCTTCGTTCTCAAGAGATTTCATATTCATCAAGACCAGAAAAACCGGTGGGACAAGTATAGAAATCGCTCTGAGCCAATGGTTATCATCTTCAGATGTCTGCACACCGATCAGCAAAGATGATGAGGGCATGCGGAAAGATGTTCTCACAGTTGAGCCTATGGCCAAATTTAACGGCGCTCGATTACGCAACCACATGCCCGCAAGTGAAGTCCGGACGATATTCCCAGATCTTTGGAAGACCGCTTTTAAATTCACGATTGAGCGCCACCCTTACGAAAAAGCAGTTTCCTTGGCTTTCCACTCCGCTGCAAAACGAGATATTTCATTTGAGACCTCTTTAGATCGAGTGGTCCAAGGGGCCGAATATGTTGACAGGGACATCTACCGGATAGACAACGAAATAGCTGTCGACCAAGTCATTAAGTATGAGAAACTGAAAGAAGAATTGAACGAGATCGCCTCAAGGCTCGGATGTACCCCACCTGGGACGCTATCCAACGCAAAAGGCAATTATCGAAAAGACCGGCGACCCGCTGAACTAATTCTTTCGCCAGCTCAGAGAAGGCAAATCCAACTCGATTCCTCTATGGAGTTCGAGAGTTTCGGCTTTGCCCCGTAGCTCGCGTATACATACCTACTAAAGCCAAAGCCCCGCCCCGGCGGGGTTTTTCTTTGAGCTATCGGTAAAGCTATTTCTTTTTGTCCCAGCCGTGTTTGAGAAGTATCACAGCGCCATCTTCCAAATGTGCTTCTAAGCCGACGCCATATAGCTCAAGGATCTGGTTTAGAGCATCGGTTCCAGCGATTTTTTCGTCTAGACTATTTGTTTCTGCAATCTGGCCAAGGAAATCTAGCAGGTCTTCTGCAGCCCACGATTGGGCCGGATATTTCTCCTCCAAAGTTGAAACAATTTCAGCATTCATAGAACGATTACTGTTGGCAGCAGCCTGCTCGATGCGCCTCTTGAGATCGGCAGGAAGTCTAAGCTTGAATTGCGGGTCTGATTGAGTCGGTTGTGCCATAGACATTGTATGGACCATTTAGGTACTTGACGGAATAGTACCTATTAGGTACCTATGAACCTGTTAGGTCCCTATGGTGATTCCGATGAAGCAATTCAAATTGAACCTGCCAGACGAAATCAAAGCCTGGATCGAAGATCAGGCTGAGCGGAATGGCTCGTCTCAAAACTCAGAAGTAATTCGGGCGATCCGGGAACGCATGGAACGGGTCCAAGAAACGCAAAACTAGAACCAAGGAGAAAGACGATGACCAATGAACGCGCCAGCGCGAACGGAGAAGATGTGACTAACCCCAACAAGGGATTGACCCGTGATGAGCTTCAGCATGAGGCGATGACGATTGAATGTCTGCTTGACGCCGCAGTCGCTTTGATCGGAGCCCGCAATAGTCGAGAGGAATTGGTGGAAGTTATCGCCTATGCGCAGGATCGCGCAAAAAACCTGAACAGCGCTCTGGACTATGTGAACAAGCCGGAGTTGGCGTCATGAACGATACATTTGCACTGTACGAAACAAACATCGTCAAATCGGCTGAGAGCAACTGTTACGCCATATTCAATCTCTGCCGTGTCGGTATCGCGGCCAGTGACTCCGCTATGAATATCGACCTGGTGAACAAGGGCGGGTACGACGCTCTGCTCGAAGCAATCGCCGAACTGGCGGCAGACTCAATTGAGCGGTTGGAAGGCGAGAAACCCAATTGATAGGCATTCAGATCAGGGCGCGGCTTTTACTGCGCCCGTTTTCCCTTGTGAGTATTGTTATGAGTTATTACAGCGTTAATCGACACTGGTCCGACCGGTTCTTACCCGAGATCAAGAGCATCGTCGGCAATCACATTCTGCGTGCTGCCCCAGATCCGGTGGACCAACTCCAAGCAACAGATCTGCTCATGTTGGACGCCAAGGATATGCGTATAGCGGCCAGGGTGAGACGCCACGGGTATGCGTCCAGATATCCGCACCAATTCACGATCAGGGCCAAGGTTCCGTCAGGCGCAGAAACTGAGTTGTCCAAAATCGTCAACGGCTATGGAGACTGGATGTTCTACGGCCACGCCGGACCTGATGGCCGGGCTCTTATGAACTGGTGGCTGATAGACCTGAGAGCGTTCAGGGCGGCGCTGATACGTCATCGAACGACGGGGGCGCACCTCTACATGGGCGACAAGCGCAACCCAGACGGCACCTGCTTCAAGTGGTTCGATATTCGGTCGTTTCCAAAGGACCCACCTCTAGTGGTTGCGAAAGGATAAAAATGGCTTCGACATTCTACGCCAACACTGAATTGGATCGTTTCTGGCTAGTTTTGAAATGCCATATCAAAAGACTTGCGCAGAGAGTTTCGATATGGTATTTCAAAAGTATGGCTAAGCTTAAAGATCTAGAAAACTGGATGGAAAAAATGCTGCGCGGCGATGGCGCACGGGCGCGCTCGCTGGTGCAGCTATGCCGTAAAGCTGGGTTATTCACGACTGGCGGGCGCGGCAGTGGTTCCCCCGATATGACGGCATCAGATGCGACAAACGCGATCTTTGCTGTGCTGTATGATGGCCCGCCAACCGGGGCACCTGAAGCTATCAAAGCACTCGCCGAACTTCCCTTGGTCGCGATCGATGTTTATCCCGATGGCCCCCGCGAAGAAACGTCGCTGATGAGATACAACCAGCGAAACATTCCTGATTTTCGCGGCCCTTTGCCCCTATGCCTTTCAGCCGCTCCAACTAAAGCTTTCGATGCAATTTTCGCGGCAATGGCATTTGAACGCCGCCCGTACCATATGAGTGAAATCAAAGTGTCGAAGGGCAATTTCCGAGATTATCTGACCTTCTATTGGCATGACCCGGATATAGCGACCGATTCAAAGCTCTGCTCTGAAACAGATTTCTTCCTGTTTGACGCAATGTTTGCTCATGACTTCCAGCCGGGGAAGACGGACACCCACGGGCGATACACTGAACACTCACTTGGCGGCGATCTGCTTGATGACCTCTATTGCCTGATCCATGGGATCGACCCGTGGGCGGATGAAGGGGGGTACGATGGTTAGCGCCGATCCCCAACTGATGACGATCAAGGAGGCGGCAACCAGGCTGCACTCGGGCATCACCGTTTCATCTCTACATCAGGCACGCAAAGATGGCCGCTTGTGGGCCAAAAAGATCGGCAGGACGTTCTACACGACCTGGGCCGCTGTTTTGGAGTTTTTGGAATGCCCCGACCACGAAAGCCAGCCCGACTCTACTATCGCAAAGACGAAAGCCAGTGGGTCATCCGAGATGGTGGTTTCATGCAGCGGACAGGATATGGCCTTGGCCAGTGTGCAGAGGCTGAAGACGCTCTCGCAGACTACCTGCAGAACCGAATGCCGCCAAGCCGCAAAGGCCCGGCCAATCCATGGGAACTAGTCTTGGGGGAGGTTTTGGCCAAATATGCAGAGGACAGGGGGGCAAGTATGACGTCTCCTGAAACTCTTGGCTATTCTATTCAAGCGTTTGCACCCTATTGGGGCAACCTGACTTGCGACGCTGTAAAGCGCACCACGTGTAAGGCGTATGAGCGCGAACGAGCTAAGCCTCGCCAAATCGAAACCGTAAGCACAAGGGGCAAGGTTACCACCCGCGTTGTGTCGGCCTCAGCATCGACTGTGAAGCGCGAATTGGGGGTGCTGCAAGCTGCTTTGAACCATGCACACAGCGAGGGCCTTTTAGTTCACCCGATTGCCGTCACGCTTCCGAAGGCTGGTGAAGTTGAGGACCGATGGCTGAGCCGTGATGAGGTCGCGGCCATCCTGCGTTGTGCTGCACCTCATGTTCAGCGCTTCATCTTGCTTTCAATTTACACGGGGCGTCGCATGGCGGCTGTGCTGGATCTCACCTGGACGCGTGTTGACTTGGACGCAGGCCTGATCCGCTTCAAGGCGATTGAGGATGCAGAGACCAACAAACGCCGTGGTCGCGTGCGTATGCCGCGCCAACTCAGGTCGCATCTTTCGCGGTGGCGGAAGTCTGGTGAAACGCACGTCGTAATGTTTCGTGGTGAACGTCTCGATAGCATCAAGACGGGCATCAAGCGCGCTGCTCAACGGGCTGGCGTCAATGGCGTTTCGCCTCATGTCTTAAAGCACACGGCTATCACTTGGGCCGTCATGAACGGGATGCAGTTAGAGGACGCTGCCGAATACTTCGACACCAGCGTTGAGACCATCCGCAAACACTACTGGCACCACAGCCCACATCATCAACAACGGGCTATCGAAATCATCGAAAGGAGAAAATAACTGTGCGTGAAACTGTGCAAGACAATGCGGTAAAAACCGTTAAGTCATGGTGCTGCTGGAGAGAATTGAACTCTCGACCTCTCCCTTACCAAGGGAGTGCTCTACCTCTGAGCTACAGCAGCGCTGTGGGCGCGTGATTAGACGCAAACGAAACCCGGCGCAAGGGTGTCTGGACGGTTTTTTTCCACTGCTATAGAGAAAGACAATGGCAGACAAAAATTCACCCAAAAAGCACGGCAAATCCGGGGAAACGCGCGAGGACCGTTTGAAGGCGGCTCTGAAGGCGAATATGGCGCGGCGTAAGGCACAGGCGAAAGCGCGGGCAGCTTCCGGGCACAAGGCCGACAAGGACGAGGGATAAGAGCAGATGGATTCGATTCTGGTGACGGGCAACGGCCCACTGAGTGGGCAGATTCCCATTGCAGGGGCGAAGAATGCGTGCCTGACGCTGATGCCTGCGACGTTGCTCAGCGAAGAACCGCTGACGCTGACCAATGCGCCGCGCCTTAGTGACATCAAGACAATGACCGCATTGCTTCAATCTCTTGGGGCTGAAGTGTCCGCATTGCAGGATGGGCAGGTGATTGCGATGTCGAGCCACAGTCTGACCAGCCATGTTGCTGATTATGACATCGTTCGTAAGATGCGCGCTTCGAATCTGGTGCTCGGTCCCTTGCTTGCGCGGTTTGGGCAGGCGGTTGTCTCGCTGCCTGGTGGCTGCGCGATCGGCGCGCGCCCGATGGATTTGCATGTCGAAGGGTTAGAGGCGCTGGGGGCCGAGATCGAACTGAAAGACGGCTATCTACACGCCAAGGCACCCGGTGGTCTGAAAGGTGCTGTGCACGAAATGCGATTTGCCTCGGTTGGTGCGACTGAGAATATCGTCATGGCCGCCACGCTGGCCAAGGGTACGACTGTACTTAAGAACGCTGCGCGCGAACCTGAGATTGTCGATCTGGTAGAATGCCTGCGCAAGATGGGCGCGCAAATTTCCGGTGAGGGTAGTTCGACAATCGAAATTCAAGGTGTCGACCGGCTGCACGGTGCCACCCATCAGGTGGTGACCGACCGGATCGAGTTGGGCACTTATATGCTGGCCCCTGCGATCTGCGGAGGCGAGGTCGAGCTGTTAGGCGGCCGTATGCGGCTGGTCGAAAGTTTTGCTGCCAAGTTGGATGCGGCAGGGGTCAGTGTGGCAGAGACCGACAAAGGCCTGAAAGTGACGCGCAAGAACGGGCGCGTAAGCTCGGTTGATGTTGTTACCGAACCGTTCCCCGGATTTCCGACTGATTTGCAGGCGCAGATGATG
The DNA here is from genome assembly GCF_056535285.1 of Ruegeria sp. O11. Taxonomy (NCBI): domain Bacteria; kingdom Pseudomonadati; phylum Pseudomonadota; class Alphaproteobacteria; order Rhodobacterales; family Roseobacteraceae; genus Ruegeria; species Ruegeria sp. O11. Next base: position 31,014 of record NZ_JBQERS010000021.1, on the reverse strand, counting down.
GCGCTGATGTGCACAGCCGAGGGAACTTCGGTGCTTGAGGAACGCATCTTTGAAAATCGATTTATGCACGCCCCCGAATTGGTGCGCATGGGCGCCAATATCGAGGTGCATGGTGGCACGGCCACCGTCACCGGGGTTGAGCGCTTGAAAGGCGCGCCGGTGATGGCGACCGATCTGCGGGCTTCGGTCTCGTTGATCCTTGCCGGATTGGCGGCGGAAGGTGAAACGGTGGTCAGCCGGGTCTATCATCTGGATCGCGGATATGAACATGTGGTGCGCAAGCTGGAAGGCGTGGGCGCAAAGATCGAACGGATTAAGGGTCAATGACAGACGCGAGTTTCAAAGACGGCCGCGAGGCACCGCTGAACCTTGGGGCCGAGGATGCCGATGACCTGCAGGTTATCGCGACCCTGACGCAGGACGCGATTTTTCCGGTCACCGAGATGACATGGCGCCCGTCCGAGCGTCGCTTTGCCTTATTGCTGAATCGCTTTCGGTGGGAAGACAAAGATGCCGCTGCCCGGCGTGGCCGTGCATTCGAACGAGTGCAGGCAGTATTGGTGTTTGATTCCGTTTTGTCCGTGGCCAGCCAAGGTATCGACCGCAGCGATAAAGATATGATCCTGTCCCTGTTGTCGGTTGAATTTGAGCCCGCAGAAGATGGCGCCGGTCAGGTGTTGCTGACGCTCGCTGGCGATGGTGCGATCCGGCTGTCGGTCGAGGCAATAGACGTTACACTCAAGGACGTTACTCGCCCATACATCGCGCCCTCGGGCCAGGCTCCGCAGCACCCCGAGTGAACAATAAACGCGGCATCGCTCAGGCGTTTTCGAACCCGCCTGAGAGTCTAGGATTACGACCCGCAACTGTTTTTGATGTGTTCGGTATAAGCCGGACTCTGACCCGTTCGATCCGCGATCTGTGTCAAGCGGATCATCGGGATGACCCCATGAAGCTTGCCCTATGGACCGCCAACAAGGATCCGGCTGCGATCCGAGACTGGATCGATGCTGGAGCCTCTCTGTGGGTCGCGACAAAAGGGGAGGAGGTTGTAGCGGTTGGCGGACTGCGTGCAGAGGGTGAGATTTCATTACTCTATGTCGACCCAGATCACTCTGGGCAACGAATTGGCGCAACTCTTCTGCATCGGTTGCAGGATGAATTGCGCGTGCAAGGCTGCACAGAGGCGCATTTGCGTGCGACCAAAACCGCGCATGGGTTCTATGTCGCGCAGGGTTGGCAGGATGCTGGAGACCCCACCGAATGGAACGGCATTCCGCAATATCCGATGCGCAAATCGCTGCATCCAGTGGGCTAAGGGTTGAGGCCACGCGGTCCCGGCGATAAGACCCGTTGAAACGCCTTCGGAGTACCCTACATGCCCATTTTCCTCGATACGACTGCAGCTGATTTCGAGCCCGCTTTTCAGTCGCTGCTATCCGCAAAACGCGAGGACAGCCCCGATGTGGACGCGGTCGTCGCACAAATCATCGACGATGTGCGGGCCCGAGGCGATGCGGCTGTGATTGAGCTGACCGCGAAATTCGACCGTCTCGAGCTGACGCCCGAAACCATGGCCTTCTCTGCAGATGAGATCGCTGAAGCCGTCGCGCGGGTTACGCCAGAGGATCGCGCAGCGCTGGAACTGGCGGCTGACCGCATCAGGGCCTACCACGAAAAACAGATGCCCGAGGACCATCGGTGGACGGATGAGGCCGGTGCGACGCTCGGCTGGCGCTGGTCCGCGGTGTCGGCTGCGGGGCTCTATGTGCCGGGCGGATTGGCGTCATACCCATCGTCGGTTCTGATGAACGCAATTCCTGCAAAAGTGGCTGGCGTGGACCGGCTGGCCATCGTCGTTCCAACACCTGACGGTCAGGCGAACCCGTTGGTCCTGCTGGCGGCGCAGCTATCAGGTGTGGATGAAATTTATCGTATCGGAGGTGCGCAGGCCGTGGCCGCGCTGGCATATGGAACCGAGACTATTGCGCCGGTCGACAAGATCACCGGGCCGGGCAATGCCTTTGTTGCTGCTGCCAAACGCCGCGTGTTCGGCAAAGTTGGCATCGACATGATCGCCGGTCCCTCGGAAATTCTGGTCATTGCCGACAGGGACAACGACCCCGACTGGATCGCTTTGGACCTGCTCAGCCAGGCCGAGCATGACGAAAGCGCGCAATCGATACTTATTACTGACGACGCCGATTTCGGTGAGGCCGTTGCCCAAGCCGTCGAGAAACGCCTTGAGGCCCTGCAGCGCCGTGCCATCGCAGGTGCCAGTTGGCGCGATTTCGGCGCGGTGATCATCGTACGTGATCTGAATGAAGCCTCTGCACTGTCCAATCGTATCGCCCCCGAGCATCTGGAACTCTGCGTGGCCGACCCAGAGGCGCTGAGCCAGAAAACCATCCACGCAGGTGCGATCTTCCTCGGCCAGTATACGCCCGAAGCCATCGGCGACTATGTCGGCGGCCCTAATCATGTGCTGCCAACCGCACGTTCGGCGCGATTCTCGTCAGGACTCAGCGTGATGGATTTCCTCAAACGAACCACGCTCAGCCAAATGACGCCTGAGGCTCTCCGCATCATCGGTCCGGCAGCCGAAATGCTTGCGAAGTCGGAAAGCCTTGAGGCGCACGGATTATCGGTTACGGCACGCCTGAACCGGTTGAACGGTTGATGTGACGCGATGACTTGAGGCGATGCCACTTCTGTGCGTTGCCCATTGAAATCCGTTGTTATAGGTCTGTGCAGACGTAAGGATTGTGACTGTTAAGATGACCCGTATCTCGCATATCGAACTGGATGACCGGAACCTACCCCCGCCGACCCCCGAAATCGAGCAGGAGCGCAAGGTCGCCATCTATGATCTGCTTGAGGAGAATTCATTCACCCTTCCTTCGCGCGACGACCGGGCAACCCCGGACGGGCCATACCACTTGCAACTGTCAATCCGCGACAAACGTCTGGTATTCGACATTGAAACCGAGGCGAGCGAGAAGGCGGCTGAGTTTCATCTGTCGCTGGGGCCGTTCCGCCAAGTGGTCAAAGACTACTTCCAGATTTGTGAGAGCTATTTCAACGCGGTGAAGAACCTGCCGCCAAGCCAGATCGAAACCATCGATATGGCCCGGCGCGGTATCCACAATGAAGGTAGCCGCGTGCTTCAGGAACGGCTGGAAGGCAAAGCCGATATCGACACCGACACCGCCCGCCGCCTGTTCACGCTGATCTGCGTGCTGCATTTCGGAGGCTGACGGGTGACGTCTCTGCCGCAGTCCATTCTGTTCTGTTGCGACCACAATTCGGTTCGGTCCCCCATGGCCGAAGGCATCATGAAGAAATTTTATGGGACTGGCACCTATGTGCAATCCGCAGGTGTCCACGGTGATCTTGATATCGACGGCTTCTGCATAGCTGTCTGTCAGGAGATCGAGGTCGAGTTGTCCCGCCACCGTTCGCGATCATTCGACGAGATGGAGGAATGGGGCGACGATCTCAGCTCGTTTGATCTGATTGTGGCCCTGTCGCCCGCCAGCCAGAGAAAGGCGCTGGAACTGACTCGGTTTTTTCACCTCGATGTCGATTATTGGCCAATTATGGACCCTACCGGATTAGGCGAATCCCGCGAAGAAAAGCTACGTCACTATCGACAGACCCGCGATCAGATCATTTCGCATCTGAAAGACCGCTGGGGCGAACCAACGGAGCGACCATGAACTCGACCGTCAAAACCTATTTCGACGCTTTCAACGCCGGTGATGTCGAGGCGATGATGGCCTGCCTGTCCGACGACGTGGCCCATCACGTCAACGAAGGCCAGATCCGCGTCGGCAAAGAAAAATTTGCCGCCTTCTGCGCCCATATGAATCGTTGCTACCGCGAGAACCTGACCGATATCGTGATCTTCGAGGCCGAGCACGGCGCCCGCGCCGCCGCCGAGTTTATCGTCAACGGCACCTATCTGGAAACCGATGAGGGGTTGCCTGAGGCGCATGGCCAGACCTATCGCCTGCCTGCGGGTTCGTTCTTTGACCTCAAGGATGGTAAGATCACACGCGTGACGACCTACTACAATCTTGCTGACTGGACCAAACAGGTTGCAAATGGCTGAGATCACGGATGTCCGCCCCTTGACCGGGGCGGCACTTGAGGCTGCGCTGGACGATGTGGCGCGCCTGCGGATCGAGGTGTTCCGGGTCTGGCCATATCTCTATGATGGCGATTTGGCCTATGAACGGGAATACCTGCGATCCTATCGGGACAGTGACAGGGCTATCATTGTCGGTGCCTTTGATAGCGACAGGTTGGTCGGTGCCTCGACCGGGGCCCCCCTGACCGATCATGCTGACGACTTCGCTGCAGCCTTTGCAGAGACGGATCTGGACCTTTCAAACATCTTCTACTGCGCAGAGTCAGTGTTGTTGCCGCGCTACCGAGGACAAGGCGTAGGGCATAAGTTCTTTGACCTGCGCGAACAACATGCGCGTGCGTTGGGCTTCACCAAATGCGCCTTCTGCAGCGTCCAGCGCCCCGGTGACCACCCGATGCGACCCGCCGATTACCGTCCGCTCGATGCCTTCTGGCGCGCGCGGGGATACACGCCGTTACCGGGGGTGGTGGCGCAGTTCTCGTGGAAGGATGTGGGCGAGGAGTTTGAAAGCCAAAAACCGTTGCAGTTTTGGATTCGTGATCTGTAAAATGCTTGAGGGCAAGCTGCCCACTTGCCCCGATTATCGCCACCCAATACCATCGTGGTATGTGTGGTAAGTTTGCAGCCGGTCACCTGACGCAGCGCGAGATGTTGGCGATACTCGAGAATTTTCTCTACGGAAAAGTTTCGCCTCATTTGCCGAACCAGTTGCCGACAGGCGGTTATAATGTTTCCCCGACCAATCAGATCGGCATGATCCGGTGGGCGAATGGCACCGCAGAACTGACAACCGCACGCTGGCAGTTGAAGGACCCGCGTAGCGCGAAGCCCGTCATAAACTCGAAGATTGAAAATGTAGGTTTCTGGCAAGATTATTGGGACAACGGCCGCTGCTTGATCCCGGCGTTGGGGTACTATGAGTGGCCAAAAGACCAGGGCCATGATTGCCCGGTCTTTATTACTGTCAAGCGCAACGCACCTACCATGTTCTTCGCCGGTTTTGTTCGAACACAAGACGGAAGTCACAATTGTTCGATTCTAACCCGTCAGCCAAGCCCGCAGATTGCCCATATTCACAGTCGTATGCCGGTCATCCTGACGCCTGATGAGATTGAAAGCTGGTTGTCGGGGGTAACGACACCTCAGGACGCTCAGAAATCGCTTGGAGCAGGTTACGAGGGCCGCTTCGAGTTTCACACTGTAAGACCGATTAAGCGCGATAGCGAAGGCGAAGAAATGATCGAGCCATATTCCCCGTCGGTTCAGACGGCGTTCGATTTTTAATTGAACCAAAGCGTAAGTGGCCGTCCGGTGAACCTGGCCGGTTATTATGGAGTGGATTGTACTGTGTGGGGCCACGGTATAGAGCCTTGCGATCCGACGAGTGTCTCGCTCGTGCCATCCATGATAAGCAAGCAAACGTGCGCTGAATTCTCAGCCGAACACAATGTCGGGCACCTCTACGCCGCCAAACCCGATTTGGCGACGTTCTACAAGTGGATTGAGCCTACAAACAGCATGTATCCGGGAATCGAAAAATGTCGCGAAACAAGCATTATTCGTGAACCAAGCCGAACCGCTCCCGCATAACCTTACTTGAAGCTGCGGCTGTCCTTGATCTGGTCCCAAGCCCAGACGACCTCTTGCAACTGTTCTTCCTGCGACCGGTCACCACCGTTCATGTCGGGGTGTAGCACCTTGATCAGTTTTTTATAAGCCTTCCGGATTTCAGCCTTGGACCAGCTGTCCTGAGCTTCGAGAATCTCGATCGCGCGGCGTTCGGTGGGGGGCAGGCGGCGGCCTCCAGAGTTGGCACGGCCGGGGTTCTTGGTGGCGTTTTCGCCCAGAACCTGATGCGGGTCTTCGATGCCCAGGCGTGCCCATGCTCGTGCTTCGGGGTCACCCATAGGTTTGGTCTCACGCTCCCACACTTTGTCCTTCGAGCGCTGTGCATTCAACTCGGCCTCGGTGGTGCCGTCGAAGAAATTCCATTTCTGATTATATTCGCGCACGTGTTGCTGGCAGAACCAGAAAAAATCATCCAGAACATCAGGTGCCTTGGGCGCGCGGAACTTGCCGGCCTCTTCGCAACCCTCGTGATCGCAGATTCGCACCGAAGTTTCGGACGCACCCGACATGCCTCGGCGCCCGCGCGGCTTCTTTTTCTTAGCGCTGGACACGGACATATCGAACCCGAAGGGATCTGACTTTACCATCTGCACAACCTCACGAAGGCATCTTTTCGACTCGGAGGCAGCAGTTTAATCTAAGCAGCCGAAAGTAGAAGAGGGGAACGGCAATTTATTTGCCGTTGAGCAAAAAAATGAGCGTGACCGACGAAATCCGTAACCGATTGCAGGCAGCATTTGATCCGACTGAGCTTGATGTAGTCGATGATAGCGAAAGCCACCGCGGTCATGCAGGCTATCAAGAGGGTGGAGAGAGCCATTTCAACGTTCGCATCCGGTCGGAAGCCTTTACTGGCCAGACTCGTGTTGCCCGCCATCGCGCGGTTCATAAAGCGTTGGGAGACATCGTGCCGCGTATCCATGCGCTGGCGTTGGATATTGATGTATAGCGGTCAAAACCTCGGGCGTAGGCAAATTTGCGCGAGTCCGAATTTGATTGACCCGCCAGAATCGCGAACTGCAGAGCTAGTATGATTGGGTCGGCTTGGCACACAGCCCACTTTCAGAGGCAAAATAGCTGATCTCGAATTCATTGCAGATTTAACCTCGATCAAAGAACTGCAATTCATCGCTCTTTAAATTCGCCACGTCGTTCTCTGGCCTGCCAGAGCGATCGGAGTAATGGATTAAGAGGGCTCAAAATGGCTGATGGGTGTGATTGTGACCGTAACGCTCTCATATATCAAACCGTGGATGCGGCCTTAACCCTTGGCCTGTCGATCGCGCACCCAGTTGGTAACACTGAATCCTTACCGCTGCAGCAAGCGATCGGGCGTGTTCTGGCCGAGGAGTGTTACAGTAGGGTCGACATGCCAGCTTTCGACAATTCGGCCATGGATGGATACGCCATTCGGACTGGTGATCTGGACGAAGGGACTGAGTTTGAATTGCCGATAGGCGGGCGAATGGCCGCCGGTGATAGCGGAATGCACAACGCACCAGTGGGCAGCGCCTTGCGTATTTTTACCGGCGCTCCGGTTCCAACGGAGTTTGATGCCGTTCTTATGCAAGAGGACTGCAGTGTAATCGCAGACCGCATCCGATTTTCTCGTCGGCCCAAGCCCGGTCAACACATACGCCGCACGGGCGAGGATTTACAGGTCGGGGCCCAGATTCTGTCCCGCGGATGTGAGATTACTGCGCGCGAAGCTGCCGTTCTGGCGTCTTCTGGTCACGGGCGCGTCAAGGTATATCGCAAACTGAAGGTGACAATTTTTTCGACTGGCAGTGAGTTGCGCGAGCCGGATGAAGTGCTGGGCCCCGGCCAGATTTACAACTCCAATAGGTATATGCTGTTGGCTTTGTTGAACAAGCCGTGGATTGATTTAACGGATTGCGGCCAGATCAAAGATGACCCCAAACTTCTGAAGCGCGTGTTGGAGGAGGCTTGTGAAACGTCTGATCTAATCGTCACAACAGGTGGCGTTTCGGTGGGGGATGAAGATCACATGCCTCGCCTGTTCAAGGAAATTGGCGGTGAGACTGATGTGATGAAGGTGGCAATGAAACCGGGCAAGCCAATCATGTTCGGGCGCCGTGGGGATGCGCTATATGTAGGGCTACCGGGCAATCCAGTATCTGCTTATGTCACATGGCAGATCATCGGGTCGCATATGATGGCACGGAAGGCAGGATTGAGCCACACTCAGCCGGTATGCGAGCAAGCTGTTCTGGCAGAGCCATTGCAACGCCAAGCAGGTAGGCAGGAATATCGGCCGGTGCGGATTGAAGGCACATCACCAGAGGGAACTCCGCAGTTGCGATGTCTGGCGGCATCCTACAGCGGGCGGGTGGCATTGCTGGCGCAGTCCGACGGGTTGGCGGTAATCCCGGCAGAGATCGCGCACCTGCCTAAAGGGCACCGGATTGAGTTTTTGAGATTTAACCGACTGTTTTGACGACCGGTAATAAGCTCAGGTCCTTAAACATATAGGTTGTGGGTTCAAGTCGATTTTCGAACGGGTTGCGGCAATAGTTTGGAATTTCGCCAGAGATTTGAAAACCCAGCGACTGGTACAATACCCGTGAAGGATCGGAGCTACGGGTATCCAGAACCAGCAAGGATTTTCCCAGTTCAACCGCCCGCGTTTCCAAAGCGGTCATCAGGGCGCGTCCCAGTCCACGGCGGCGGGCATCGGGGTGGACCAGCAGTTTGGCAACATCTGCACGATGGGGCTGGTTTGGCATTGTGGCCTGAATCAATTGCACTGTACCTTGAATGCGTCCATCACCATAGGCAACGAACAGATCGAGCGTGCCTTGGCGCAGGCCGGGGCGCACCCGATCCCGCCAATATGTAAGGGCGGCTTCGTGTGAAAATGGCAGGATGAAACCTATGCTGGCACCGGTATGCACGCACCGATGAAGGATATCCGACAAATCCTCCAGTGCGGCATCGAAAAAGGCCTCGGACAAGCGCGAGATCATATTAGCACCAGCAGATAACGCGCGCCTCGTTTCGCCCCGGTTTCAAACTGCGTGGGTCCGGACAAGTGATAGCGCAGACAGTCGCCGCCGCTGAGTGCGTGGCGCACTCCGTCTACTGTCAGCGCCAATTCGCCGTCCAGAACAATCAGATGATGTTCCTGCCCCGGTTTGGGTGGTGTCTCGTAGTTTATGACGGTTTCGCGGGGCAGATGGCCCTCCATCACTTCACCGCTGAGCCCCGTCGCCGGAGGTGAGACCGACCGGCGCGTAAAACCGCTTTCGGCGTCGTGCCATTCGGGTTGCTTTTCAAAAGGCACCTTAGGGTCGAAACTGTCCTCGATCATCATCAACAAGCGCGACATCGGCAAGCTGTAAGCCGCACATAAACGTCCAAGGGTTTCGGCGGTTGGGCTAACATCACCATTTTCCATCCGCGAAAGGGTGGCTCGGCTGATACCGCTTTGGTCCGCCAGTTGTTCAAGCGACCAGCCACGGCCCTGACGCAGCTCGCTCAGACGTTTTGCAAGGCGGTTTGAGAGGTTGTCTAGCATAGATCAAATATGGGAATCTGTTTCATAATTGAGAATTATGCAAAAAATAATGTAGTGCGCAACAAAAAAGGGCGCGGAATATCCGCGCCCTTAACTGCTCGGGTTGCCAGATAACTTACCTCCAGCCAACCTCATTAAAGATTTTTTGGGCCTCGGGGATGTTCTTGGCGACTTCCGAAAGGTTCACCTCATCCGCTTTGAAATTACCCAACGCTGCAACGTTGTCGGCCAGTGCTACACCTTCGACCGCGGGGAACTCATCGTTTCCGTTTGAAAAATATACCTGGGCCTGATCGCTTGCGAGATATTCGAGGAACTTGATGGCGTTCTCTTTGTTCGGCGCGTTCGCCGCGACACCTGCGCCCGACAGATTCATATGAGCGCCTTCAGCGTCTTGAGCTGGGAACTGCACGCCGATCATATCGATATCTGCGCTCAGGCCTTTTACGTCTTTGCGCATAGCACGAGCAAAGTAGTAGGAGTTTGAAACAGCGATCTCACACTCGCCGGAAACGATACCGCGCAGCTGGTCGGTGTCACCGCCCTGTGGCTCGCGGGCCATATTGGCGACAACGCCTTCAGCCCATTTCTTGGCTTCTTCCGCACTGTGGTTGGTGATGATCGAGGCTAAAAGTGTCTGGTTATAAGTGTTGCTTGACGACCGTATACAGATCAGTCCTTCATACTCTGGCTTGGCCAGATCCAGATAAGTGGCTGGGGGATTGGCAACGTCGGCCTTGTCGTAAAAGATGATCCGAGCGCGTTGTGAGAATCCGTACCACTGATTGTCCTGATCCTGCAGATTGGCCGGGATGCGTTCTTCCAGCACTGCACTTTCGATGGGCTGCAGAATACCAGCATTCTTGGCGCGGGCCAGACGTGACGTGTCGACTGTTAGAAGGATATCGGCAGGTGAATTCGCACCTTCAGCTTCCATCCGCGCGATCAACTCATCTGCTTTGCCTTCAATGCGGTTGATGGTGATGCCGGTGGCGTCTTCGAAGTCAGAATACAGGCGCTCATCAGTGTCGTAGTGGCGCGAAGAATAAAGGTTCAGCTCACCTTGGGCTGCAGCCGAGGTGGAGATCAGAGCCGTCAAGGCGACGGCGATACATGTGGAGGATTTCAGCATGATGTGTCCCAACATTAGAATTCGGTGCGGGTGCTTACCCGACTGAAATAGTCAATTAGACGATTTGGCAGGAGATGCAAGCAAATCCGACAAAATTACTTGGTCAAATTGTCGCCGCGCCGGAAGGCTTAAGCGGCAAGGCATCGGATACTGCAATTGAGTTGCCGGCGCAGTCATTATTCGGAGTGAACCGCGTAGGCTCTGCGCGTCCCATTTTATGTCAAATGTATGGGTGATCACGTGCCCTCTGGCAGCAAACGAGACCAATTCAAGTGACGTAGCCCTAAGTGTTGGGGCTAAATCAAAATTGTAGAACCAACTAAGACCAACTGCTTTAGAGCGATGCTATCATGAACATTTTTCTAATGCGGCGTCTAAGCGTGCTTTGCTCTGATGCGTTCGCAGGTTAACAAATTGGCGTGGTCCACAATACGGCTGACCGCTGTGGAAAATTTGGCATCACTGATCGTCAGCGCGACACGTACCCAATCGTTCAAGCCGTCGCCAAACGCTGATCCGGGCATGACGGCCACGCCAGCTTGCAATAGGTCCCAGGCGTAGGACTCTCCGTTTAGACCGGTGGCTGAGACGTTGATAAGTGCAAACATCCCTGCCTCTGGCCGGTGTACTATCAGCTTCGTTTCGGCGCGCAGTCGCTCGGCCAACAGGGTGGCGCGCGACGCAAATCGTTCAGCCATTTCAGGGGCCACTTCAGAACCGCTTCGGATCGCCAGTTCTGTCATGTCTGCAATAAAAGGCTGGTTCCCGAACAGCATGGTTTCGGAAAAAGGCAGCAAAGCCTCACAAAATGAGACGGGTCCGACACACCAACCGCTACGGAACCCCGGGGCCGCATGTGATTTCGAGATCGAAGAAACTGCGATAACGCGATCAGCCAGATTCGACATAGCTAATGGCGAAAAAAATCTCGCGCCTTCATAGACGAGTTCTTCATAGACTTCGTCTGAGATAATCCACAAATCATGTTTGATCGCCAATTGTCCAATCTCGGCAATGTCTGCCTCGGTCAGAATTGCACCTGTGGGGTTGTGTGGTGTGGTTAGTAAAATAGCACGACTGCGCGATGTTATCCGCGGCGCGATGTCCTGCGCCTGCATGCGAAATCCGCATTCGGGTCGAAGCGGAACGGGCACCACGTCGGCGCCAGACGCGCGAATAACCCCTTCGTAAGTCGCATACATCGGATCCCCGACAAGAACCTCGTCTCCGGTCTGAGCCACCCCGGCCATTACTGCAAACAATGCGGTTTGGGTTCCGGGGAAGCACAAAACATTCTCAGGTTCAAAAACTCGCCCGCGGTTGGCTGTGTAGCGTTCGGCAATCGCTGTAAGTAAACCAGGTTCACCGTGGCCATTGGAATACCCAGTGCGCGCAGCCCTTAGCGAAGATACGGTGGCTTCAATCAGTGTATCTGGAACAGGGACGTCTGGTTCGCCAATCGTCATCTCGACGATATCCGCACCAGTTTTGATAAGCTCTCGTGCTTTCAGGTGTACACCCCATTTCGCCCCTCCCAAGTCGGCGAGCCGCTTAGTTACGTCAGTGGTTCTCAAGGCTGCCTCATTTCTTTGGTTAACGGAATTCTGATGATCGCACTGATGGCTGTCAGTCCAATCTGCGCCAGTTGCCCATCAGAGAAAGCGTCCGGGATGGCGCTACCTTCAAGCCAAAGCCCATCAAGTACCGCGTTGCAGGCGATCGCTAGTTGAGTTGCCTCGGATGCTTTGACCGAACGTCCGGATTCGTTCAATGCCGCAACGATCTGTTTCTCAAGTTGGTCGCGAAAATAGGTATAGGTCTGTTGGTGGATGCACTGCATTTTGGGGTCATGGAGCACCCGGTTCAGAAACCCGGCCCATAACGCAAGGGCAGCCGGATCAACTACCGGAGGCTGTAGCGACGCAATCACAAAATTGGTTAGCTGAGACACTGCGGTTCCATCACCTGCCGCGGCTGTAGTTTGATCGGTCAGAGCGTTCATGTGATGTTCATAAGCGGCCTGAATCAGCTCTTCTTTCGATAAAAAATAATGCCGGATCAATCCCTGCGTAACGTTTGCGCGAGCGGCAATTTCGCGGACAGTTGCGCCGTGTAAACCTATCTCGGCAATCAGGTCCAACGTCGCCTGAATCAGGGCTTTACGTCGAGATTCGGCGGATTGACGCGTGAATTTCCGACCTTGGGTTATCATTTCCAATCCATGAAATGCCATTGTTATGCAGTTGTATAATTATGAATACTATTGATTATCGCAAGGTGATTTTAACCAAGGATTGGATCAAGAATGGGCGGCTATTCTTGTAAAAATCGCTCTGCGGTACACGGGGTTGGAAACGATGATGAACCACCCAACAAAGACCTAACCGGGTAGAACGGGCTATATCAAAGCCGTCGACAGTATTGGAGCGTAGCTCAGTAGGATCAGAACGGTGGCAACTGCGATTAGAAAGGGCCAAAGAGATTTGAGAATAGCCCCCGGGCTCGTGCCGCTCATTGTGGAAGCGATGTAGAGACCGATTCCGACAGGTGGTGTCAGCAGGCCCAGAACCAGATTCAGGCAAACGACAACTCCGAACTGGTAGGGGCTGATATCGTAGGATCCGGTTGCAATAGGCAGAAGTATAGGCGTGATCAGAATGATGGCTGCGATGCCGTCGATGACCATTCCAACCAAAAGCAGGGCGAGATTGACGATCAGCAGAAACAGGAACGGATCGGACGTGACCGAGGTGATCAGACCTGCCAGCTGCTGAGGGATTTCTTCGTAAATAATAACCCAGCCGAAAACACTGGCAGCGGCGATCATGAACAGGATCATCGACGCGTTTGAGGCGGTTCTTTTGAACATCTCGCCCAGGTTTTGAGGTTTAAGATCACCATAGATCAACCACCCGACCAGAAACGCGATCAGTGAGGCGATGGCGGCGGATTCGGTTGGCGTGGCGATACCAAACAGGATGCCTCCGATGATCGAAACAGGGATCAGTAGGGCGGGCAGGGCAGCGATCAGAGCGCGCATCGCGTCGCGGCGTGACATCCAGACGCCCTTGGGAAACTGCTGCGACCACCCAATCAAAGTGATCACCAGCGCAAAGGCTCCGGCTAGAAGAAGCCCCGGAATGATTCCTGCGATGAACATGTCGCCAATCGGGATCTGAGCCAGAACTCCGAAGATGACAAACATCATTGAGGGCGGAATAACGGGCGCCAGCAGGCCTCCCGCCGCTGTGGTCGCGGCGGCAAAGCCTTTGTCATAACCTTCTTCTTCCATCGCGGGGACCATGGCGCGCGACATTACTGCAATCTGCGCGGTGGCAGAGCCAATGATGGCGGCCATGAACATGTTGGCTAACAGGTTGATATAGGCAAGCCCGCCTCGGAACCCGCCCACAAAGACACGCGCCAAAGCAACCAGGCGACGCGTCATGCCGCCTTCGTTCATCAGTTCTCCGGTTAACATGAACAGGGGAATCGCCAGCAGGCCATAATTCTCCAGCCCGCCAAACATCTTCTGGGCAAAACTGTCATAGAGAACAGTATTACCGCTCTCCCAGATGTACCAGATCGCCGTAATTGCAAGAACGATGGCGACGGGAACCGACAAAAGCAGTGCGGCCAGAAAGACAATCGGGCTCATGATTGCGCGCCCTTAGTTTGCCAAGCCAGCAGGTGCATCGTGGAATGCAATGTGGCCCCCAGCGCGAACAGCCACATGACCAGCCAGAACAGATATTTTGGCAGCCCAAGGGTCAGGGTCGGCTCGGCATAGATAAAGTTAAATGTATTACCTTGAAACGCCACCGTATCGAATCCAGCGCGCGCGATGTCCAAAGGCAGGAACCAGCGCCAGCAGAAGTACAGCATCGCGGCTGCGAAAACGAATACAACCAGATCCACCACCTTGCCGATGATTGCCCTGATACGAGGTGGTACCAGATCAACAACGAGCGTAATCGAGACCGAATTGCGGTGATGCAGTGCTGCTGATGCGCCAAGAAACGTCATCCAGACCATCGCATAGATCGCCAACTCATCCACCCAGAAAAGCGCGTTTCCTGCTGTGCGTGTCACCACGTTCAGCAAGATCAACAGGGTCACGCAGACCGCCAAGCCTGCGGCACACCACAACTCTACTCGCGCCCAGGCGGCTGACAGCCGGTACAACATCGCTGATCCCCTATGAAAAAGGGCGCAGGATCGACCTACGCCCTTTCCTTGATGTATTCACCTTTATTTGGTTTCTGCCGCAGTCGCCCGCAACGCGTCAAGGGATGAGGTTTTTTCCGACCAGATACCGTTCCATTCCTCGATGGCATCGCCGAAGAACGAGGCATCCACTTTCTTGTAGGCCTTGCCGGTTCCCTCGATCTGATCCAGCCACTTGGCCTCGTTGGCGACATAGGCATCGATGGTGCTGTCCACATGCTTGGCCATCAGATCGCCAATCATTGCGCGATCTTCATCGGATAGACCGGCCCAGACCTTGGCCGAAACCAGACCGACCATTGGGAACATCATGTGGTCCGACTGCACGATCGTATCGGCGTGATCATAGTATTTCAGAACCCAGATCAATTCGGCATCCATGTCGATGGCATCGACCTGACCATTCGCCAACGCGTCGTAGACCGCCGGTAGGGGCATTGGAGTTGGAGCAGCCCCAACTGCGTTGTAGAAATCAAGGATCGGTGTGAAGGGCGTGATCCGAAGTTTCAGGCCTGACAAGTCGTCGGCTGATGACACTTCACCCCGGCTGACGATCTGGCGCAGGCCAGCCATACCGTAACCAACGCCCACGACGCCAACCTGACCGGGCAGTGGCTCCAGCATTGATTTGGCGGTATCCGAACGCAGGATACGCCCGGCATGGCCAATATCGTCCGCCAGATAGGGGGCGTAAAACGCACCCAATTCTGGCGCGCGGTTCGATACCTCGGCCACCGTCATGAATGCCATGTCAAGCGCACCGGTCTGAAGCTGCTGCAACATCTCGGCCTCGTTCCCTAACTGGCGGGCCGGGAAAACCGAAACCGAATGTGCGCCGCCGCTGGCTTCATTCAACTCGGCCCCAAAGGACTCCGCTGCTTTGGTCCAGATATGCGGGGGTGGAGTAATTAGGCCCAGACGGAATTCATCTGCATGGGCGGCCAGAGATGTCACAGCCAGCGCGGCTGCAGATGCGGCGATCTTAGCAAAATGTCTCATGTGTTTCCCTGTTTTATTGTTGGTGTCAGAGTGTGACCCAGCCTTCTGGTGGCTCTTTGCCCGGATGTACGGTCTGGCACTGCGGGCATGTTCGGTCTTCTTCCGATGCATAGAATTTTTCGTAGACCGGCGGCAAGTCTTTGACGATAGACTGCAGTTGCATCTCGGATCGATGAACGAGTGATCCGCACTCAAAACAGTACCACTCGATAGCGTCCAGCTCACCTGTCTGCCGTTTGGGTTCTATAACCAACCCGATGGAGCCTTCCTGAGGGCGCTGCGGAGAATGACGCACATGGGGCGGCAGCAGGAAAATCTCGCCCTCGCGGATCGGGACGTCGTAGAACTCATTCCCATCAAACAGTTTCAATACCATGTCACCTTCTAGCTGGTAGAAAAACTCCTCGACCGGGTCGTCATGGTAGTCGGTCCGCTTGTTCGGTCCACCAACCACAGTGACCATCAGGTCGGCATCTTCCCAGATCTGTTGATTGCCGACAGGCGGTTTCAGCAGGTGACGGTGTTCGTGGATCCATTTCTGAAAGTTGAATGCTCTTAACTTCGACATATCCGGCTCCCTGTTAGTAGAAGATTGGCCTGTTTTCCCATAACCGCAAAGAAATTATCTGCATTTAGATATCTGATTTGCTTATATCCATCGGGCTAAACCTTAAGTCCGCTTTCTTCGAACCCATTGCGAATGATCTCTTTTTCGGCCTCTGTCAGTTCTAACATCGGGGGCCGCACCTGCCCGCCAGTTTGTCCCAATAGTTCCTGCCAGTATTTGCCAAAGGCGGTGGGTTTGTCCGCAGGCCGGGTACGCTTCATTGCGTCCCGCACTGGGTTCAGGCTGTCGAACACCTTGCGTGCTTCATCTGCTTTGCCCGCAAAGGCCAGCCGCGTGTATTCATTCATCCGCTGGTCGTTTTTGCTCTGCAACAGGTAGGGTGGTGACGAGCACAGGTACAGTTTCCAGTTCAGTTCGAGGATGTTATCCAGCCACTCATGTTCGGCTGAGGTAGAGACTTGAATCTTGTCGCCGACCATATGGGTCAGCTTCACGTACATCTCGCGCGGGACCGAGTATTTGATCGCAACGATATTGGGCAGATCGGCAATCCGCGCGCATTCCTCGGGTTGCATGAGATATCCGCTGTCCGGATGGCTCCACATCGCGATTCCAATATCAAGCTCGTCGCAGAACCGCTTATAATATTGGTACAGAACCTCTCCGCGGTCCTGAACAAAACTCAGAACGGGCGCATGCAGAACGACGTAGTCGGCACCGCAATTCTGCGCATGGCGTGCCAGGTCCAGCGCTGTGTCCATGTTCTGATCCGAGACTGAAACGATCACACCGGCCCTGCCCGCACATTCATCGACGGCAACCTCAAAGTTTCGTTTGCGCTCTTCAAGGCTCATCGAAAAGAACTCGCCTTGTTTGCCCGCTACAAACAGGCCCTGAATACCCAGATCGTCAATCCAGTGCCGGATATTCGACCTCAACCCCGCCTCATCCAGCGTAAGGTCGTCATTGAACGGGTTCAGGGCTGCTGCCCAAATTCCTGTCATATGTTCGCGCGCATAGGCTTTTGCATCGTGCTTGGAGTATTTCATTTCAGACGGGCCTTCCGGTTGACCGCATCATGAAAGCCCGATCATTCCACCTGATCCAATGCGAAAGCCGGGAATTGGGTATCGGAAAATAGAATATCCATGGATTATCAATTTAGAAATCTTTAGCGCTGGAGTAGGCTTGCCGCATGAAGATCGGATTGATTGGTAAAGGCGCGATTGCGCAATATGTTTCGAACGCGGTTCAGGCCCGGGGACATTCGGTTTGCGCGGTGCTGGTGAGATCGGGCAGCGTTTCGCAAAATCCGGAACTGCTTGTAGATTCGGTTTCGAATCTCACGGCGAATACGGAACTGGTGATTGATTGCGCGGGCCATCGGGCACTGGAGGAGCACGGGCCTCAGATTCTGGCTTGCGGCCTCGATCTGGTTACCGTTTCCATTGGCGCACTGGCGGATCAGCGGGTGGCAAATGCGTTGGCATCGGCCGCACGGGAAGGTGGGGCAAAGCTGCATTTGGCCAGCGGTGCGATCGGAGCGCTCGATTGCCTTAGTGCCGCCGCGACGGGCAAGCTGGAAAAAGTCACCTATGTCGGGCGGAAACCGCCACTGGGCTGGATGGGTTCACCGGCTGCGGACAAACTGGACCTGGAGGCTCTGACAATCGCGGAAACGCATTTCAACGGCACCGCCCGAGAGGCTGCACTGAGATATCCTAAAAACGCGAATGTTGCGGCGGCGGTTGCGCTGGCAGGGCTGGGTTTCGACCAAACGCAGGTCCGTCTGATCGCTGACCCATCGATCACGCGCAACATCCACGAGATCGAAGCCGAAGGCGATTTCGGGCAGTTCCAATTTCAGATCAGCGGAAATTCACTGCCTGACAATCCGCGCAGCTCCGCACTGGCCGCGATGAGCGTCATCTCGAAACTCGAACAGATTTCAAGTCCGGTCGTGCTCTGACCATGGTTGGACGTCATTCACGCATCGTCGACCGCGCCCTGACTCGGCTGAAATTGCGCCAGTTGCGATTGCTTGTTGCCGTAGGCGCACACGGCAATATCCAGAATGCCGCGCGCGAGCTGGGCATTTCGCAACCCGCTGCGACCAAGATGATTCAGGATCTTGAACTAGACTTTGAGGTCAAACTATTCAGCCGAACCAATCGCGGCGTCATCCCCACTGTGTTCGGAGAGACCCTGATCCGTCATGGCAAGCTGATTTTTGCACAAGTCTCAAACGCAGCGCAGGAACTTGATGATCTGAATGAGGGAAATTCGGGGCGTGTGGTTGTGGGTACTCTGCTCGCCGCCTCGACCAGCCTGCTGCCAACGGCAATTGAAATATTGTTGGCCGATCGCCCGAACGTGGCAATCAAGATCAATGAAGGCACGAATGAAGTTCTGATGCCCCGATTGCTGTCAGGTGAAATCGATATGGTGGTAGGACGTCTGCCCTCGCACCGACACCGTGACAAGATCAGGCAGGAGAAACTGTTCGAGGATCACATACTTGCAGTTGTTGGCAATCAGCACCCCCTTGCCAGGCGTAAGAACATCTCGTTTGCCCAGACCAAGCCTTTTGGCTGGATTGTGCCCCCATTGGAAACCACACTCAGACGACAGCTCGACCATTTCTTCGTTGGTCAGCAACAATATGTGCCGCCGGTGATGATAGAATCCGTGTCCTATCTAACCAACCGGGCTTTGCTGCAATCGCGCGATTTGATTGGGCTTATGCCGGCCGAAGTTGTCTCGCAGGACGTTGCCCACGGCTATCTGACACCGTTGGATTGGGACGTACCCTTTGGTCAGGGGCCCATCGGAGTTTCATTTCGTGCCGATGCCGATCTGTCCCCGGCAGGCCGGGCGTTCAAAGCCGCGCTACACCAAGCAGTGCAACAGAAATAGGATCAGGTATTCGCCAATTTGATATCAGTATTCATCCAATTCACTTGAAGTAATGTCAGCCATTGCATGAGTTGAAAGGGTCCTAATTCGGAGGCATCAATTACATGTATCCTGAGCTTAAGCTGTTCATCGCAGGAAAATGGCGCACGACCAGCCAGGATGTGCCTGTCGTGAACCCGGCGACCGAAGAAGAAATCGCACGTCTTCCCTGTGCGTCCAAAAGCGATCTGGATGATGCGCTTGATGCGGCTGTCAAAGGCCTCAAGATCTGGAGCCGCACCGCACCACGTGAACGTGCTGATACGATCCTGCGTGCTGCTGCACTGATGCGGGAACGTCAGGAGGAGATCGCTCAATCCATCACTTTGGAACATGGCAAACCGCTGAAACAGGCCCGACTTGAGGTGATCCGAGGGGCCGAGTTCTTTGAGTGGGACGCGGGCGAAGCAATGCGCACCTATGGACGGATCATACCCGCTGCGCCGGGTCATAAATTCGCGGTACATCACCAGCCCATCGGTGTGGCCGCCGCGTTTTCACCTTGGAACTTTCCTATGAGCCAGCCGGCACGGAAAATCGCTGGTGCGCTCGCCTCAGGTTGTTCGATCATCTTGAAAGCGGCCGAAGAAACACCGGCGGGTGCGATCCATATCGCAAAGGCCTTTGACGACGCTGGATTGCCTCCGGGTGTGTTGAATCTTGTGTTCGGCAACCCAGCAGAAATCTCTGGCCACTTGATCCCGCAGGAACCGATCCGGCTTGTGGCTTTTACCGGTTCGACAGCAGTGGGCCGCCATCTGACCACGCTTGCGTCCGAACATATGACGCAGGTGCTGATGGAACTGGGTGGCCATGCGCCCGTAATTGTTTGCGAAGATACCGATGTTTGGGCGGCAGGTGTATCAAGCGCGGTTCGAAAGATGCGCAACGCCGGGCAGGTCTGTACATCACCGACTCGGTTCTTTGCCCATGAAAGCATCTTCGATGCGTATTCAGACGCGTTCGTCGAACGCGCCGCTGCAACTGTTGTCGGCAACGGGATGGGCCAAAATGTTGAGATGGGGCCACTGGCCAATGATCGCCGGGTACCTGCATTGACAGAACTGGTGGAAGACGCCCGCGCAAAGGGCGCGACGGTTGCGACGGGCGGAGCCAAACATGGTGACAAGGGCTACTTCTTTCAGCCCACGGTCCTACTGAATGTGCCCGACAATGCCCGTATCATGCAGGAAGAACCTTTTGGTCCGGTGGCGGTAATCAATCCGGTCACTTCATTGGATCATGCGATAGAGCAGGCAAATTCGGTGCCTTATGGATTGGCAGGTTATGCCTTCACCAATCGTGCAGATTATATCGACCGTTTGATTGATGAGGTCGAGGTGGGCAATCTGTCGATCAACACGCTCGAAGCCTCGATGCCCGAAACGCCTTTTGGTGGTATGAAATCCAGCGGCTATGGCCGTGAGGGCGGAACCGAAGGGTTGGAGAACTACATGACGGTCAAGCATGTCTGGCACTCGGCCAAACTCTCTTAACCCACGCGGCGCACAAATCACTTCACCCCTAAACAAAAAACCGCGCTCAAAGGCGCGGTTTCTTATTCGGATATGTGCAGTTCTTAGCCCTGACGAGCTTTGAACTTGCGCTGCGTCTTGTTGATCACGTAGACGCGGCCTTTGCGACGCACAACCCGGCAATCACGGTGCCGGTTCTTGAGCGAGCGGAGCGAGTTCTTGACCTTCATGGTCTGTCTCCAATCTGCGGCGCCTTCATCAAGGACGTGGCCAGCGCCTGGGTTAATCGGGTGCCCCGGAAATCCGAAGCAGTGAATTCATGGTGGGCGGTACAAGGATCGAACTTGTGACCCCTTCGATGTCAACGAAGTGCTCTACCGCTGAGCTAACCGCCCATGAAACCGTCGCTTGGCCTACCCCATAACGAAATGGGGCGCGGAACCCCGCGCCGGTAGCGGGGTCTATAAAAGGAGTCGTTAGGGGGATCAAGGGGTTTGGCAGAACTATTTTCCGGTCTATGTTCAATGCGAACGAACGGAGAGCCCATGCCCAACGCAGCGACCAATGCAGCCTATGTTCTGGATATGCCCGCAGAGCGTACCTCATGCGTGGTATTTGCCTCTCCGCATAGTGGTCGGGCATATCCCGCGTCGTTGCTTAAACGGTCTGTACTGAACCGTAAAATGATTCGGTCTTCCGAGGATGCCTATGTCGATCAGCTATTCGACTCGGCCCCGGAATCCGGAGCGCCATTCCTCGCCGCGGCCATGCCGCGCGCCTATCTGGACCTGAATCGCAGTGCAGATGAATTGGATCCGGCGCTGATTCAGGGCGCGCGCCGTCACGGGCACAATCCGCGTGTGGCTTCGGGGCTGGGCGTGATCCCCCGCGTGGTCGCCAATGGGCGCGCGATTTACAGTGGTAAGTTGACGATGGACGAAGCGCGCCTGCGGATCGACACTTACTGGCGGCCCTATCACCAAAAACTGAAATCCCTTCTGTCCGAATCGCACGAGATGTTCGGGCAAGCGATCCTGATCGATTGCCACTCGATGCCGCATGAGGCGGTCGCAATGGCCGGCGGCTCTGGCAGTACGCGCCCCGAGATCGTTCTGGGTGATCGGTTTGGTGCTGCTGCCTCGGGGTTGATCGTCGATCAGATTGAATCTGCGTTCACAGATGCGGGCCTGAATGTGGCACGTAATGCGCCTTTCGCAGGGGCCTATGTCGCTCAGACCTATGGCCGCCCAACCCGGCAGCAACACGCGATCCAGATCGAGATCGACCGCTCTCTTTATATGGACGAAGATACAATTCAGCCAAACGGCAACTTTCAATCGTTCCGTGAGGTACTGCGGCAGGTCACCGGCAAGATTGCCTCCATAGGGTCCGAGCCGTTGTCGCTGGCTGCCGAATAGCCTTAGCGCAGCGCGCGTCCCTTAACGATCGCATCACTACCAAATCGGCGGCGAATATCGTCTGTGGCCCGTTCAGCCTGGGATCTGCGTGTGGCACCGGGATCTAGCAAATCACCCGAAATATCGGCCTGATCCTCGGTGCACAAATCGGATAGGCCACATCCAAGCAGGCGATACGGGCCCTGATCCCCGACCTGATCGAACAATCCGCGCGCCGTGCGATATATCCTGTCCGCGATCTGTGTCGCGTCGCGCAATGACACGCGCCGGGTAATGACTTTGTGATCGGCTTGTTTCAGTTTCAGCGTCACAATCCGACCCGCCAATCCCTTGGCTTTGGCGCGATCGGCCACTTTTTCGGACATGCGCCACAGGTGTCCGTCTAATATTTCGATGCTGGCGGTGTCTTCAAAGAACGTGGTCTCGTTGCTTATCGACTTCATCGGTTCATGCGCAGAGACGCGCCGCTTATCCTGCCCTCGGGCCAGATGCCATAAGCGATAGCCCATCGATCCGAATCGGGCGGTCAGTGCCTCCTGATCCCAGCGCAGAAGATCGGCAAATGTTCGAATTCCTGCACGATCCAGCGATTCCTGTGCAGCCGGGCCGATTCCCCAGATCAGCCTCACTGGTTTATCGTGCAAAAACTCAGCTGTTTCATCCTTGCCGATCACCGAAAACCCGCGCGGTTTGTCCAGATCTGAAGCAACCTTGGCCAAAAACTTGTTGTGACTAAGACCGATTGAGCCGGTCAAGCCAAGTTCATCCTTCATTCGTCTGACCAGCCGTGCCAGCATTACAGCTGGTGGCGCACCATGCAGTCGTTCAGTGCCCGACAAGTCCATAAACGCCTCATCCAGTGACAGCGGTTCCACAACAGGCGTCAATTCGTCCATCATCTCCCGGATTCGGCGTGAAACGCTGACATAAACCGACATGCGCGGTTTGATCACGACCGCATCGGGGCACAGCTGAAGTGCCTTGAACATTGGCATCGCTGATCGCACGCCGCGTATTCGCGCGACATAACACGCGGTCGATACCACCCCGCGCTTTCCACCCCCGATAATCACCGGCTTGTCTGCCAGTTCGGGATTATCGCGCTTTTCGACAGATGCGTAGAACGCATCGCAATCCATGTGGGCGATGGTTAGATCGAACAACTCGGGGTGCGATTTCAATCGTGGGCTGCCACAGTATGTGCAGCGCTTGCTCTGCTCTATTTGATTTAAGCAATCGCGACAGATGGCAGGCATTACAGGTTCTTTCGGGCCAGTTTCGACTTGGCGAAGTCTCTGGGTCGGTTAGAAGCTATCTCGATTGGGCCGGAATAAAAAGGGGATTGATGGATTTCACGGGGGCCAAAACTGCGCTGTTCCTAGGGGAAGAATTACTTGTGATTTTGCGAGACCAAAAAGATGATATCCCCTTTCCCGGGCATTTTGATTTCCCCGGCGGAGGGCGAGAGGAGGGCGAATCCCCCATTGAATGTGCGTTGCGAGAGACGGTCGAAGAAGTTGGGCTGAGCTTGTCGGAAACTGATCTTGTATGGTCCCGTCAATACGATCAAAGCTGGTTCTTTGTTGCCCGACGCCCGGCCCAAGATGTGCATCTTGTCCAATTTGGTGACGAAGGGCAGGGATGGTGCCTGATGCACCCTCAAGATTATTTGGCCGACCCACTTGCAATACCCAATTTCGTTGCCCGTCTAAAGGATTACCTTACCGAACTTGGGTAGTGGAAAAGGGTTGGTTGTTCTCAGAAGAAAGCCCCCCGCTGGTGCGGGGGGAGGAAACGGACCTCAGGAAGAGATGGCCCGTTGGGGAGTGTCTCAAGCCCAGAATCGCGCAAATTCGCCCATTTCGATACCTTCAAGCCAATCGTGCAATAAACTCGTATTTTTCATGTGTGTTTTCGGGCACAGGGGCGATTTGGCGCGGCTGCAGTGAAAATTGACGTAAGGTCAACTGGTTGCAGGTCGAACTTGTCCTCTATTCAGCATTAATCCGGTTGCTCAGTCAGTGCCGCGGCAAAGAAATTAGTTCGTTCAGAACGGCTTCTGCGGCGGCTCGTGGATTCTCCGCCTCATAGATCGGACGACCCACCACTATGTGGTCCGCGCCGTCTCTAATTGCGCTGGCTGGGGTTGCGACTCGTTTCTGGTCGCCATGTGCAGAGCCAGTCGGGCGCACTCCAGGCGTGACAATCAGGCGGCCTTCGGCTTGGGGTAGGGCCCGGATCAGAGCAGCCTCCTGAGGGCTGGCGATGACGCCATCGGCCCCCGCCTCAAATGCCTTGGCTGCACGTTCAACCACAAGGTCCTGAACGTCGCCCGCTTTCAAAAGGCTCGCATCCAAATCGTCCCTGTTCAGGGATGTCAGGACGGTGACCGCCAAAATCTTCAGGTCTTTGCCCGCTGCACCTTCCTTTGCGGCGCGCACCACATGCGGGTCGCCATGAACAGTGAGGAAGTCCAAGTCAAACTGCGCCAACCCACGTACCGCATTTTCAACAGTATTGCCGATATCGAACAGCTTCATGTCCAGAAATATGTGCTTGCCGTGATCCTGTTTAAGCTCGTTGGCCAATGCCAGCCCGCCGCCGGTCAGCATCCCCAGCCCGATCTTGTAAAACGAAACAGCATCCCCCAGCCGCTCAGCCATGGCCAGACCCTGCAGGGCGTTTGGGACATCGAGGGCTACGATCAGGCGGTCATCGGACATAGGGCGCTCCTTTTTGGCAAACGTGTGCGTCCTAACGGGTTCGGGGCGATCTGTCTATGCGCGAAGCCTGAGGTGAAGCGGTTCACGTACTAAATTGCGCAATGTGCTAATGTGCAAACGTTTAGAACAGGGATAAAAAAGATGAAAAAAGTAATTCTACTTGGCGTGGCACTGATGCTGGCCGCATGCGAAGACGCGCCTCAGAGTGATCCGCCCGAAACTGGTGCTGCACCGGCTCCAACCAATGACAATCTTCTGCTGGTGCGTGGGTATCGATCGGAAGACGACTGGTGCCAACTGACAGGGGAGACAGCCTATACCGGCAACTTCCTCGATCATACAGCTGATCTGGTTTCATGTCCCACAGGCAGCAGTGCAGAGCAATCTTTGGTTGAAATGTATGATGCTGAATTTATGGGCCAAACCGGCGGATATACCGTCTATTCCATTCCGCGCGGGTGACGCCGAATTATCTGCTCTAGCCCCTTGAATGGGAAAAGACATTTCCCAAATTGAATGTGAGGCCCAGACCGACGCGTGCCGCCAAGCGGGCGCGTCAAAGCGGGGCGCTTAAGAAAAGGAGAATGCTATGGACTTGAACAAGTTCACCGAGCGGGCACGGGGATTCGTGCAAGCGGCGCAGACCATTGCGCTGCGTGAGGGGCACCAAAGGCTGGAACCCACACATATTCTGAAAGCATTGATGGATGACGATCAGGGGCTGGCGAGCAACCTGATCACACGCGCTGGCGGCGCACCGAACCGTGTGGTTGAGGCGTTGGACGCTGCAATGGGCAAGATCCCAAAGGTCAGCGGCGACGCGAGCCAGATTTATATGGATGGCCAGACTGCCAAGGTTTTGGATGAGGCAGAGAAGATTGCCACCAAGGCGGGCGACAGCTTTGTGCCGGTCGAACGCGTTTTGATGGCGCTGTGTATGGTGAAATCCAAAGCCAAAGAGGCTTTGGAGGCCGGTGCAGTATCGGCCCAGAAACTGAATGAGGCGATCAACGACATCCGCAAGGGGCGCACCGCTGACACCGCATCGGCGGAAGAGGGCTATGACGCGCTTAAGAAATACGCGCGCGACCTGACCGAAGCGGCCGCTGAAGGCAAGATCGACCCGATCATTGGGCGGGACGAGGAAATCCGCCGCTCGATGCAGGTTCTGTCGCGCCGAACCAAGAACAACCCAGTTCTGATCGGGGAACCCGGCGTCGGTAAAACCGCGATTGCCGAGGGCATGGCCCTGCGCATCGTCAACGGCGACGTCCCTGAATCGCTGAAGGACAAAAAGCTGCTTGCGCTCGACATGGGGGCGCTGATCGCTGGTGCGAAGTACCGTGGCGAGTTTGAAGAGCGCCTGAAGGCTGTTCTGACCGAAGTGACCGAGGCCGCCGGTGAAATCATCCTGTTCATCGACGAGATGCACACGCTGGTCGGCGCGGGTAAGTCCGACGGCGCGATGGATGCTGCCAACCTGATCAAGCCTGCGCTTGCCCGGGGGGAGCTGCATTGTATCGGCGCGACCACGCTGGATGAGTATCGCAAGTACGTCGAAAAAGACGCGGCCCTTGCGCGCCGGTTCCAGCCTGTGATGGTCACCGAGCCAACGGTCGAGGACACGATCAGCATCCTGCGCGGCATCAAAGAAAAGTACGAGCTGCACCATGGTGTGCGTATTTCCGACTCGGCGCTGGTCTCGGCGGCGACGCTCTCGCATCGCTATATCACCGACCGTTTCCTGCCCGACAAAGCAATCGACCTGGTCGATGAGGCGGCGTCGCGTTTGCGGATGGAGGTGGATTCCAAGCCCGAGGAACTCGATCAGTTGGATCGTCAGATCCTGCAGATGCAGATCGAGGAAGAAGCGCTGAAACTGGAAGATGACGCGGCCTCCAAGGATCGTCTAGAAACCTTGCAAAAGGATCTGGCCGACCTTCAGGAGCAATCCGCCGAGATGACCGCCCAGTGGCAGGCCGAACGGGATAAGCTGGCGGGTGCGCGTGATCTTAAGGAGCAGCTCGACAAGGCGCGCGCTGATCTGGAAATCGCCAAGCGCGAAGGCAATCTGGCCAAGGCGGGTGAGCTCTCCTACGGCGTCATTCCCGAGCTTGAGAAAAAGCTGACCGAGGCCGAAAACGCCGAAAGCAACGCCATGATGGCCGAGGAAACGGTGCGTCCCGAACAGATCGCTTCGGTGGTCGAACGCTGGACCGGTATCCCGACCTCAAAAATGCTGGAAGGTGAGCGCGAGAAATTGCTGCGCATGGAAGATGAGCTGCATTCCCGCGTGATTGGTCAGGATTCGGCGGTGACCGCCGTGGCCAACGCCGTGCGCCGTGCGCGGGCTGGTTTGAACGACGAAGGCCGCCCGCTGGGCTCGTTCCTGTTTCTCGGGCCGACCGGCGTCGGGAAAACCGAACTGACCAAAGCCGTGGCGAACTTCCTGTTCGACGACGACAACGCGATGGTGCGGATCGACATGTCCGAGTTCATGGAGAAACACGCGGTCGCCCGTCTGATCGGGGCTCCTCCGGGCTATGTCGGTTATGATGAAGGTGGTGTGCTGACGGAAGCCGTGCGGCGCAGGCCATATCAGGTCGTGCTGTTTGACGAGGTCGAAAAGGCGCACCCGGATGTGTTCAACGTTTTGCTTCAGGTTCTGGATGATGGCGTTCTGACCGATGGCCAGGGCCGCACCGTGGACTTCAAGCAGACGCTGATCATCCTGACGTCGAACCTTGGGTCCCAGGCGCTCAGCCAGTTGCCTGAAGGTGCGGACAGCGCCCAGGCACGGCGCGATGTGATGGATGCGGTCCGGGCGCATTTCCGGCCGGAATTCCTGAACCGTCTGGACGAAACCATCATCTTTGATCGGCTCAAGCGGGCCGATATGGATGGCATCGTCGATATCCAGATGGCACGCCTGCAAAAACGTCTGGCTGCCCGCAAGATCGAGCTGGCCTTGGACGATGGCGCCAAGGAATGGCTGGCGAACGAAGGCTATGATCCGGTCTTCGGTGCCCGCCCGCTGAAACGCGTGATCCAACGAGCCTTGCAGAACCCGCTGGCCGAGGCATTGCTGGCCGGTGAGATCAAGGATGGCGAGACTGTACCTGTCACAGCAGGCACGGATGGATTGATCATCGGCGATCGGCTGGGCACATCGGAACGCCCGCGCCCTGACGATGCAGTGGTTCACTAAGCCTTAAGAACTGAAGAGGCCCGCCAATCTGGCGGGTCTTTTTTTGGTAGTGGCGCTAAAAAGGGTGGAGAGCGTTCAGGCCTGTCCGGCCAAGTCCTGCGCCAGCATCATTGCATTGCCGTCCGGGTCGTAAAATGTGGCAGTGCTGACCATCCCCTCGATTGTCTCGGTTTCGCCGTCAAACCGAACTCCTGCGCCCTCCAAAGCATCGCGTGCGCTTGCGATATCAGCCACTCCAAAGACCGGAACGGTGTTCCCGGGCGCTGGTTCTGCCTGCTCGCCCAAGCCAAGGGTCACGCCCTCGGTTTTGGTCAACATCTCGCTCCAACCCGCCTCATCAATATGATGGACCAATTCAAACCCGAGCTTCTCATTGTACCATTGTGCGCTGGCGTGGCGGTCTTTGACCGAAATGGCAAGAGTGATGGTGTTTTCTAAGGAAACGAGGGGCATGGAACTTTCCTTTTGTCCTAAAATAAAGTAACTATACTTTATGGACATTAAGACACTTGTCAAGCTTACCTCTCGGGCCTGGTCGCTGAATATTCTTGCGCAGTTGCATAGTGGGGTTTCGGGCAGGCAGGCGCCATTACTCGCCGCGATCGGGGCAAGCCGGACGGCATTTGCAGCAAGTCTGGAGCATCTGGTTAGCCTTGGCTTTCTTGAACGGAACCCGGGCCACGGCCACCCATTGCGACCTGAATTCCGTTTGACCAAAGGCGGGGTGCAGGCGGCGGCTGTAGCGGCAGAAATCATGGCTTTGGTGCCTGATAATACCGAATTGAAGCTACTGCGCCGCAGCTGGACGGTTCCTATACTGGCGTTGACCCGCCAACCTCGGCGCTTTTCTGGGCTTAGGTCGGATCTTCAGGTGGTCACGGACCGTGCATTGTCATCCTCGCTCAAGCAATTGGAGGCGCAGGACTGGGTTCGACGCGATATCGAAACTTCGGCCCGGCTGCCTTATCCGACCTATCAGGCGGTCAATCTGGGCTGCGAAATAAACCGTGTTGTCGGCTTGAATATAGGGTGACTGTTATTCCCGCGCAAAAGCATGCGCGGTTTACGTTACAATCTGTTCGCTCAATCGTGACGCCTGTTTCCTTGGCTCTGTGCTATCAGACCTTACCTCAGTTCCGAGGTTAATGAATGACGGAGAACCAAATGGCGCATCGCTGGACCAACAAACTGACGCATGCAGACGTCACCCCAAGGGCGGCGTTTCTGAACCGGCGGCAGGTCATGGCCGGTTTGGCGGGTGTCGGGCTGGCGGGCCTTGCACGCCCCGCAGCGGCCGAGGCGCTTGAGCCTAATACCTGGGAAGAGATCACTTCGTACAACAACTATTACGAATTCGGGACCCGCAAGGATGACCCGGCGAAATATGCGCACACGCTGGTGACCGAACCCTGGAGTGTCACCATCGACGGCTTGGTCGACCGCCCCGGAGAATATGATTTCAATGACATCATGTCTGAAATGACGGTCGAGGAGCGAATCTATCGTTTCCGCTGCGTCGAGGCATGGTCGATGGTGATCCCGTGGAACGGGTTCGAACTGGCAGATTTGCTCGGCATGGCTGGTGTTCAGGATGGCGCGAAATACGTGGCCTTTGAAACGGCCTATCGTCCGGATGAGATGCCCGGTGTCGCATATCCGGTGCTCGATTGGCCGTATCGCGAAGGGTTGCGTTTGGATGAAGCGATGCACCCGCTGACCATTATGGCAACTGGGATCTATGGCAGGGATATCCCGAACCAAAACGGTGCGCCTTTACGATTGGTTGTGCCATGGAAATACGGTTTCAAATCGATCAAATCGATTGTGCGGCTTACGCTGACGGATACGCAGCCTCCGACAAGTTGGAACATGGCGGGCCCGCGTGAGTATGGTTTCTACAGCAATGTGAACCCCAATGTGGATCATCCGCGCTGGTCACAGGCATCGGAGAGGCAAATCGGCGGTGGTCTTTTCGCCAAACGAATCCCGACGCTGATGTTCAACGGGTATGAAAATGAGGTCGCCAGCCTTTACGAAGGCATGGATCTGGCGAAGAACTACTGAGATGATGCAGCGGCTCAACGACCTCTTACGACGGATCCCCATTTGGACTGTCTATCTGCTGGGCGCGCTGCCAGCGCCTTGGTTGTTCTATCAGGGCATGATCGGTGGTCTCGGGGTCGAGCCGATCGAGGCGCTCGAGCATGAGTTTGGCGAGCTGGCGCTGCAGCTTCTGATTCTTGGTCTCGCGATTTCGCCCTTGCGTCGCTTCGCTGGCCTAAATCTGATGAAGTTCCGCCGCGCGATAGGTGTACTGACATTTTCCTATGTCGCATTGCACTTGCTGATCTGGTTGTTGTTGGACGTGCAGATCCCTAGCCAAATCTGGGCGGACATTATCAAGCGGCCCTATATAACCGTTGGTATGGCTGCCTTTGTATTGTTGCTGCCGCTTGCGATCACATCCAACAATTGGTCGGTTCGCTGTATGGGGCCTCGGTGGCGCAAATTGCATCGTCTGGTCTATCCTGCTGCAATTCTGGGCGCGCTTCATTATGTGATGCTGGCGAAGGGGTTTCAGATCGAGCCGTTAGTTTACCTGGCAATTATTCTGGGCCTTCTGGTCCTACGCCTACCGGTCACAACATTCCTGATCCGGTTTAGACAGGCCGATTCAGCCTGACTCGTGGGCGAGTCTGTGGGTAACCGTGTGAATAACATATCTATGGCGCTGTTTTGCGATGGTCGGCGTTAGCGACTTCCGGGTGCTGCGGCTGAGTTGCTCTCATAACCGTTTGTTTTTGTGCATTAAAATTTGACATTTGTGTTTTTTTCTGTTTTTTTGATTTTTCCACTTGCGGCTTCTGGGCGATATACTTAGAACGCCCTTCACCGGCGCTGCTGAGGCGGTTGCTGGGACGCTGGGAACGGCGGGGACGAGCCGGAGAGACGGTTGAGACGCATCGGAGAGACGGTGGGCATCTGAGGT
>NZ_JBQERS010000020.1:0-44267 GCF_056535285.1 Ruegeria sp. O11 | reverse complement strand
GCTTTGAAAGCGTTTCGCCGCTGGCTCGCGGATCGCTACAGCTCGATCGATGCACTGAACACAGCATGGGGCAATGTGTTCTGGTCGATGGAGTATAATAGCTTCGATCAGATCGAGTTGCCGAACCAAACCGTGACCGAGCCGAACCCAGCGCATGTCTTGGCGTTTCGCAGGTTCAGTTCGGATCAGGTGGTGGTGTTCAACAAAGCCCAGGTCGACGCGCTGCGCCCGCTGACGGATGCACCATTGTTGCACAATTATATGGGTCGCGTGCTGGAATTTGATCATTTCGATGTCGGGAATGATCTCGATATCGCCACATGGGACAGCTATCCGATTGGCTTTCTGTCGGATCGTCTGGAAGCGGATGAGGCGCACAAAACCGCGTTTCTGCAGCAGGGCGATCCCGATATGCAGGCCTTTCACCACGACCTCTACCGCGCTGTGGGTCATGGCCGCTGGTGGGTGATGGAGCAACAACCGGGTCCGGTAAATTGGGCCCCATACAACCCAGCCCCCCTGCCCGGTATGGTGCGCCTGTGGTCGCTTGAGGCCGTGGCACACGGAGCCGAAGTTGTTAGCTACTTCCGCTGGCGACAAGCACCGTTCGGTCAGGAACAGATGCATGCTGGCCTGATGACCCCAAATGGCCACGACGCACCCGGATTGGCTGAGGCGCGCCAAACTGCCATTGATCTGGCTACACTGGGCGAGGTCCATCCGGCACGCGCGCCTGTAGCGATTGTGTTCGACTATGCGTCGGACTGGGCATGGTCCACGCAGCCTCAGGGTGCCGGATTCGACTATTTCAAGTTGGTGTTCTCAGCCTACCGCGCATTGCGACGAGCCGGATTGTCAGTGGACTTTCTTTCTCCGTCTATGGTCGGCGAAAAGCACTACAACCTGATCCTCGCACCGGGCGTAGCCGTGCTGGGCGATCTGGAACAGCGGCTGATACAGGGTTGTGATCTGGCCATTCTGGGTCCGCGTAGCGGAGCAATCACGGAAGACTTTCAAATCCCTCGCGAAGGGCGTCCCGGCCTTGACTATCTTGATACTCACGTCGACCTGATCGAAACGCTACCACCCAGCGTGGTCCGCACCGTCGACGGGGGTGGCAAGTCGGAACATTGGGTTGAACGTTTGTCGGGTGGAGCCCAGACCCTGCTAACATTCACCGATGGCACGCCAGCCCTGCACGGTGAAGCGGGGCTTTGGTATCTGGCCGGATTCCCGGATGAGGTGCTTTGGGATCGGGTCATTACGATGGCTGCTCAGGACACCAATCTTGTGCTCCACCCAATGCCTGCTGGACTACGACGGCGCGAGACGCAGTCGCATGAGGTATTGATCAATTACAATGCGCATCCGGTTTCGTGGAACGGTCTTCAGATCGAAGGTTGTGATGTCCTGTTTAGGAAACACGGCTCATATCAACGTTAATATAGATACCGCTAACATAACCTGATAGAGGGCATGACGCAGGACATGGCTCCAACAGGTTGCGACAATGAATTACACCCGTTCAGACTTTCCCGATGGCTTCCTATTTGGGGCGAATGCCGCTGCTGAAATGGCCACAGGGTTGGATATGTACCGCACCCCAATCCGTTGGATTGATATCCTGCCAGATGGTCGCACACCTGATACTGATGCGTTGGATCAGTGCGAACAGCGGATCGATCAAATTCTGACTCTGAACCTCCGGCCATGTGTGGTGCTAGATCATTCAGAGGTACCCCCAGCACTGGAAGACATTGGCGGCTGGTGCAATCGAGAAATAGCCGCATATTTCTCGGATTTCGCTGAAACAATCGTGGCGCGGATGGGCGATCGCCTATTCAAGGTCTCAACCTCGTGCCTGATTACAAAAAACCAAGGCAGCCCACGCATCGAAGCGCGCAGTCTGCACCATCAACTGCTTGCTCAAGGCGCTGCTCGTCAAGAAATGCGCAGCTATGGTTTGACCAACCTAGGCGCAGAGCTTGAACCAGTCTTGCTCGCTTCAATTCTGAACGCGAAGTACCCCGAGGTGCTGCTGGACCGAGTGGAGAATTACCTTCCCGACAACTGGTCAGATGATTTAGCGACCATCGCAGAACCGATTGACTGGCTCAGCGTGACAGTAAGTCAGGACGTCGATGTTGACACCGTGCTGAACATAATTCCTGAACACAAAAAGCCATTGCCGGTTTTCATCAATGTGGCTTCGAATGATGCTTCAGACCTGACCTATGGATTGGATGCGATACACATCGCTCTGAAACAGGGCAGCTTGATTCAAGGGGCTTTCTTTGAATGCGAGAGTAGCAGCACAGCCGATGCGCTTCAGCTACTCCTGAATGTTGGCAGCCAGCCTGCGCCATGGGTTCGCCCCAAAGGAGGGCTACACGCGCATTGGAACCTTGTTGCCGATATCGGTGGCACCAATACAAGACTTGGCGTCGTGACTGAGGGGGAACTGACTGATCTTCGCAAGCACCCCACCGGGACCGTCAGCGATCTGCAGGAGGCGCTTCATGAATTATGTGACGAAGTTGGCACCCAACCGCGCGCGGTTGTCGCCGCAGGTGCAGGACCCGTTAAGAATGGCACAATTCGTCTGACCAACGCCAATCTAGATCTCTCTGAGGGCGCTCTGGCCAAAGCCACAGGCGCGCACCACACCTATGTCATAAACGATTTCACAGCAGCTGCTTGGTCAGTTGCCGAAATTACCCAGAATGATGTCGAAGTTCTGCAGGGTGAGGCGTCACCGCCTCTAGGGACGCGCTTGGTCGTCGGGCCGGGGACAGGATTGGGTGTAGGCGCCCTGCTCTACTCCGAGGGTCATTTTCACACTTTGTCTGGCGAGGGGGGCCATATGGGTCTATCGCCGCGCCATCTGGATGAGGTCGAGGTTTTTAACGCCGCACGTCAGATCGTACCAGAGTGTTTCTTCAGTGATACGCTGGCCATCGAAGCCGAGATGTTTCTAAGCGGCACCGGGCTGCCGGTGCTTTATCAGGCGATTGGGATGACTGAAGGTCAGCTCAATGTCGCCATGCGTTCGGCAAAAGACATTCTTCAGGATGCTCAAGATGGCTCTGATGCCTGCGCGGTAAAAGCCGCTCGTATGTTTACTGAACATCTGGGTGCACTTATGGGAGACCTTGCCATCGCCCTGACGCCTACAGGTGGGGTGTTTCTAGTTGGAGGGGTGGCTGAAAAGAACCGTTGGTTGTTCGGTCAGGATTTTCTACGTGCATTTAACGCTGGCGGACGTTTCGATGATTTGCGTAATGCGATGAACTTGTATGTTTCGGAACAAGATGAATTTGGCATTGTTGGCGCTAACAATTTCTGTAAGAATGCGCTCGCACGTTAAACTAACCACGCCTTTTCTGAACAACGAAGGACTGCAGGATGATCCTGTGCTGCGGAGAAGCTCTGATCGACATGATCGCAGAACCAACGGATTCGGGTGCAAAGGGTTTTGTTCCTCACTCCGGCGGAGCCATCTTCAATACCGCGGTCGCGTTGGGGCGCTTGGGTGTCTCGACGGGTCTATTGACAGGTTTGTCAACGGATATGTTCGGGGAACAACTAATAGCCGCCCTACAAATCAGCCACGTCACAACTACACATGCTGTTCGCTCGGATCGTCCAACGACGCTGGCTTTTGTGCAGTTGAAAGACGGGCATGCCACCTACAGTTTTGTTGATGAGAATTCTGCTGGGCGAATGCTGAGGCCAGAAGATATGCCCAATAAACTACCGGGCATCTCGGCATTGTATTTTGGTGGGATCAGCTTGGCCTGCGAACCCTGCGCCGATGCCTACGCTGCCTTGCTTGAACGCCATGGCGCAGAGCGTGCGGTAATGCTGGACCCAAACATTCGTCCGGGATTCATCAAGGATCAGACCCGATACCGGACCCGGCTGAACCACATGATCGCCAAGACTGACATAATTAAGGTATCAGACGAGGATCTTGATTGGATTATCCCCGGTCCCGAAAGCCATGCCGAGAAAGTCCCACTGCTGCTACAAGCCGGTCCTGCTGTCGTGATCGTGACCAAAGGGGGCGACGGTGCATCCGGCTATCTAGCGGATGGAACTGAGGTCTCGGTACCAGTTCAGAAGGTTAAAGTCGTCGATACCGTCGGTGCCGGAGATACATTCAATGCGGGCGTTCTGGCCGCACTAAGTCACGCGGATCAATTAGATAAGTCATCCCTGCGCGCCTTGCCGTCAAACAGTTTACGTGACGCGCTGGAGTTTGGGGCAAAAGTTGCCGCGGTGACCGTTTCGCGCGCCGGCGCAAACCCACCCTGGGCGCAGGACCTCTGATTTTGGACAGACGCCGGAAGTGATGGAAAACATCTTGAGGTCACCCTTCAGCGAATATTATGCTCCTTCAAACGTAGTGAATTTGGCAGTTTGACTGCAACACGGTCAGGTCTTGCCCAAGCAGATAGCTATCTGCGGATCAATTCAATTCCTCTACGGATATCTTGGCGCTAGGTTTGAGGTACACGAGATGAGACAGATTGTGGCCTGCAGGCACGCTGGCGACGCTGAGAACCCGATCGGCTGAAGCGACAGAGCACCAACATGATCCAGCCAAGTATGATTGGTGCGGCCTCACCCGTTAACCAATTGGTCAAGACTCTCTTCAGCCTTGAGATCAGACCATCCAGAAACCGTGCATCGGCGTCCGCCAATATCCCGACACCGATATCGCAATACGCCATGAAGTGCTTGCCACATTTTACTCCCCTGAGAGCGCGCAGCTAGATCCTCACGCTATCTAACATCGGACTTTCTTTGGATATGGAAACAAAGAAGTGCCTTGCTGCCAACCAACACAAGGCAAGAGACCAGCTTCAAATAAAGAGCTGCCCCCAATATTATTCGGAGGCAGCTTAGTTGTTAATTCAGCAAAAGCTGACTTCGGTGATGAAGGTCAGCTCCGGCCTTTCCACGGAACCAGCCAGTTTTCAGCCTTGCGCATCAGGATATCGATGCCATAGCCGATGATGCCGATAAGCACGATGCCCATGATGACAATATCCGTCAGCTGGAATTTCGAGGCCGCGATGATCATCATACCAGCCCCTTTCTGTGCCGCGACAAGTTCGGCCGCCACAACAGTACCCCAGCATACACCCATGGCGACGCGTGCGCCGGTGAATATCTCGGGCAACGAGTTGGGTACAATCACATGGCGCATGATCTGCCACTTCGACGCCCCCAGCGAGTATGCCGCGTGGATTTTTGAGATGTTCACACCAGACACACCTGCACGTGCAGCAATAGTCATGATCCAAAGCGCAGCTAGGAACAGCAGGACGATCTTGCCGGTCTCCCAGATGCCAAACCAGATGATGACCAACGGGATCAGCGCCAATGGCGGAACCGGACGCATGAACTCTACGATTGGGTCAAACCAGCCCCGGAACCAGCCAGACAATCCCATGGCGTATCCGAGCGGAATGCCGATGAGCGCCCCGGCGACAAAGCCCGCGATAACCCGCAACAACGACCAACCAAGATGCTGCCAAAGCGAGAAGTTCTGATAGCCTTCGCTGGCGATCTCGAAGAAGCGCGCGACAACGGTCTCGGGTGCCGGCAACCAGATCGGGTTCATCTGCATACCCTGCGCCGGAGTGAAGCTGATCGCGCCTTTTCCGGTCAGTGATACTGTGCCGTCGCCCACGCTAACAGAACCATCCTCACCAATCGCCGTGCCATTGATGGCGATGATCTTCGCGCCATCTTTACGCTTCACCTCATCATTTTTGTCGAACAAGATGGTCGAGGAACGACCGCTGGGCGCGACAAAGGCGACATCCTTGGCAAAGCCGTCACCAGGCTCAACTTCAAAGCCCTCCGCCTCCTCTCCAAAAGGGGGAACCTTTACATAGATCGTGGCATCATCTGTGTTGCCGTTTGCGTCCTCGACTGTGTACGTAAACTGCAAATCCCCGACAAAGGGGCCAGGGACATGGATAGGCAGCAATTTTGAACCGGTAAACGCGGCCCAAATCACAAAGATCACAAGGATCGATATAATCGACGCTGCCCGGTCTGCGCGTACAGCACTTTCATCGCCAAACGTCACAGTTTTGAGGCTCGTAAAGTCCTGACGGCTTTGCAAACCCCTGCGCAGCAGATGCACGATCAGAAATGCGCCGCCGAACAGGCCGATATAAAAAAGAAGTACCATCATGATGCTTGCTCCGTCCGGCCCATGATTTCCTCTTCCATTTCCCAAATCATCGAAAGGATTTCGTCGCGCGTTTCCGCAAAGCCCTCGGACTTTTTCACGTCACGAAGATCAGCGTTCACACCTCGTTCGGCAAATGGTAGATTATATTCCTTGTGAATTCGTCCAGGGCGCGGGGCCATAACGATCAGCCGCTCACCCAACAACAGGGCTTCTTCCACCGAGTGGGTGATCAGAATGATTGTCTTACCAGTTTCTTTCCATAGCTTCAGAACCAGGCCCTGCATTTTTTCACGTGTCAACGCGTCCAAAGCACCAAGCGGTTCATCCATCAGGATCACATCGGGCTCGTTTGCCAGGCATCGCGCCAGTGCGACACGCTGCTGCATACCCCCAGACAATTCGTAAACAGCCTTTTCTTTGAAATCCTGTAGGCCCACGACCTCAAGCAAATGATCCGATATCTTGTCTCGTTCCGCTTTTGGCATGCCCTTCATACGTGGACCGAAATCCACATTCTCGCGCACGTTCATCCACTCGAATAGGGCGCCTTTTTGAAAAACCATTCCGCGTTCCGCATCCGGACCTTTGACCAAATGCCCATTCAGCTCAATGCGCCCTGAGGTCGGCGCAAGAAAGCCCGCAACAATGTTCAGCAAAGTTGTCTTGCCGCATCCTGATGGGCCAAGAACCGAGACCAGTTCACCTTCTTTCAGACTAAGCGATACGTCCTGGAGCGCCTGCACTGAAGTACCGTTAGGCAAGTCAAAACGCATGGACAGGTCTACGATGTCCAATTCAGGCATTCTGTTTCCTTCCTGCTGTTGCATCTGGGGACCGGCCCGCAACCGGACCAGTCCCCAGCGATCTGCATTATTTTAGTTGTCGAATGTTCGTCCCGATCTCAGTTTGAGGCTGAGCTCAGCGGATCTGCATTCACAGCACCTTCATAGGAATCCAGCGCGGAATCGATGCTACCCGCTGATACAAAGACGTTTGCGACGCCCTTCATAAAGTCTTGAGCACCACCACCTAGCCATTTGTCCGACAATTGCTCTTCGGCTGTCGGGAAACTGAATGTAGCGATCGTTGCTGCAGCATCGCTTGGATCCATACCTGCATCCTTGGCGATGACTGCCAACATATCATCCTTGTTGTCCCCAGCGGCCCATTGCGCATTGGCGTCTGCGGTCACTTTGAGAAACTTCGAGAGTAGTTCCGGTTCTTCTTCGATGAAGGAAGACGGAGCACTGGTCACATCGAAAACAAGAATGCCAAGCTCTTCCTTCTCAGCACCAGTCAGCAAGATATTGCCGTGCTCGGTCATGCGCCGCAGCGCACCACCCCAGCCGCACACCATGTCCAGGTTGCCTTGAGCAAAGGCGGCTGCCCCATCGGCAGGAGCCATATCGACAATTTCCAGCGAGCTTAGATCGACGCCAAAATGGTCCATCTGTGACAAGAAGCCATAATGCGCGGCGGTCCCAATCGGAACGCCAACCTTCTTGCCATTCAGCTCACCTGCATTTGTCTTGTCGATTTCAAGCGCTTCAGCGACGACACAATTGTCATTGTCCGAATAGCTTACCGCGACATCCACGGCCTGCAGATCCTGACCGGCAGACGTGGCTACGACAAAAGGCGGTACACCCTGGCTGACCGCGATCTGAACGTCGCCTGAAGCCATGGCGGCAGACATTGCAGTGCCCGTGTCGAAGGACACCCAATTGATCTTAACCCCCATCTCGTCTTCATAGGTCCCGTTTGCTTTCGCATACTGGAACGGCATCGGCCATTCCAAAAAGTACGCAACCGTTATTTCATCAAGCGCTGCGGCTTGTGAGGCGGTTACAGCGGCAATCCCGGCATAGGCCGTTGTAAGCAGATATTTTTTGATCATTTCGATTATTTTCTCCCTGCTGGTTCCGTCAGTTCGACCATTTCCGATGGTCGACTACGGATCAGTAAGAGAAACCATAGTCGGTAAGGCTCAATTTCGTAAATCAAAAAACATGTTGCGAAAAAACCGTAACTTTGTTTCGCTTTTGATAAATAGTTCTTTGGAAGGGCCTGCAGTGACCAAAAAATCACTTAGCCTCAGATGGCTTGAAATCTTTCAACTGGTCTCGAAATTGGGGTCGATCCAAAAGGTGTCTGTTGAAACCGGTTTGTCAATCAGCACGGTTTCAAATCATCTGCGCAGCCTTGAACGGGCTCTGGACGTGGAACTAGTGGATCACAGCCGCCGACCAATGGGATTAACGCCTGCTGGCACAGTGTTCTCCCGACATGTCCACGAAGGCCTGATGGCTCTGAAACGTGGAGAGGCTGAGCTGCGCTCGGGCAGCTGGCAGCATGCAACAGATTTGCGTTTGGGTTTGATAGATGATTTCGACAGCCGTGTTGCGCCCGATTTGTTTACTCTTCTTTCGGCTCGGCTGCCGCGATGCAGCTTTCGCCACTTTACGCGCCAAAGCCACGAGATCATCGACAAGCTTCAATCGCAGGGTTTGGATGCTGGAGTCGCAACTCGACCTTCCTACCATGTCGAGGGGCTGAAAGAGTTTCCTCTTCTTCGTGATCCCTTCATCGTAATAATTCCACCCGCCTTCGACGGTCCGGTTGAAGACCTTGCAAACCCGGATAGTACTCTGCCGTTTCTGCGATACTCGCGGGATCTCGCCATCGGCAAGCTTATTGAGATGCAGCTTACGCGCAGCAAGATAATTTTACCCAACCGCTTCGAACTTGAGTGCAATCAATCCATTATCGGGTTGGTCGCAGGAGGCAGTGGTTGGACCATCACAACCGCCGCCAGCTACTATCGTGCGCGTCGCTTCCACAAGAACACGCGGGCGATGCCTTTTCCCGGCAAAAGTTTTGCCCGCACCGTGTCGTTATTTACAACGGATGTATATCCGTCATCGACGACCCAGTTGATCCACAACGTATTGCAAAAGCTGATCCGTCAACACGTCACCGAACCTATGATATCGCGGTTCCAGTGGTTGGAAGATGATTTCCGAACAATCCCCACTCCGGCCGAATTGTAAACGCCTCGTCATACGAGCTTAGCCGACGGATGTTACTGCACGGCAGACGTTGGAGCCGTCATGTACCCGCTAGGTTTCAGCCTCTTGCTCACGGGGGGGCAATTCTTCGATCAACCTTGTCTCAAGCAACTGACCGCTGGAGTAGAGGATCGGCGTCGAAATAGCGGCGATATGACTATTGAATTCACGAAGCGCTCGCAAAGTCTCGAGATGCACATCGCTGGTTTCGAAGCTTTCTGCCATGCCATTTTGCAAACGGCGGAAATGACGTTTTCTGCTGTCACGTTCGGCACGCTTGATCTCAGTCTTTTCCAAGTTCAGAAGCCGTGCACTTTCCAGATCTTCCGAAATAATGACGTTTGTCGCCAGTTTCAGATTGGCCAGTATTTTCTCGTGCATCTGTTGCACTTCCGACCATCCCTCTGGCGAAAACTGTTTTCCTGTTTCCCGCAATTCACCGGCCAGCACCGTCAGGCGCTTTGCCACCACGTCGCCTGCCGTTTCCAACCGGACTGCATATTCCAGCATATCGCGGGCTGCATCAGAGTTTTTCGAATCCATCTTGTCCGCAGGCAATGCTGCGACAAATGCCCGGATATCTGTCAAGCATTGGTTAACATCCTGATCTATAGCCTGAATTGCCTTGATCCGCTCGGGTTCACCAGATCGGTAGAGCCCCAGCAAGGGGCTGAACATCAACTGCACAAGATCAGCCATTCGAACCAGCTCGCGTTTGAGGGCCGAGATCGCCAGGGTTGGAGACCCCGCCACTTGTGGATCAAGGGCGCTTGCGGGCCGAGCGAGCGGGTTGGCTTCTACGACTGGTTTTTCATCCGGTAGCAGCCGCATGAACGGAGCCTGCAACATTCCGCAGAAGGGTAAAGACAAGATCAGGAGCGAAGCATTGAACGCCAAATGCGCATTGACCAGCATCTGTCCCTGATAGTCGCTGCCGATCATCCCAGCGCGCAAAGCCAAGTTCGCGGCAAACAGGCATAGCACGGCCCAGACCCCGCGAAGCGCAAGATTTGCGTAAGGAATGCGCCGGGCACGTATATCCATCCCACGCGTCAACCAAACTGGTATGAGCGCGCTGCCCAAATTTGCGCCTAGCACCAATGACAATCCGGCAGAAAACGGCAATGCACCTATCTGGACGAGCGTGACGCACATCAAAATGGCCGCAACTGAACTGTGCATGACAAAGGCCAGCGCACCTCCGACAATGAATGCAGTCACATAATCGCGCACGAGATAGTCAGCAATTGCAGGTAAGAACGCGCTGTCCCGGATCGGGTCCATTGCTTCACGCAAAAACCGCAGAGAAATCAAAATAAAGGCGACACCCATCAGAATTCGACCGATCTGACGTGGCCGCTTTCGTTCGGTTTTGACAAATAACCAACCACCGATGGCCAATAGTAGCGGTACGAGCCAGTCAAGACGGAATGACAGTATCTGAATCACAAGGGCGGAACCAAGGTCACCTCCCAAAACAATTGCCAGACCCGCCGGAAAAGCCAGATATCCGCCCGCCGCGAACCCTGAGGCCAACAGCGCCACAGCAGCCGAGCTCTGTAGAACAACTGCCAAAAGCATCCCCGTCAGGCTGGAACCCATCATGCTGTTGTTTCGTGTCAGCACACGCTGGAACGAGGCGCCGTAACTCCGCTCGATCCCTGTTCGGACCATTCGAACCGCAAACAGCAAGAGCATTGTGGCTCCGGCCAGTTGAGTAAGAAATACTAGTATTGCCATGCGGTGCGGTCTTTCTGCTGCATCGGCCTGTTTAACGTCCAAATTCTATGAAATTCAAGCACAAACGAGGCAAACAATGGTGGCGATACGACATCTAGCGACTGGCGTCGAAGTACAAATGTATTTGGCAGGGCAGACCAATTGCAAGTCGCATTGCAGATTTTCAAATCAGCGTTTGGTATTTGAGAAACGGGTGCCAGATTTCGATAATTTGATATCAATGTTCGCATGAGCCGCTTAACTATTCGCAGGTATGCCTGTATCTATAGGATTTAAAATGCCGCGCCAATCTGCCCCCAAAGATCTTAGTCTCAAATGGTTGGAACTGTTTCAGATTTGCGCTCAAAAAGGATCGATGCAAGCAGCGGCGAAAGAAACAGGTCTTACTGTCAGCACAGTGTCGCACCATCTGCGTAATCTCGAAGACCATCTGGGGGTTGAACTGTTCAATCACTCGCGCAGACCAATGGTTCTGACCCCAAAAGGAAAGGCTTTTCTACGAAACATTGACGATGCATTACAGTTGATCCGGATTGCAAAGGCTGAGGCGTCGGCAGGAAGCGTATCCGAAGCCAGCCATCTTCGATTGGGGACCATCGAAGATTTTGACAGCGACATTATACCGGAACTGGCCGTTTACCTGTCATCGAGCATGCCTGCCTGCAATTTCATGTATCACACAGATTCCAGCCATTCGATTATCGAGATGTTGCGAGATCGACAGTTGGACCTGGGAATATCCACCACACCCAGCGAAAGGTTACGTGATCTGCAAGATCGTCCGCTTCTAAGTGATCCATTTGTCATCATATTGCCCAGGGCCAACGAGGCGCCTTTGAGCGATATTGTCAAAGGCCGCACTAAACTTCCGTTCCTGAGGTTTTCCAGCAACCTTTACATCGCGCGTCAGATAGAAGCTCAACTACGGCGGATAGGGATATCAGCCTCTCACAGATTTGAATGCAGCAATAACCAGACGCTGATGTCGATGGTGTCAGCCGGTGCTGGTTGGACCATTACAACCCCACTGCTGTATTCGCGGGCGAAACGGTTTCAAGCCGACCTGCGTATGCACCCGTTTCCAGGTAAAAGCTTTGCGCGCACTCTGGCGCTGGTCACGACGCCAGATTGCTCCAGATCCGTTGTTGTATTGGTGGAAGATAAAACACGATCACTGATCAGCAACCGTATCATCGCTCCGCTGTGCGCAGAGATCCCTTGGCTGGCAGACAGTTTCAAATTGATTGAATAAAACCGACCCAAGCTCTTCAGAGATATTAGTTTGTTCCCGGATATGCCCATCCTGATCGACGGATCGGCAAGCGGTGAGAATGGCCTGCAAATCTCTTACGCCCCTGGGTGCCCGCATTCGGGCCTTTAATGTTCCGTTCTCTGCCCATGCCATGGATCGCCCCGGTCTGCGAGCGAACGAAAGAGGCGATCTCGCCCCTTGGCGGTGGAAATGCGCTTCATGCCCTGCACCATATCGTTAGTGAAAAAGCCCATGTGATCCTCGGGGTGCAAGAGGTTGAGCGATTCAACATAATGCTGGTCACTTAAGTTGATCACATGCAGTTTATTGCGATATTTTGCTTTTTTATTTCCGATTTTGTGATCAAAAAGGTCGCAGCGCTTGTGATCCACACCGCAGATCGCGCTAATCCCAAAAAAAACTAGCCGGAGGTTGATGCCATGAAATCGCGTACCAAGGTTGTTGTCATTGGCGGCGGTATCGCTGGGTGTTCGACACTGTATCATCTGACCCAAGAGGGTTGGACTGACGTAGTACTGGTTGAACGCAACGAACTAACCAGCGGCACAACCTGGCATTCGGCTGCGCAGGTGACCAATTTTGGCATGAATCAGACTATGGTTGGACTGAAAACGCACTCGATCAATCTGTACAAGGAATTGGCCGAGGATCCAGACTACCCGATCAACTACCATCATGGCGACGGCGGTATCAGGCTAGCCAACACGCC
Source organism: Ruegeria sp. O11 (assembly GCF_056535285.1). Taxonomy (NCBI): domain Bacteria; kingdom Pseudomonadati; phylum Pseudomonadota; class Alphaproteobacteria; order Rhodobacterales; family Roseobacteraceae; genus Ruegeria; species Ruegeria sp. O11. The sequence goes on along the minus strand of NZ_JBQERS010000020.1, from coordinate 31,263 downwards.
GGAGCAGATGCAGGGGTATCGCCACTTTGCTTCCATGGCGCGCGGAATGGATGTGCATTTTGAGGTCATAGATGCCGAGGAGTGCGCCCACCGCCACCCGCTGATCTCGACTGATAACCTATTGGGTGGGCTGTGGGATCCGCTTGATGGCGACATCGATCCGGCTCAGCTGTGCCAAGCTCTGGCACGCCGTGCGCGCAAAGCCGGGGCCGAGGTTTATCGCAACACTCCGGTCACCGGGCTGACGCAGCACAAGGACGATACGTGGACGGTGCACACCCAACACGGCGATATTGATTGCGATATAGTGGTTAACGCTTGCGGCTATCGGGTCAACGAAGTGGGCGCGATGATGGGTGTACACCACCCCGTTGCCTCGATGGAGCATCAGTATTTCCTGACAGAAGAGATCGCAGCGATCCGCGACGCAGGTCATCGCATGCCCCTGCTCCGCTGTCCGATCAGTGACTATTATTGCCGTCAGGAAAAGAACGGTTTGCTGGTCGGCTTCTATGAGCAGGATTGCAAAACCTGGGGCATGGACGGGATCGATCCGAATTTTGTCAACGCGTTGTGCCCTGACGATCTGGACCGCGTGACGGATGTCCTGGAAGGTGCGTTTGCCCGGATGCCCGCACTGATGGAGGTCGGCATCCACACCGTGGTGAATGGTCCGATCACCTACACGATTGATGGTGCGCCATTGGTCGGGCCAATCCCCGGCAAGCGCAACGCTTTCTGCATCATCGGCCTGCGTGCAGGTCTGGGCGAAGGGGGTGGCCATGGCTCGCTGCTGGCCCAACAGATCGTTCATGGCGAGGCCTGTTATGACACGTGGTGCCTTGATCCGCGCCGGTTTTCCGGCCACACCAATGTGGAGCTGACCGCGTTGAAAGCAATCGAGGACTACCAAAATGAATTCCGCTTTCATTTTCCTCACGAACACCGGCCTGCCGGCCGCCCTGCCAAAACCACGCCGCTAACCCCGATCTTCGCAGCAGAAGGGGCCGAATTTACAGTGGTCAACGGCTGGGAGCGGGTCGACTACATCAAGCCTGCCTCTGACTTTCACCCAACACTGAGTTTCAGTTTTGATGAGACGTTTGACGTCGTCGCAAGGGAAATCAAAAACCTTCAGGAAAATGTCGGACTGGCCGAAGTTAACGGATTCAACCGTCTGGAAATCACCGGAACCGATCGGCATGAGTTTCTGGATCGGATGATGTGCGGCACGGTGACGAAACGCGACGGGCGGGTCGGCCTTGGCTATCTGCTGAATCACCACGGGATGATCAAAGCCGAGGCCACAATCGCCAACCTGCCCGCCAGCGATCGCGGCCCGGCGCGGGTTTGGTACGGGTCCGCCGCCGCCAGCGAATATCACGATATGGACTGGCTGCAGGCGCATCTGCATGATGGCGAAGACGTGCAAATCCGCTCGCTCACCAATGATCAGACCATTCTGGTGCTAGCCGGACCCAAATCGCGCGACGTGTTGTCCGCTTGTGCACGAGGAGATTGGTCACGAGAAGCCTTCCCCTGGCTGTCTGTTCGAGAGTGCTTTGTCGGGTTCGCACCAGCAACCGTGTTGAATATCAGTTTCTCAGGGGAATTGGCCTACGAGATACATGTCCCGAACGCCTCGCTATATGCGGCCTATCTGGCGCTCAGAAAAGCAGGTGAGACACATGGCATGAAACTCTTTGGTGCTCGCGCCGTCGAGTCCATGCGGATGGAGAAAGGGTTCTTGCACTGGAAAGCTGATCTGCTGACAGAATTTGATCCGTTCGAGACGGGTTTGGATCGGTTCGTAAAACTGACCAAATGCGATTTCATTGGCCGAAACGCGTTGCAGGGACGCCTTGAGAACGGTCCGCAAAAGAAACTGGTAAGCCTGAAAATCGAAACAACCATCGCACCTGCACATGGTGGCGCTTCGCTGATGTTGGACGGCGTGGTTGTTGGTACCATCACGTCAGGTGACTGGGGCCACCGAACAGGGTTAAACCTTGCTTACGGCTTTTTGAATCCAGAATTTTCCGAACCCGGCAGCCGAATGCAGCTTGACCTGTGCGGAGAAATGATCGGTGCCGAGGTGATTGCACCTTCCCTCTATGACCCAGACCTCTCACGCGTGCGAAGCTGATCCGGAAGCTACCCGCCGTTCCGATAGGTAGTTGGTGTCTGCCCGAATTGAGCCCGGAACGCACGCGTCATGGCACTGGGGTTTTCATACCCGCAGCGGCTGGCGATTTCGGCCACGGATTGCTGGGTCTCTACCGCAAGTTTGCGCGCCAGATTCAGACGCAAGCGACGATAGAGCGCCTGCGGTGTTACGCCCAGCTCGGCCAAAACCCGGGTTTCAATCTTCTTCTGAGAACACCCAAGCTGGCGCGCGATATCCTTTATCAATACCGGCGCATCCAATGTGCCCTGCATGACGCCCAGCACCCGATTCACAAGCCTGTCTTCGGATTTCATCTGTGGTGAAGCAGCGCTAGGTTCACCGCGGTTCATCAGAAGATGCGCCACCTCCATCGACAACAGCGGCCCGTGATCCGCAAGGATCAACGCCGTGGCCAGATCATACGCAGCCATAGCGCCGGAACAGGTGATCCGGTTGCGGTCGATCACAAAGCGCTCTTGCAGGGCATCGACGTCTGGAAACGCCTCTTCGAACCGCGATAATTCATCCCAGTGAATGGTTGCGCGATACCCGTCCAACAGTCCTGCATCTGCAAGCAACCAACTTCCGGTATCCAGGCCAGCCAGCCGAGAATGTCGACTTGCCGCACGACGCAAAGCGCGCAACGTTTCGGAAACGGAATGCTCCAGATATCCATATGACGGCATGACGATCAGAGCATCGCCCATTGCAGCCCCGATGGCACCGTGAGGTGCCACCTGTAACCCACTGGAACTTTCCACAGGTGCACCGTCAGGCGAATAGAATTGCCAGGCATAGAGATGCTGCCCCGCCAAAGTGTTCGCGGCGCGCAGCGGCTCAACCATGTTGGCAAGGCACAGGTTCGAGAAACCATCGAACAGCAAAAAGTTGTAGGTCTGAGTCAATTTTTTCTAACTCTGCATGATGAACTACGATTAGTGCATGTCATGGGCCCAGACAATGCCGTTTCATTCCCAATCAGGCATCAGGGGAACCGCGTTATGCAATTTGGCTTATCCGAAGAACAGGACATGATCGTCTCGACCGTGCGCAGTTTTGTCGAGAATGAGATCTATCCGCATGAGGCCGAGGTCGAACGGACCGGCCAAGTCCCGCCCGAATTGGGCGAACAGATCAAGCAGAAGTGCATCGATCTGGGATTTTATGCCTGCAACTTCCCTGAAGAAGTGGGCGGTGCAGGTCTGTCGCATCTCGACTTCACTCTGGTTGAGCGCGAACTGGGTCGCGGGTCCATGGCATTGACCCATTTCTTCGGTCGCCCGCAGAACATTCTGATGGCGTGTAATGACGAGCAGCGTGAACGCTATCTGTTGCCCGCTGTACGCGGTGAAAAAATGGACGCGCTGGCGATGACCGAACCCGATGCGGGTTCGGATGTCCGAGGTATGAAATGCCAGGCGGTACGCGATGGCGGCGACTGGGTCGTAAACGGTTCGAAACACTTCATATCAGGCGCAGAACACGCGGATTTCTTCATCGTGTTCATCGCAACAGGTGTGGATGAAACCCCGAAAGGCCCCAAAAAGCGTATCACGACATTCCTTGTGGATCGGGGTACGCCGGGTTTTGAGGTGCGCGAGGGGTACAATTCGGTAAGCCACAAGGGCTACAAGAATTATATCCTGTACTTCGACAGTTGCCGCCTGCCAGACGCACAGGTTTTAGGTGAGGTTGATGGCGGTTTCGCCGTGATGAACGAATGGCTTTACGCGACGCGCCTGACGGTCGCTGCCTTCTCAGTCGGACGGGCGCGGCGCTGTTTTGATTACGCGCTGAATTACGCCGCTGAACGCAAGCAGTTTGGCCAACCAATCGGCAAGTTTCAGGGTGTTAGCTTTCAGATCGCCGATATGATCACCGAGATCGACGCCGCCGATTGGCTGACACTCTCGGCCGCATGGCGACTGGATCAGGACTTGCCTTCAAACCGCGAGATTGCGTCGGCCAAAGTCTACGCCTCGGAAATGCTGGCGCGGGTGACGGATACCACGCTGCAGATCTATGGCGGGATGGGGCTGATGGACGATTTCCCGATCGAACGGTTCTGGAGGGATGCGCGGGTCGAACGTATCTGGGACGGCACAAGCGAAATTCAACGCCACATCATCAGCCGCGATCTGCTACGGCCACTGGGTGCCTGAGGCGTAGATGAGCAAGGATATCTCTCGCCTTCTGCGCCCGAAATCCATAGCGGTCATCGGAGGTGGTGCGTGGTGCCAGCAGGTTATCCAGCAATCCCAACTCATGGGGTATGCCGGGGACATCTGGCCCATCCACCCCAAGGTGGCTGAACTCGCGGGGTACAAAGCCTGCGCGCGGCTTGAGGACCTGCCCTCCGCCCCGGATGCCGCCTTTGTGGGCATCAATCGACACGCCACGATTGAGGCGGTACAGATTTTGTCCGAAATGGGCAGCGGTGGTGCAGTTTGCTTTGCATCCGGATTCTCGGAAGCTGTGGCCGAGGATGATACGGGTGGAGACTTGCAATCAGAGTTGATCAAAGTGGCTGGTTCCATGCCCATTCTGGGGCCAAACTGTTATGGCTTTATCAACGCGTTGGACGGGGCGCTGTTATGGCCTGACCAACATGGAGCAGTTCCCGTTGAGCGCGGCGTCGCCATTCTGACCCAAAGCTCAAACATCTCGATCAACCTGACCATGCAGCGCCGTGCCTTGCCCATTGCCTACATGGTGACCTGTGGAAACATGGCACAAACCAGCCAGGCAGAGATCGCCGCAGCGCTGATCGATGACCCGCGGGTCACTGCAGTAGGTCTGCATATCGAAGGCTTCAAGGATGTCCGCGAATGGGAAGCCCTTGCCGCCAAGGCTTTTGAGAAAAGCGTTCCCCTGATCGCGCTGAAGGTTGGTGCGTCTGAACAGGCGCAGGCAGCGACTGTGTCACATACCGCTTCACTGGCAGGCAGCGACGCGGGCGCGCAGGCTTTGCTGAACCGGTTGGGCATCCCACGACTACAGTCTCTCCCAGAGTTTTTAGAAACGCTGAAATTGCTGCACTGCTACGGACCGTTAACAGGAGCCAACATTGCATCGATCAGCTGTTCCGGAGGCGAGGCAAGCCTGATCGCGGATATGGCAGTTGGCACAGGCCTCAGCTTTCCCAAACTGAGCGAAGATAAAGAAACCCGATTGCGCGATGCGCTTGGTCCGATGGTCGCGCTGAACAATCCGCTCGACTATCACACCTATGTCTGGCGCGACGAAGCAGCAATGGCGAGCGCCTGGGCCGGGATGACCGGGGACGATATCGATCTGACCATCTCGATCGTCGACTATCCAACCACCGACTTGACGGATTGGGCTTGTGCAACGAACGCGGCACTCAAGGTGCGGGAAGAAACCGGCGCACGATTTGCTGTGGCGGCGACCTTGCCCGAGCTGCTGCCAGAGGATGTCGCGCAAACCTTGATGGCGGGTGAAGTGGTTCCGTTCATGGGCTTAAGTGAAACTCTCGCTGCTACTCGGGCCGCGGGTCAGATCAGTGCGCCTTCGCACGAACCAATCTGCTTGCCAGGCGACCTGGAAGCCAAACGAACTTTGACCGAAGCGGACGCCAAGCAGGCACTTACAGGACATGGCCTGCGTGTGCCCCAGAACCGTTCGGTTCGGAGTGCAGAAGAAGCCCAATGCGCGACGCACGAGATGACCGCACCTTTCGCCGTCAAGGGCGTCGGACTTGCCCATAAGTCCGAACACGCCGCCGTGAGACTGGGAGTTCAGGCCTCTGACGTGCCGAAAGTTGCCGCAGAAATCGGAACCGACGAGATCCTGATCGAAGAGATGATCTCGGGAACCGTGGCTGAACTGCTGGTCGGCGTCGTGCGCGATCCCGCCCATGGGTTTGTTCTGACCCTCGGCGCGGGTGGTGTCCTGACCGAGATCTTGCGTGATACCGCTTCGCTGCTGATACCGACGACGCCCGATGATATTCGTGGCGCGCTCGACGCGCTAAAGATCGCCCCGCTTCTGGCCGGCTATCGCGGCCAACCAGCCGCTGATATGGATGAGATCATTGCCGCTGTTCTGGCCGTTCAGAGCTATGTCGTGCACAATGCCGATACGCTCGGCGAGGTCGAAATCAACCCGCTTCTTTGCACGCCGACCCGCGCGGTTGCAGTGGATGCCCTAATCAGAAAGGCCTGAGATATGGACCCGATCAAGACCCGCCGCGAGGGCGCAATCCTTGAGGTTACTCTGGACCGCCCAAAGGCCAACGCCATCGATCTGGCCACCAGCCGCGTCATGGGGCAGGTCTTTGCTGAGTTTCGCGATGAGCCCGAATTGCGCGTCGCCATTCTGACTGGTGCAGGCGAAAAGTTTTTTTGCCCTGGCTGGGACCTGAAAGCGGCCGCCGACGGCGACGCGGTGGATGGGGATTATGGTGTGGGTGGTTTCGGAGGGCTTCAGGAACTGCGCGACCTCAACAAGCCAGTCATCGCCGCCGTCAATGGAATTGCATGCGGGGGTGGGTTGGAACTTGCGATTTCAGCTGACATGATTCTGGCCGCAGAACACGCTACCTTTGCCTTGCCTGAAATCAGGTCTGGCACCGTCGCGGATGCCGCCAGCGTCAAACTGCCTAAACGCATCCCCTATCACATCGCAATGGAATTGCTTCTGACAGGTCGCTGGTTCGATGCCGAAGAAGGCCACCGCTGGGGATTGGTCAATGAGATTTTGCCTTCCGATCAGCTCATGGATCGCGCTTGGGAGCTTGCGCGCCTGCTCGCCTCGGGTCCACCACTTGTCTATGCAGCGATCAAAGAAGTTGTGCGCGAAGCCGAAGACAGCAAGTTTCAGGATGCGATGAACCGCATCACCAAACGGCAGTTGCGTACGGTAGATGTACTTTACTCCAGTGAAGATCAGCTTGAAGGCGCAAGGGCCTTCGCTGAGAAGCGCGACCCGGTCTGGAAAGGGAAATAACAAACCCATTCGTTTTCTAACTACGTAAATGAATCCGAGAAGAACAGCCCTTGATCACACAGGTCGAGCTAGTTCATCAAAGTCAGCTCAATTTTTGAGTAGATCATACTTTACACGCCTGAAAATCAGGTCACAAATTGCTTTATGCATATATTTGGGATCAACGTGACCTGATGCAGGACAAAAAATCAGAGACTGAACTGGAGATCGGTCGCACTCTGCAAAGACTGCGGCAAGAGCGAAACCTGACCGTCACAGAACTGGCAACTCAGGCAAACCTGTCGACGGCGATGATCAGCAGAATCGAGAACGGCCACGTTTCGCCTTCTCTTGGCACATTGCAGGCTTTGGCCGATGCCTTGTCGGTATCTCTGATGGCGTTGTTTAGCCATTCCGAGCACACGGCAGACGTTCACCATGTTCCCGCAGGCACAGGGTTGCCGTCACGGCGGATTACGCATGACCACGCACATGACTACCTGACACTGGGTAAGCACAGCGGGCCGGGCGGGTCCTTTCAATCCGCGCGCATCCGTATTTCTAAGCAAGACCAAAACACCTTGCCCAAATACCAACACGAGGGACACGTATTCATTTATATGATCGAAGGGCGTGCCCGGTATTTGTGCGGTGCCGAAGAATTTCTGATGGCGACGGGCGACACGCTTAGCTTTGACGCCAAACTACCACACGGAGTACACGAAATCCTATCGGACGAGATCGAGTTCATTACCGTTTCAACCCGGCCACAGTAATGACCATCTGCTGGCGCCACCGTGCCTGAACCCTTGCCTAAGTGACCCGGGAGTGAAAAGACCTAGAGAATGAAAATTACCTTTCGACAGGTCGATGCATTTCGATCCGTGGTATCGACCGGATCTGTAACAGAAGCCGCGACAATGCTGGGCATTTCGCAACCTGCAGTTAGTCGGCTAATCGCAGATCTTGAGGCTGAAGTCGGATTTGCTCTGTTTCAACGCTCAGGAAGGGTCCTGGTTCCAACAGACGAAGCGCGGCTGCTTGTACAGGAAGTGCGCCAAGCCGTCAGCGGTATGGAACATATCAAGCAGGCGGCGACAGCGATCGGCAGTTTTGGACACGCGCGGCTAAGCCTGGTGACCACCCCAGCCTTCGCAACGCAACTGGCCCCTGATCTGATCAGCTTATTCGCATTGGCCTGCCCCGAGGCTATGGCGCGGTTGGAATTTGAGGCCAATGACGATTCAGTGGAATGGCTGGTATCGCAGAGTTTTGATTTTGGGATTACGTCCAGCGTCCCGTCTAACCCATCTTTTAACAGCCTGATGCTGTCGGATGACGATGTATACTGCGTCTTGCCCAAGGGCCACCGGCTAGAAGACAAATCCGTCATTCACGCACGAGATTTGGCGGATGAGAGTTTTATATCCTACATGGGGTCATCCCGCTTCCGGTTCGAGGTCGACCGCTTTTTCGATGCCAAATCGATTTCGCGTAGCCTAAAATATGAAACTCGAACTACGGATGGCGTCTGTCGTCTTGTTGCGCGAGGGCTTGGAGTGTCGATTGTTGGAATGTCCAAAGGCCTTTCCGAAACCGTTCCAGGATGCGCTGTACTGCCGTTTGCTGCACCGCTAAATTTTCAAACAGTGCTTTTCTGGTCCAACAACAGACCACTATCCGCTGTTGCAAATATCTTTCTCGAAATAGCGAAGGACGCGCTTAGCTCCGATTGAGCGCATCCCGAAAGCTTTTTCGCGCCTTTGCGCTGTGAATATAGTCATAGTCACGTGGATAGGATTTGCCCGGCTGAATCTCCATCGAAACAAACTGAGGGCCCGGCGTATTCAGAATATATGGTAACGCGTCTGCAAACAGTTTCAGCTCGCGAAAACCCTGCGACCCGGCATATCCGGCTGAACGCGCAAATCCGACGAAATCTACCCGATCAGCGCCGGGCAGCGGATGCGCACCATTCACCTCATACACCCGGTTGGCCGCCACGAAGTGATACAAATTGGTTACGCCTGAGTTTGCTATCGTGACCAGAGAACCCAGATTCATCAACAGGCTGCCATCACCATCCAAGACAATCACGCGCCTGTCTGGATTTGCCAACGCCAGCCCCAATCCGTGCGAACTGGCCTGACCCATTGCTCCGACCGCTACATAGTTCAGGTCACGAGGATTGAGTTGCAGCCAATCAAAGCAGCTTTGATATACGGCCACAACGATATCCCGTTTATTCACATGGGGTATCAACGCAGCAAGCGCATCATCACGGTCAATGATCATGTTGCCTCCGGGCTCCGTCCAATCAGGAATACATGGGGGCACGACGCGTTGTATGCCTCATCGACGGCTTGCGGAATATGATCAATATCTTCAGGCTCTTCGATCAGCGAGTGCGATATTTCCATCGCATCCAGCACCGGTTGGATAATCCGCACCCCGTAAGAAGCTGATTGGTCGGGTTGCACATCGGGCTCTTTTCCCTGCAATCCGACCATCATGACGATGGGCAACTCATAGTCCATGCCAATTGCCCGAATGGCGTTCAGAGAATCCATCAACCCGGTTTGCTGCATCATCAATAATGCCCGAGTGCCGTTGTATGACATCGCCCCACAGATGCTAACACCCTCATCTTCTTTACAGATGCGGGTCAGGCGAAAATCGGGATCTTTCGAAATCGGCCAAAGTAGGCCGTCACTTGTGACGATATCCGGCAGGGCAACAATTTCCCGAATATCCGATTGCTTTATGCAGGCGATGATGCCAGCCCCCGACGGAAAGGCAATATCCCGAGCACTTGCGGCAGGTTGAAGTGATCCGCCCATTAGCCCGCCCCATTCAAAAATTCAGCAATACCATCTCGCACAGCTTGCAGTTCATGGGGCCGCCCAATGGTTATGCGAATATAATCCTTGTAGGCCGCCGATGCCAAACGCCTTACTGCAATACCATTCCGGCGCAAGAAGAGGTCGACCCCTTCTGCAGATTTCACTGGATCAGGAAAATGGACCAAAAGAAAATTGGTTTGACTTGGGACTATCGTCAAACCCAGCGATTGCATTTCCGACGAAAGCCACTTGCGCCCACGCTGATTGGCATCAAACACAAAGCGTGTGTGCGCCCGATCTTCAAGCGCTCCAATCGCAGCAACCGCCGAAGGTGAAGCAACGGGAAAAGTCAAGGCAATACGACGAATACTATCCAGGATATCCGGAGGGCCAAACACCCATCCTACCCGCGCTCCGGCCAAGCCGTAGATCTTAGAAAATGTCCGGCACATAACAACGTTGCTGGCCTCTTCCACCAGCTTGTGCGCTGGTTCATAGTCTTCGGCGTCGACATATTCTTCGTATGCCGCATCAATCACCAGCAACACGTCCTTGGGCAACGCAGCGTGTAGTCGCCTCACCTCAGATCCGTTCAAATAGGTTCCAGCGGGGTTTTCCGGGTTCGCAAGATATACAATCCGCGTTCGATTGGTCACGGCATCAATCATTCGATCAACCGAGGGCTTGAAGCCGTCATCAGCGACTGAAATTACATCGGCATCATTTGCGTAAACGTAGTTTGGAACTTTTAGATATCCGTTTGCGCTTCGGATCAGCTCGGTGCCCGGCCCCAAATAGGCTCTGGCCAATCGGGCCAGCAAATCATCCGAACCTTGTCCCGTTGTTATCCAAGATTCGTCCAGATCGAAATGCCGCGCGATAGCGGGCGCAAGAACACGATCAGGGTTCTCTAGGTAGCGCTCAATATCGCTCATGGCGGCGCGCGCCGCCGCACGCGCATTGGGACTGGGTCCAAAAACACTTTCGTTGGAATTCAACAGCACGGTCGCAGGTTGCCCGGCTTCTATCGGCGCACCCACCATATGTGGCTTGATGTTTTCGATTCCAGATTTTGCCAGAACTATGGTCATATTGCTTCCTCGAAACGGATCAATCACGCTGCTCAACTCAATATATCACACATAATTATTCATATGCCAATTCACTTGCAAAAATATTATGGTATATGGGAAGCATATTGAACAAAGGACCTGCCATGGCAGAGGCGAAACAAACGCAACCCAGCAGAGTGCATGCAACCATCAATCTGGATTCTCCGGGCAAACAGACCGGGGATTTAATGCTGAAGTGGTCAGACAACACCGTGCCACTGGGATATCACCCCATTGCGATCGTCAGTCTTCGCGGATCTGACGGCCCGACGGTTCTGCTGCTAGGTGGGACTCATGGTGATGAATTCGAAGGCCCCGCTGCAATATTGCGGCTAGCCGAGCGTCTAGGCCCCTCACAGATTGCCGGGCAGATCATCATGATACCAGCCCTTAACGCTCCGGCGGTCGCCAGCTCCTCTCGCGTATCTCCGCTGGACGGGCAGAATCTTAATCGCGCCTTTCCCGGTGACCCCGACGGCGGGCCAACGGCGATGTTGGCGCACTATGTGGAAACAGTGCTGCTGCCACGTGTTGATGCGGTAATCGACCTGCATTCGGGCGGCAAGGCTTCGGTCTTTACACCTTGCGCACTGGCGTCGCGCTGTGCTGACCCCAAGCTGACCAAAGCGAACCTTGATCTGGCCAGCGCGTTCGGATTGCCGCTGATCTGGGTATTGGGCGCACATAATGACAATCGTTCAGTCAACGCAGCAGCAGAGCGCTCAGGTGTTCCTATGATCGCAACCGAGTTAGGCGGTGGCGGCAATATTACACCCGAAATTGTAGATGCCGCTGAAACAGGTTTGATGCGCTGCCTAACCGAACTCGGGCTTCTAGAAGGCAGCTCTGGTATTGGAACACCCCCGCGGCAGGTTGAGATCGCATCCCCGCATGACTCACTCTATGCCCCCGAAAATGGCTTATTCGACCGATATGTTTGTGCTGGGCAAGAAGTTCAGGCGGGTGACTTGGCGGGGCATCTGCGTTTTCCCGATAATCCTGGCCGACCCGCTCTGAAACTAAATTTTCCCAACAGCGGATTTGTGCTCGCGCATGGCAATCGCGGGATGGTGTGTCGCGGCGATCTGCTGGCGCTGGTAGCTCAGAACGCGTCGAAAGGAGACTGAATGCGATCCTACACTCCATTCATTTCAGGCAAGTTCATAGATTGGCAAGGGGACACCATACCCAGTATCAACCCTGCAACCGGACAGGTCTGGAGCCATATCGCCAAGTGCGACACATCCGAGGCAGATGTAGCGATACGAGATGCCGACCTTGCATTCCGCACAAGCCCATGGGCTCAGTTAGATGCATCAGGGCGCGCCGACATGCTTGATGCTATGGCTGATGTGCTTGAGGAGCGTTGGGAAGAACTTGTTGACCCGGAGATTCTGGATAATGGCAAGCGCGTTACCGAGGTACGTGGTCAATTTTCTGGATTGCATACCTGGTATCGTCATTTTGCTGCCGAAGCGCGCAAACTAGCCCCTGTTCCGCAGAGTAATTCCACGCTTGGGGTCACAAGCGAAGGACACTGGTCGCCCTACGGTGTGGTGGTCGCAATTACACCATGGAACTCGCCCCTGATGATCCTGGCATGGAAGCTGGCTCCGGCTCTGGCCGCGGGAAACACGGTTGTGGTCAAACCGTCGGAAATGGCGTCAGCCTCAACCCTGGAATTCGCCCGACTTGTTTGCGAGGCGGGTCTTCCACCGGGTGTGTTGAACGTGGTGACGGGATGGGGCCACGAAGTTGGCGAGGCACTTGTTCGGCATCCGTTGACACGCAAAGTAAGTTTCACCGGCTCAGATATCGGTGGCCGCAAGGTCGCTCAGGCTGCCGCGGGTCAAGTCGTGCCCACAACGCTCGAGCTGGGCGGCAAGTCGCCTCAGGTTGTGTTCGCCGATTGTGATCTGGATTCGACGATCAACGGGGTGATGTCAGGCATTTTCCTGTCAAATGGCCAGACTTGTGTCGCAGGTTCTAGGCTAATTGTCGAAGCCCGGATCAAAGACGCAATGATCTCGCGACTGCTGGAACGATCCCGTTCACTGAAACCAGGCGACCCATTTGACGCGAACACTCAGATTGCACCGCTCGCCAATGAGCCGCATCTGAGAAAGGTTACTGCGATGATCGAACAAGCAAAGGCAGACGGCGCCAATTGCCTGCTGGACGGCACCCAAGCAGTGAAAGGGATTGGCGGCTACTATGTCGGGCCAACGATCTTTGATCAGGTCTCTCCGGACATGCAGATCTGGCGAGAAGAGGTTTTCGGCCCTGTGCTTTCAATCACCACCTTTGAATCCGAGGACGAAGCCATCGCGCTCGCTAATGACAGCGACTATGGACTGTCCGCTGGGGTTTGGACCACGGATGCAGCGAAAGCCGCCCGAGTTGCCGAAGCGATATGTGCGGGCACCGTTTACATCAACCACTACCGCAGCGTTGATCCAGGTAGCCCGATCGGTGGCGTCAAACTGTCGGGATATGGGCGGGAACTGGGGCCGGGCGCAATCACCGATTTCCTGCAGGTCAAGTCAATCTGGACCGGAACAACACCTGTATCCAACCCGTTCCTTTAATTGTGTTGGCCGAAAAATTGGCAGGACGCAGAATTGCGAAGAAATAATTAATTGACATATGGATGGCTCTATTAATAAAAAAATATGATGTATTAGAGAGCGCTAGATTTGCAGAGCATTCGCGCACTGCAGCGTCCAGCCATATCCGGCATGAGACATCGGCAGGTCATTCCCGAGTGGAAGCTCGAGACATGCAGAAGCCAATCGCTGGGTGCGTAAGCCACGACGACTGGAAGGCCAAAAATGAACACCCCATCTGACAACAGCCCATTCACGGTTCCAAAAGGGAATTTTCGCGGTCACGATCAGCAAGGTGTCTGGTCAGAAAACTACGACCCGGAATTGACCGAGGTTGGTCCGGGAACACCCTGCGGCGAGTATCTGCGCCGGTTTTGGATGCCCGTCGCCATGACTGATCAAATTGGAGATCTTCCTTATCGCCTCCGAATTCTGGGCGAGGATCTGATCCTGTTTCGCGAAAAGAAAAATGGCAGGCTGGGATGCACCCATCTGCATTGCTGCCACCGAAACATGAGCCTGGAATTCGGCATCGTGGAAGAAGGCGGCATTCGCTGCTCTTACCATGGCTGGAAGTATGGCTTGGATGGGACAGTTCTGGAAACACCATGCGAACCCCCTGCGTCTCAGGTCAAGAAAAAGGCCTGTCTCGGTGCGTATCCGATCATCGAATACAAAAGGTTGGCTTTTGCCTATATGGGTCCGGCAGATAAGACCCCGCCTTTCCCGGTTATGGATACCTTCGATGATGAAGGTGATGAACTGGTACCGTATCTCATCAAGTCACCCTGCAACTGGCTGCAGGTGATGGAGAACGCGTGGGACCCGTTTCATGTGGTCTATCTGCACACCAAGGCTGCGCGGGTGCAGTTCCACGAAGCATTCGCGCATATGCCGATGATTGAGTTTCACGATAGTCAGACCGGCGATTTCTATACCAATGTGCGTCGGGATGGTGATTTCATCTGGGTGCGAGTACATGACCACATGTTGCCATCGTTCACTCAGAATGGCGGGCATTTCCCAATTCCGGATCGATCAAGGTACTTTGGACGCGGTGGGCTGTCACGATGGATCACTCCGATTGATGATACCAACACCATGGTCATCGCATGGCGTCACTTTCGGGAAGAGCGGTTCAACGACGACCCGCGCGGCATGACCAATCGGGACGAAGTGGGCTTTGGCAAAACCGATTTCTACGGCCAGGGTCCGGATCGCCCCTATGAAATGCGGCAACGCGATCCCGGTGATTATGATGCCTGGGTCAGCCAGGGCCCAATCAACATCCATGCCCGAGAGAACCTGTCATTCACAGATCGTGGCGTGGCCAAGGCGCGCCGGATGTTGCGCAACGCGATCCGGGCCCTGGCAAATGGAACTCCACCTGCACAGCCAACTGACAATTTCAAGGGTATAATCCCGACTTATGCCGGGGATACCGTGTTGAAAATCCCGTTGCAGGAAGGTCGTGATGATGGCGCCCTGCAGAAAGAAGTCTCGTTCAAGGTTGCTGATATTCTGAGGTCCGGCGATTATCTGCAGGGGTTTGAGCGCCGCACTTTCATCGAAAATGCTTTGAAAGAATACGAGGCAAGCTGGTCATGAGCACGCGAATCCCTCACAACCCGGGGCGGGTTGATTGGTCGGGCGAGAACCCGGGCATCTATCTGAAACAGCAGCCCGATCAGGCCTATTACGATACGCTGGCGTTGTTCTTTCGCGTGGTTCTGTCGCCATATGGGCGTGGTCATGCAGCAATTGTATTGGGCGCTCCGGACGAGGCCAGCGGCTGGCCGAAAGTCCCAAACCTGATCATGACCGACAACCAGCGTATGATGCGTTGGATCGTTGAAGGATGGGTATCCAAGATGCCAACATTTGTTGGCAAACCGGGCTTGCAGGCCATGACCTGGCTGGATTGTGACAGCGTTGAAAAGCGGCCCGGTGACCTCAAGACACGCTATTCCGAGACCTTGCGTGGTTCGGGTGTGACATTGGACATGATCTGGCAGGATATGGGGCCACCGCTGCCGGTGGAAGTCACACGCGAAAACTCGGCGACCAAAGAACACGAGATGTATTCCGTATTTCTTGAGGCCAAACAGGCTCAGGTCAGGATCAACGGCACCGCCCTGCGTGGTCAGGTGGCAGATCGCCAATTCTTTGGACGCACGATGAGCACGGCCTTTCTGGCCTTCTCGGAAACCTGGGTTACCCCTGCGGAGGACACCTGATGCCCCTGAACGAGCCCATCACCCCCGGCGTTGTTGACTGGACAGGCGAAAACCCGGGCATCCTGCTTAAAGACGAGAATGGCAATTTTAGCGCCATGGCGCTATTCTTTCGGGTGGCTTGGTCTCCGGTCGGTCAGGGGCAGGTGCTGTTGCTTCTGGGATCGCCTGATCAGGTTGAGGGTCCACCGAATGCCCCAAATGTCATCCTCAGCGACAATCCCGAACTAACCGCGTTCCTGAAAAAGAACTTTATCAGTAAACTGGCTGCCTTTGCCAATGCGCCTTCGTTCGCAACCCTGCCTGAAATTGGGGCACATGCCGTGCGCAGTTCGGGCGACCCGATGAGCCATCGGTATACCGAAACAATTGCAGGCGGCCCTTTGACGGTTGAGCTGATTTGGGAAGGCTTCGAAGCACCTCGTGCATTGGAACTGTCCCCGCATGAGGTCGCATCGGGTGAGCAAAACATGTTCTCGCTACTGGTTCCTGCCCATGCGGCCCAGATCATCGTCAATGGCCACGTGTTGCCGGGCAAGTTGGGTACGCGCGTGCAGGCCGGGTACGAGACCACAACCGCATTTCTCTATTTCTCGGAAACTTGGATCATTCCTCCGGAGGGATTATGACCCTGCACCCGTCAGACCAGTTGGCCTTTGATCGGGCGATGGTAACGCAGCCGGTCTGGAATCGATTCAATACCGCAGCTGACGCGCTTGACCTGCCAGAAAATGTACTGTTGCACGCAGGTCCAGCCTTTTCGCGCCCCACGGATATCACCGCTCCGATCCTCAATTCAGCTTGTGTTGCTGCAGTCTGGGAAGGTCTGTCCCGCGACTTTGACCAGGCCGAAGCGATGATCATGGCAGGTGAGATCGCGTTACGCCCGGCACAGGATCACGACGTCGTCACACCGCTGGCAGCCGTGGTGTCCGCCTCCATGCCGTTGCATTCGGTCTACGACGCATGGCGCGGTCAGACGCGGGTTTTCTCCCCGATCAATGGTGGTGCACGCCCGTCGCTGCGATTGGGTCTGCGCTCGGACGCTGTCCTCGAACATATCCGCTGGCTGAACACGCGCTTTCTGGATGCGCTGCAAAACGGTCTGGCCGAAGGGATTGCGTTGGTTCCATTGGCGGTTACGGGGTTGGTAGGTGGCGATGATTGCCACGGGCGCACACCCGTCGCAACAGAAGCGTTGGTTGATGAACTTAAGGACCGCACACCCGGTGGCATCAATGACGAAGATGTTCTGGAGTTCATGGCGAACTCTCCTTCGCTGTTCCTGAATCTCTGGATGGCGGCGACCAAGCTGATGATGAAGCTTGCCGAAGGTGTCGACGGCTCCAGTTTTGTGACGGCAGCAGGTGGAAATGGGCGAGAGGTTGGCATTCAGATCTCGGGCCTGCCGGGACGGTGGTTTACTGTTCCCGCAGCACCGCCCAGGGGTCGCTTTGATACCGACTTACCCGAAGATCGCGCCCTGGGCGCCATCGGAGACAGCGCCGTGGTCGAAGCCTTTGGTCTTGGTGCCATGGCCATTGAACTTAGCCCCGAGCAGAAAAAGGTTCTCGGCGCTTATCTACCTGACAATTCCAACGCACGGGTGACAGGTCTGTCAGCAGGTTCTCATCCCTATTTTCGTTCTCTGGATATTCGGCTTGGCTCAACTGCGCGCGGAGCGGTGGCGCAAGGTTCTGGTCCAGCAGTTGGGCTTGGCATACTTGATAGGTTGGGTCAGGCTGGTCGGTTGGGTGGTGGCATATATGACATGCCCGTCGATCCATTTTCAGCTGCTGTTAAAGCACTCAAGGCATGAGTGATTTATGTCGCCGCAGCGCGCACGAACTGGCCCGACTGATCTGGATAAGAGAAGTCAAGCCATCGGAGGTCATGCAGGCACATCTCGAACGGATCGCACTTCGCGAACCTGTGCTTGGGGCATTTCAGCACCTTGATGCAGATCGCGCCATGGATCGGGCACTGGCTGCCGATAATCGGCAATCAGACGGGCCGCTCCATGGTGTCCCATTCGTAATCAAGGATATCATCGATACCGATGACATGCCGACCGGTTGGGGCAGTGACCTGTATTCTAATCGACAACCGGTAATGAACGCGGCCTGCGTTCAAATGCTTCTCGATGTGGGCGCCATTCCTATCGGCAAAACAGTTACGACCGAGTTCGCTTATTTCCGGCCCGGCAAAACTGCGAACCCGCACAATCCAGACCATACTCCGGGCGGCTCATCATCGGGTTCCGCTGCAGCAGTCGCTGATTTCATGGCTCCGCTGGCCTTTGGATCACAGACGGCGGCATCATTGATCCGACCGGCTGCATATTGCGGAGTTTATGGATTTCGCCCTACGATCCATGGCTACCCGCTTTCCGGTGTGATGAGGTTGTCACCAAGCCTTGATACGCTTGGGGTACTCGCCCGTCATCCATATGATCTTGCACTTACCGATGCGGTTCTACGCGGCATCGAGCCGCCTCAACGCGCGCGTTTTGAGGACAGTTTGCCGCGGATCAGCCTGATGCGCGGACCACACTGGATGGATGGCTCGATTGAGATGCGTGACACCTGCACCCGTGCTATGTCCGCCATTGCAGCCGCAGGATCGGAATCTGGCGAAATTGCCTACCCTGCTATTTTTTCTGAACTAACCTCGGCACATCACACTGTAATGGCATATGAGACCGCACGATTACACCGCGTTGAATTTGAAATGGGATTGCCTGCGATCAGTCCTCAATTTCACGCGCTGATCGAAGCCGGGTTAAAGATCAGCGAGGTGGATTACCAGCATGCTCTGATCCTCCGTGATCGCGCTGGATTAGTATTGGAACAGATTTTTGGGGATACCGATGCCCTTCTAGTGCCATCTGCGCCAGGTTCGGCCCCAGTGGGCCTTGAAGCGACTGGAGATCCCTTGTTCTCGCGCATGTGGAACCTTTTGCAGGTTCCTTCGATCGCCATCCCATTTGGGACCGACCAAAATGGATTGCCACTAGGGATACAGCTTGTCGCGCCAAAGGGCTATGACGCCCGGCTTCTGGATATTGCGCAATGGGTCAGTAGCATCCTAAACCCATTGAGTTGAATTTTTCCGGTTCGTCTAACCGATTAACGGCAACAATATCGCCAACGAAATTGGTATGCTAACGGCTGCTATCAATGTCTGAAGCGTGACGATTGCGGCCATCAAAGGCGCGTCCCCGCCTAGTTGCTTGGACAAAGTGTACGATGAAGCCCCCGTAGGCACCACGGAATAGACCACTGCAATCTGCAAAACATCCTGAGGTAACCCGACAAGTATTCCGATACATAGCGCAGCAACCGGAAATACCATCATCTTGCCGACAATAGCCAGCATTAGAGGGAGCGCACTCGCCGCCATCGCCCGGACACGCAGGTTTGCGCCAACAGCCAGCAGAGTAATGGGCAATGCGCCCGCCCCAAGAATGTCAGCCACCTCGTGGACAACAGGAATGCGGTCACCGATCATCTGGTTGGCCCCAATCGCCAATAGGATTGAGATGACATAGGGATTTCGCCCAAGCTCACGCAGGATAGCGACCGGCAATCGGGTCGCAGAATCCTGTTTCAGTGCCCCCACCATCATGACCACCATGACGATGTTGGTGATAGGCACCAATATGGCTGTCGCCAGAATAGCGATGTCAAACCCCACTGGACCGTAAAGATTGGCTGCAAGCGCAAGGCCTATGAATGAGTTATGTCGCGCACTTCCCTGCAAGATCGACGTCGCCTGCGGTGCCGCATATCCCATCAGACGGGCACTGATGACTGCAAATACCAGCGCCGCCAAAAACCCACCCAATATGGTCATCGAATAAAGGCCAAGCGCAGATTTATCTAACGGCGATAACGAGATCTTCGTGAATAACAGGCAGGGCAT
The DNA here is from genome assembly GCF_056535285.1 of Ruegeria sp. O11. Taxonomy (NCBI): domain Bacteria; kingdom Pseudomonadati; phylum Pseudomonadota; class Alphaproteobacteria; order Rhodobacterales; family Roseobacteraceae; genus Ruegeria; species Ruegeria sp. O11. The sequence continues at coordinate 11,430 of NZ_JBQERS010000020.1, read as the reverse complement.
CAAAACCCAATAAACCAGCTTGTCATTCAGGTTCCAGAAATCGGTGCTGGGAATTCCACCTTTACGAAGGGCCAGACCCAACGCGATAATCAAAAAGATCGGTAATATCGAAGTCAGAATTGTAAGCATCTCAAATCAATAATAAATCTGGGCTGCACTTCGATATACTGTCATACTGTGATATTCTACACAACTCGACCGCCACCCATTCAAGCGCTTTCGTCCGTGTCTTCTTCGATCACAGCCATTGCATCAATTTCAACCAACAGTGAAGGGTCGGCCAAGCCTTGCACGACAACCCCGGTCGAACAGTGATGCACGCCCTCGAACCAGCGGTTGATCGCCTCGTAAACGGCGGGCCGGTAGGAAATATCAGTGACATAGACCGTCAGCTTGCAAACATCGGCAAGGCTGCCTCCGGCCTCTTCCATCCAGCGTTGAATATTGCGGCAGGCCTGATCCGCCTGGGCACCAGGATCACCTTCGCCGATGAGTGTCCCATCCAGCAAGGTTCCAACTTGGCCCTGCATGAAGACAAAATCGCCCCGCGCCCGGATCGCCTTGGAATAGGTCGCCTGAGCGTGATAGCGGGTTTGATATTTGTGAATATGTGTTCGTGCCATTCGCTTTTTCCCTCTAAGCGACGGCACGGGAAAGATAATCCTCGACCATATCGCCAAAGCTCTGCTCTACGGCAAATTCAAAACCATCTTCACACCGCATAATTAGTGCTTTGAGGCCAAACAATTCAGTATAGGTCACGGTTTCTTCGCCGAACTCAGTTTCATGTATATCCAACGGACACGCAATGGACATCACTTCATCCGCTTGCGGACCGGTCATTCGAAAGAATGTCAGCGTATCCGAAACCCGCACGATGCTGATTTCCGCCGGGCAATTGGTTGGGCTGAGGCGTTTCTCCAGTTCGGCTTCCTGCTCCAGCGGAGCGCGCGCGATCCAGTGGTTTCGCCCGACATGATACAATTCGACTGAAGCTTGACCTGACCGCGAGTTTGGCCGCTCTGGCAGTGTCGGTAGAACATCAGCTGCCCAGTTTTGAATGGCAGCTGAACTCCCTTTGAGATCGAACAGCGCGTTTAGGGGTTGGCGCACTATTGCCACGTTATAATTCATCTCAGGACCTCAAGAGCTTGCCGTCGGGATCGTGGAACACCGGCTTGGTGATTTTGACCGGGATCACGTCATCTTTCAGGCGGACATGAGCAGTTTCCCCGTGTCGGCTATGACCATTCTTCAGCAATGCCAACCCGACCCAGCGATCGTTCACAACACTCCAGACGCAGGCAGTTACGAGGCCTTCGGTGGCCTCATTACGACCTCCGGGGGTTAGCGGCGCGCCTTCTGGCACTTGCCTGTTGTGATCTTCGGGTAGAATGCCCACCAACTCCCGCCGAGTTGCTGTTCCTTCGCGACGCAGCTGTATCGAGCGTTTGCCAAGATAGTCTGTCTTTTTCTTCGACATTGCCCAACCCATCCCAAGGTCAAGGGCATCCACTGTGCCGTCGACTTCGTGTCCCAGCGACAGGAAACCCTTTTCGACACGCAGCACGTGGCTCGATTCCGAGCCCACCGGGAGGATCCCAAAGGGGGCGCCTGCTTCCATCACCTTGGCCCATAACGCCGCCATGTGGCGTGGGGCAACATTGACTTCAAAGGAAAGTTCACCCGTGAAACTGACGCGAACGATGCGCGCGGGAAAACCTGCGACGGTCCCATCCCTGAAAGACATGAATGGAAACGCCGCGGGCGACAGGTCGATGTCTGTGTCAAGAGCCTGCATCACATCGCGCGCGCGCGGGCCGCAAATCGTGGCGTTGTTCCATTGGCTTGTCACTGTTGTGATCATCACCTGCCAATCCGGGAATTCTGTCTGAAGCAGCTTTTCCATATGCTGATTTATTGAATCCGCATGACCGGTAGAGGTGGAAACAAGCCATCTGTGTTCATCAAGCCGGAACACCACGCCATCATCCAGGATCAGCCCATCATCCGATAGCATCAGCCCGTAACGACCATTGCCAGGCGTCAGCGAAGACATCACGTTCGCATAGATAAAATCCAGGAATTGCGGGACATCGCGGCCTTTCAACTCGAATGTCCCTAACGGTGAGCCATCATAGACGCCAACGCCTTCCCGAACGGCACGGCATTCACGGTTCACGGCGTCCTGCAGGCCTTCAACCTGTTGAGGGAAATAACCGGGGCGCCGCCAACGCGCACCGGCCTCATACATGACCGCGCCATTGTCTTTGTTCCACTGGGTTACGGGCGTGTGCCGATACGGGAACAGAACCGAATCCTCGCGTAGCCCGCCGATCGCACCGAAGGACACAGGCGTGTAGGGCGAGCGGAAAGTGGTTGTTCCGACCTCTTGCAACGGCACACCTTTTTGCATCGCAACAGTGCCGATGATGTTGGTGTTCCCGGTCTTACCCTGATCAATACCCATGCCGCCGGTGGTATAGCGTTTGACGTGTTCGACATTGTCATAGCCCTCGAGCAAAGCCAGATGCACATCACTGACAGACACGTCATTCTGAATATCCAGAAACGCCTTTCCGCGCTGGTCAGGTAGGTCTACCCGCCAAAGAGGTTCGATCTCATATGGAAGTTCCTCACCCCCATCGATAATCTGATCAAGTGTCAGTTGCCCAGCCGCTGCGCCAACCGCTGTGCAGTTCTGCACTGGTTGATAAGGAAGAAAGGCAGCCAAATCTTCGTCAAACCTTAGCGTGCTGCGAGATTGAGACCACAAATGTACAGTCGGGTTCCATCCCCCTGAATGCGCAAGCAAATCGCATTCAATCCAGTTTACAGAACCCGATGAGGAAACGGCTTTTACTGCTTTGACCCCTTTATGACCGCGCACATCTCCAACAACGTTTGAAGATTGCACAGTGATTTCGGGCACCAATTCCAGTGCAGCCTGAGGTACGCTTGAGCGACTGTCGAGTATAGCCTCAATCCGCACCCCTGCCGCGATCAGATCAGAGGCGACCGCATATACACTGTTGTTGTTGGTAAACAGGACCACTCTTTTTCCGGGGATAACCCCCCATCGGTTGAAATAGGCCTGTACCGACGATGCCAACATAACCCCGGGCCGGTCGTTGTTGCAGAAGACCATGGCGCGTTCGGTTGCGCCTGTGGCGATAACCACTTCCCCTGCCCTCACGCGCCAAGAACGCTCAATGATGCTTCCCTGTACAGGATTACGCTCATTTACAATCAGCAAATTGTGTTCGCGATATGCCCAGACAGTCGCATTCTGCAGATGGATGACATTGGCCATCCCGCGCAGCTCCTGAGCGGCATCCTCCACCCAACCCATTGCAGATTGACCGTCGATGGATAGGTTGCGGTTCAACAGGCTGCCGCCTGCCTCAGAGCCTTCGTCGGCAAGGAATACGCGCTTACCCGCCCGTCCCGCCTCAAGCGCTGCCTTCAGTCCGGCGGGGCCTGCGCCAGCGACCAAGACATCAGCATGGGCGTGGCGCGCTTCGAAATGCCCCGAGGATGGCGGCTGAGCCGGTGCAGCAGCCAACCCGGCAGCTTTGCGAATTGAAGGCTCAAAAAGATGCCAATTGGGCCATTTGAACGTCTTGTAATAAAAACCGGCCGGTATGAAACGGCTGAGCAGTTGATTTATACCGCCAATATCAAACTCGGGCGATGGCCAGCAATTCACCGAACGCGCGCTTAGCCCGTCGCGCAAAGGGACGGTGGTTGCCGGGTGGTTTCCCGAGGCATCCTCACCATCCAGCTCCACCAGTGTCGCGGGTTCTTCGGGACCATGACCAACAATGCCACGAGGGCGGTGATACTTGAAACTGCGCGCCGTAATACGAACACCGTTGGCCAATAAGGCCGAGGCAAGAGTATCGCCTTCAAACCCCTCATAGGATTTGCCATTGAAGGTAAATCGCAGAGTTCGGCTTCGATCAATCCGCCCACCAGATGCACAGCGGTTATTCTGAGTCATCTGGGGCCTCCACGATGTCATGGGTCCGGGTATCACGCCAAATCGTGACCCACTCGCCACAACCTCGCGCATGCCACCACCGTTCCTGAACCGGGCCTAAGGGGTTTGGCACCACGGTCAGATACTCGACCCATTCCGCGTCGCTAACGCTGTTCGGGTCGGGGCGGTCTGCACCGACCGCGCCTCCAAAGATAAATTCGCTTTCATTACGTTTGCCGCAGAATGGGCAGGGAATTAGCATCATGAACCTTACCCTCCTAACGCGCCGTGGTTGTCCCGGCTTCCATCACAAAATCCAGATGGCGAAACCGGTTGAGCGTAAACGAAGACATCAGTGGATGAGGCTCGCCCTTGGCCACCAGATAGGCAAGCGTCAACCCACCGGCGGGGATAGCCTTGTATCCGCCCCACCAACCGGCTGTTACAAACAAACCCGGCAAGTCTGTCTGATCCATAATGGGTGAGGCATCGTGAGCAATGTCCAGATGCCCGCCCCATTGACGCATAAGTTTGAGTTTCTTGAACGACGGGAACAGGGAAAGCATCGCGGTTACCGTGTCTTCAAACACGTTCTGCTTAATATCGCGTCGGAAACTCTGACCCATATCCGGTGCGCCACCGATCACCATTTCTCCCTTGTCGGATTGGCTGAAATAGAACCCGCTGTCAGGGCAGTTCACTATGACGTCCACTAATGGTTTCACCGGCTCGGACACAAATGCCGTCAAGTTCATCGTGCGCAAAGGTAGCTTCAGCCCGACGGTTTCGGTCAACGTTGTGGTATGGCCTGAGACGGCGACAACAACTTTTTTGGCACGAATCCTACCGCGATTGGTTTCGACACCGCTGATATGGCCATCAGCCCCGCGGATCAGAGATTGAACTGCGGTTTGCTGGTGTATCTCGACCCCAAGCGCATCAGCCGCGCGCGCATATCCCCACGCCACTGCATCATGTCTGTTCACGCCAGCATCCGTATGCACCATGCCGCAAATTACAGGCAAACGCGCGTCCGGGCCGCCCCCGGTCAGCGCGGGTATTCTTCTACGCAGTTCGATCTCCGATATCTGTTCATATGTCGATCCATAAATATCCATCGCAAGTTGCCGTCGCCTGAGCTCGCGCAACTTGGGCCAGGTTTGCACAACATCCACCATGGTGCGCTTCGAATGCATCATGTTGAAGTTCAGTTCGTGCGTCAGACCCTCATACATGGCGACGGATTTGACGTAGAAGGGGATCGACTCGTCCCGCATGAAATTGGATCGGATGGTCACCGTATTACGAGCGATATTGCCACCACCTAGCCAACCTTTTTCAACCACAGCGACGTCTGTAATGTCGAATTCTTTGGCGAGATAATAGGCGGTCGCAAGACCGTGCCCCCCAGCACCTATCACAACAACCTCATACTGGTCTTTGAGCGGGGGGGAACGCCAAGCCCGCGACCAGTTTCGGTGCCCTGAAAGTGCATTCCGGGCGAGCGAGAACACAGAATATTTTTGCATGTTGATCCCAATATTGACCACAAGCAATGTACGGTCAATAAATTATTTTACCATCACGCAAAACTATTGGCCGTTTAACCAAATTGTTGTACGGTGAGTCATGAACTTCCGCATTAAACAGTTTCACCGGAACCTCGCTGGCAAATGGTCTGCCCGGTCGCGGTGGCCTTGTTTCATCATCAATTGCCGCAGTTCTCCATCTTACTGACACCACGTGGATCGCGGCGCTTCGCGCCAATTTACGAACCCGCCCGGAAACGGAGTGGAAACTAAATGGATGGATCAGATGAACAAGCCAAATGAACTTAAGGACACACAGGAATCTTACGCGCGCGACGGCGTCGTATTGTTAAAGAACATCCTGTCAGACGACTGGCTAAGCAAATTGCAGGATGCAGTTGATACCGAAGTCACAAAAGGTGACCGATACTTTGCGTATAAAAATATGCGCGAAAACCCCGGCACTTTTCAGGACTATTGCCTGACATCGGATATCGGACAACGCGTAGCTGAGGTATCAGGCAGTCCGTGGACATCGTTAATCTATGACCAGATTTTCGTAAAAGAGCCGGGAACGCGGACTCAAACCGGATGGCACACGGATCAGCCCTATTGGCCCGTGGCAGGACCGATCATGACAATGTGGATCGCACTTGACCCGGTTGACCCCGACAATGGAGCACTGGAATTTGTGCGTGGATCACATGCATGGGGCGCAAAATACCGGCCTTTCAAAACCGATCAGCAAGGCGGTTTCCTGCACTATCTGGAAGAAGATAATCCGGATTACATAGACATGCCGGATTTTGAGGCCGACCGTGCCCAATATGACATCTTCCACTTTGAAAACATGAAACCAGGCGACGCACTCGCCTTTGACGGAATGACCGTACATTCGGCTATGGGCAATCGGACTTCGACACGTCGCAGGCGCGGATACGCAATTCGATTTGCTGTCGAAGGTGCGACCTATGAACCTCGGGATTCGGTTACAGAATGGCTACATGACGATAGTTTGAGACCCGGCGCACCCTTTGCAGGGGGCCGGTTTCCAATCATCTATGAAACTGCCTAAGATACGGGGCCGGCGATCCGGCCCCGAACCAGAAATCAGGCCTGCTTTAACGCGCTTTCGGTTACCGTTGTTTCAGCTTCAATCGCCCGATCCAAAACGCGCCGATAAATCTTTGCCCCGGCATCCAGACCCAGATCGATATGAGGCGTCTTTGCGTTCTTCATGCCCTTGTGCACCTCTTCCAATACTTCTTTATCCTCAATAAACGCCATCCGGGCACCATCGTTCATGAATTTCGAAACCTCTGCATTGTCAGGGTCAGAGTTACGATGCTGGAACCAGAAATATCTGGTTTCATCTTCGTTTATCGGTGTCATGAAATTGTACGAAATATTGATAAAGGTCTGCTCCACCGGATCTTTGTCATAGCCGCCGGTGCCGACTGGCGTATAGATGGATTTGTTCAATCCGATCGCCGGGAGGCACATCTCATAATGCTGCAGGCGATCACAATCGCCTTCAAATGCGACCAGTTTGGAGTAGTAAGGCGACGGCGGCTTATTCTCGATCCAGCGAGAAACGATCACGCCTCGATCGGTTTTTTCAACATTCAGGGGCTCTTCATCCGTTCCGGCCCCTGCAAATGAAGAGACGTGAACCCAGGCCACATGGCTGGGATCAAGCAGGTTGTCACAGACCCAAAGGTAGTGGCAATCGATGTCCATCACGCCGCCATCGGTCATGCCCCAGGTTGGGTTGTCAAAGTTCTCGATAGGGAAAATCAGATCAGGGTTGGCCAACTCGGGATCGCCCATCCAAATCCAAAGCAGGCGATAGCGATCAACAACCGGATAGGATTTCACGACCGCGCGGCGGGGCGTCATCCCGCGCTGTGTCGGGCTATCCGTGCATTTCCCCGAGCAATCGAAGGTCAATCCGTGATAGCCGCATTCTACGGTGTCTCCTATCAGATTCCCTTTCGACAATGGCAGCTTACGGTGTGGGCAAGCATCTTCCAACGCGACCGGAGTGCCATCTTGCTGTCGATAAAGCACAACATTTTCACCCAGATAGGTTTCCGCTTTCAGCTCACGGCCGATATCCTTGCTCCAGGCGGCGACATACCAACAATTCCTGAGATACATGGGCTGCTCTCCTTATCGATCCGGTAGCTAGGGGCATTATGGCATTCGATTGGCAATACGCCATGCCGGATTGGTAATAAAAGATATAAGGTGGGCTAATTCGAATTTGGCGCAAGCGGTGGCAAGTCTGGCTGAGCTGCTGCTTCGGCTTTTATCCAGTTCAGAAACTCGTTGACCTTCTGGCTATCCTTTGTCTCTGGGCGTCGCACAAGCCAATATGATAAAGGCGACAAGGTCATTTCCGAAAACGGACGAACTAGCCTGCCATCACATAGTGCATCAATGACCAATGGCTCGCGGCCTAACGCTACGCCCAACCCTTCGATAGCGGCTTGAATGACCATATTTGACTGCCCCAATCGGCGTGTCCGCGGGGATGAAGGCATGGTCAAGCCACTCTGCCGTGCCCAGAATTCCCAAGTAGGGCTGGATGTGCCGTGATGGAGGTTCTCATCAACGAGCAACGTATGTTGCGCCAAATCCTGTATGCTTGTCAGCGATGAGGCAAGTGAAGGGGCGCAAACCGGAAACAGTCTTTCCCGCATCAATAAATCAACTTCCAACCCCGGATATTCTCCAAGCCCGTATCGGATACCGATATCTGAATCCGCTCCAGAGAACGGGTGGTAACCGGTGTCGGTCGCAATTGATATTGAAAGGTCAGGATGCGCCAGATCGAAGTGCAGTAGCCTTGGAAACAACCAGTTAAAAGCAAATCCAGGAAGACATGAGATGACTATTGTTCGATCCGAGCGTGTGCGATCCCGCAATTGGGCGCACACTTCTGATATGCGTCCCAATCCTTCTGCAATAGCCAGCGCGAGTTGTTCGCCTTCCCGGGTTGGACGCGATTGCCGCGCACCTCGCACGAGTAAATCCCTGCCCAACCACTCTTCCAGTGTCCTGACATGCTGACTAACCGCGCTCTGACTGACCCCCAACTCGTCGGCAGCAGGAGAAAATCCAGAATGGCGCACGGCCGCCTCAAAGGCGCGCAATGCAGAATAGGGCAGGTTCAGGATCATATTAGTGACCCTAATGTGAGCCATTAATACTTTCAAATGGATTAGCTCCCGCATCGGATCGTAAATTTGAGATACTAAGCAATCAGGATGTGTCGATGTCTGATATGACGCCGGAGCGGGGCGCTCAAAATCTGCTGATCAACTGCGCCCGCGCATCTACGGGCGACAAGTTGTTGATTGCATATGAACCGCCCGAGTTTGGGTACTTCGATGCTGAATGCGTAGATGTCGTGAGCCGAGTAGCCCATAAGCTGGGAATGACCGTCGATACCGTCGATGTCGGCTTTAACCCCGACAATCCGCATCTGACACCTGATCTTATGGCCCGGTTCGAAGAAGCAGACATTATTCTGTTCCTTGCCCGGCTTGGGGATCAATTGCGGTTTTCGGATATGCCGCAGGGCAAAAAGATTATTGTCAGCTTTGCATTGTCCAAAGAGATGCTGGGCTCGGGCTTTTCTAATGGCCACCACAATGCGTTCATGGAGCTTAAGGCCGATATCAACGCAGTGCTGGACTCATCGACTGAGGTACGCCTGACCTGCCCGCTGGGCACTGATGTTCGTGGCCGACCGATTATGAACCTGAAACCAACAGGTGACACCTCGATCCTGCGCTTTCCAATGTCCGTCTTTACCCCTGTTCCGGCTTACAGTTTCTCAGGTCGCGTAGCTATCAGTTTTCTGACTGGAACAGGTTCGAAATACTATGACGACTATACGATTGAATTCGACCGCCCGGTCTTTGCAATAATGGAGAACGGGCGGTTGCTGCGTTTCGAAGGCGACCCTGCCAATGCGTTCAAAGCCGAAGCACATTATGACCGGGTCGCAGGATATTTAGGTATCGACCGTAGCTTCGTTCATTCCTGGCATGCAGGCATTCACCCAGGCTGTGGTTATCCATGGGACATGCGCGACAACTACGAACGCTGGGGCGGGTCTGCCTTTGGCAACCCGCGCATCCTGCACTTCCACACCTGCGGGGCCTACGCACCCGGTGAAATCAGCTGGAATGTCATCGACCCGACAATCGAGATTGACGGCGTGACCTACTGGAACAACGGTGTTTTCCATGCGGATCGGTTGCCCAACGGGCAGACCATTCTGGATCAATACCCTTGTGCCGCAAGCCTGTTCGAATATCCCGACCCTGATATCGGATTAAGGGTCGCGAGCTGATCAATCGCGGCTTGATCGAATCATCACCTGTCGAAATAATCTTGTTAATAGGACCTGATCGAGTTGGTCCTATGGTGCGGAGCACTCCCGTCTCCGGTGCCGGTATATGCGTAGAGGGCAAGACCCCCGCTCCGGCAAACTCATGGAAATCACATGTCAAAAGCTATCGTCACGCCGCTGACTCAGGCACTGGCCGAAGGAAAACTGACGCGCGAAGAACTCAAAGGATTCATGCAACGCTCGAACGCGCCTGGATTGCGTCATCTTGCACTTTGGATTTTGGTACTGACCTGCACCACAACTCTGATCACCCTGGCTTGGAACAGTTGGCTGATCTGGCCCGCGATGTTTCTGCAGGGCGTCGTCCTGGTTCACCATTTCTCACTTCAACATGAGTGTGTCCACTACACGGTGTTTCGTACCCGCTGGCTGAACGATCTGGTCGGGCAGATTTGCGGCCTGATTATCATCCTGCCACACCGGTTCTTTCGGTACGAGCATTGTGACCATCACACCTATACCCAACTGACCGGAGAAGATCCCGAATTGATCCCGCTTCCGAAAACACTTGGTCAGTATTTTCTGTATTTATCTGCCCTACCCTACTGGCGCGGCAAATTCACTGAACTGTTCCGGCATGCCTTTGGCAAACTCAGCGACGTTGAACTGCGATTTATTCCCAAAGAAGAACATCAATCGGTCTATTGGGACGCGCGCCGGATGTTGGCCATCTACGCAACGATATTGCTGGCCATGGCGGTCACCGGTTGGTGGGGCTTGATCTGGTACTGGATCATACCACTGTTTCTGGGTGAGCCAGTGATGCGCTTTGTGCGCATGACTGAACATGTTGGTCGGCCCACCGTGGCGCAGATGTCAGAAAATACCCGCACCAATCTCGTGTCAAAACCGATGTCCTTTTTGTGCTGGAACATGAACTATCACGCCGAGCATCACTATGTCGCCTCGGTTCCTTTCCACGCTCTGCCCCGCCTGCATGAAAAGCTAAAGGATCATATCTTTGTCGAAAAAGGCGGTTATCTAGCTGCGCATCGCGACATTCTGCGTCAGATCATGCGACGCAAGACGAGGGCTTGAGTGATGAAAGCAGAAAAACCCTGGCGCGATGTGATCGAAGTATCAAAGCTGGAAGAGAACTGGGTCACGCGCGTGGAAATCGGGCCTCGTATGATTGCGGTGTACGATACACCCAGCGGTGTCTACGCCTCGCTGGCATTGTGTAACCATGGTGGGGCCGATTTATGCGACGGTTATTTTGACGGTCACGTGATCGAGTGCCCATTACATCAGGGCGCATTCGATGTCCGGGACGGCAAGCCCGTTTCAGCACCGGCAACCCGCGTGATGCGCGTATTTGAAACACGGGTGCAAGACGGGATGGTTCAGGTCCGAATGTGACCTGAACCTAGCGCTTTTCAGATCGCTTCTCGAGCCGCGCAAAGATGCGGCTGAGACCGAAACAGACAACAAAATAAAACGCCGCTGTTGTAATCCACGCCTCGAAGATCATCCGGGACGAAGCTACCAGTTCG
>NZ_JBQERS010000019.1:0-57568 GCF_056535285.1 Ruegeria sp. O11 | reverse complement strand
TGCTTATGCTCCCCCATAATCCCCAATGGATACTGAACAGGCATCTCCCACCCAGCAAAATCAACCAACTTACCACCCAACTCAACATGCAAAGCGTGAAGAGGCGTGCGTCTTAAGGATGTCATGATGGCTACCTTCTAATTATATAGTGAACAGAAGCTATCCCGTCAGTCTGACCCAAGCTGAATATTTTGCAACGATTCACCCTCAGTTTTCGATCGCAGACCAAGGGCTGGCCAAGCTCGTATGCGAGTGTATGCTTTAATAATGTTCCTATAGGAAACTTTTTTCCATTAAGCAACACTCTTTAGATCACGCCTAACTTACTGCTTTGCTTTTTCAATCCTTCCCAGACCATACGATGGTAGAAGCCCAGATCTTACAGCACCTTATCACATTGATGACTTCAGTTTCTGAACCGCACAATCCAGAACCTTGAGGCCAGCAACCAGGTCAGTTTCGACTGTATCCTCGGCAAAATCGTGGCTGATTCCACCAATCGACGGGACAAACAGCATCGCAACCGGCATCATGCGCGAAACATTGGTTGCATCATGCAAAGCCCCTGATGGCATCCGTCGCCACCGGCCTGGCGCGATCTGCTCGGCAGCCGCTTCCAGCGCTTTGCGAAGTTTGTGATCCATCGCCACAGGCTCCAAGCCCAGAAGGGCTCCAAAGCTAAGCTCCACACCCGATTGTGCGGCGATATCGCTCGCGGTGTTGCGAATGATCTCTTCCATCCTTGCCAGCCGATCTGCATCTCCATCGCGCCACTGCATCGAAAAACGCACACGGCCCGGCACGATTGAGGACGCGCTGGGATGCAGGTCTACATGCCCAATTGTCCAGACTGTTTGCGGCGTTACGACGTTACGAAATTGGTCATTAAGGCGTGTGTTGAACAGGGACAGCGCTTGAAATGCGTCGCGTCGCAGGTGCATGGGCGTTGTACCTGCGTGGTTTTGCTGGCCATCAAACTGAACCACCATATCGCGAATGCCGACGATGTCGGTAACAACACCGATCTGGTCACCTTGCGTGTCAAGCGAGGGGCCTTGTTCGATATGCATTTCGATAAACCCGGTGAACCGACCCGGGTCGACGAAACTAGCGGCACAATCCGCCATCGCCGCGCGTGCGCAACCAAAGGTCTCTCCGGTATGGTCAGTCAGCTCATCTGCCCGTTCCAGATCCAATCCGCCAGACCAAACCGCCGAGCCCGTTGTGACACCAAACCGACCTTCTTCATCCTGAAAGCTGACAACTGAAATAGGTTGCTCACTGGACCGCGCGACCTCAAGCGCTGCGATCACACCCAACGCGCCATCCAGCCAACCGCCTTCGGGTTGGCTATCTGAATGCGACCCCATCAACAGCGACGGTCCTTCGGCTAATCCGAAAAGGTTTCCAACCGGGTCGAAATGGGGGGTCAACCCGGCTTCGGCCATGCGGCCTGCCAGCCAATGACGGGCTGCAATGTCAGCTTCAGAATAAGCAGGCCGAATGACACCTTTGCCCACGCCAGAAGCTCCGAACTGCCGTAATTTATGCAGATCTTCCAGAAACCGTTTTTCGTCGACTGCCATTACATTCCCCCGATCAACCAGAATGCACAATACGCCCGTCAGATTAGCTCGCAAGGGAGGGGCGTGAATTGATGCAGTTTTTCCCCAAACCCCTCTGGCCCCGAACGCGAAGCTGCCCTAAGACTTCGTCGCAAGAGGGTTCGAAATGTCATTCATTACATTGGTGCGTCACGGGCAGGCCAACACCGCCGCGCGGGACGAGAATAGCTACGACAGGCTCAGCGATCTGGGCCACCAGCAAGCGCGTTGGCTGGGTGCGCATCTGAAAGATACCCAGGCCCATCACCCTCGGGTCTATTGCGGCACCCTTACACGTCATGTGGAGACAGCAGCCAGCATGGGTTTGGCCGAACCTGTGCACGACGCGCGCCTCAACGAAATTGAGTACTTCACCCTCGCGCAGCTGTTTCATGAGCAACATGGCGTGGCGATTCCAATCGACCGCGAAGAGTTTGTGGAACATCTTCCCAAGACATTTACCGCGTGGGCCAATGGCGAAATTGAAAACCCGCCAGAGACCTTCGTCGAATTTGAAACCCGCGTCCGCGACGCGTTGCGCGACATCGGGACCGAAGGCGGGCCCGCGATTGTTGTGACATCCGGGGGGCTGATCTCGATGGTGGTCCGGCAGGCGATGATGCTGGATATCACTTCGATGGCACGGGTGGCGCTTGCCATCATGAATACGTCGATGCATCGTCTGCACCCAATCGGTTCACAGCTGAGCCCGGTCCTGTTCAATGCAGTGCCCCATCTGGAAGCACCAGATCGGCATTTTGCACAAACCCACCTGTAAGGAGGCACGGATGCAGCTCTATTTTGCCCCCCGCACAATCTCAGTCGCTGTGGCGATTGCGCTGGAAGAGGCCGGCTTGGAATATGAAGCCGTGCAGCTTGATTTCGCCGGTGGCGAGCAGACAAAGCCCGCGTACAGGCAAATTAATCCCAAAGGCCGTGTACCTGCGCTTGCGGTTGATGGTGGCATTCTGACTGAAACCGGCGCCCTACTGGAGTTTGTTGCCGCCAAAGCACCCGAGGCCGGGCTGGTTCCGGCAGATCCCGTGATGGCAGCGCGAATGCGGGAGGTAATGTATTATCTGGCCTCGACCATGCATGTGAACCACGCGCACAAACTGCGCGGGCCTCGTTGGGCGGACAAGAAGGCCAGTTGGAAGGACATGAAGGACAAGGTACCCCAGACGATGACCGCGTCATGCGACTATATCGTTTCAAACGGGCTGCGTGGTCCGTTCGTGTTGGGTGAGACACTCTCGCTAGCCGACGCTTACCTCTATGTGGTCTGTAGCTGGCTGGAAGGTGACGGCGTCGACGTTTCGGCCTTTCCCAAGATCATCGCCTTCCGCGAGGCGATGGAGGCTCGGCCATCGGTTCAGGCGGTGCGCGCCGCCGGAATGCTCTGACAAAAGGAAGTATGATGACACATCTCTGGGTCCGGGCGGAACAGCGCCCGAACGAGGAACGGGTCGGGCTTACCCCTGAAGGTGCCGCCGCACTGATCGCTGCAGGCATTCGGGTGACGGTCGAAGAAAGCTCTGTACGGGCTATTCCTTTGGATGGTTACAGGCAGGCAGGTTGCGAAATCGCATCCGAGAATTCGTGGCCAGAAGCCCCGCTTGACGCAATCGTCTTTGGCTTAAAAGAGCTGCCCGAGGATGGCACGCCCTTGCCTCACCGCCACATCATGTTTGGCCATGCTTATAAGGGTCAGCATTCTGGACGCGAATTGTTGCGGCGGTTTAAGGCCGGTGGCGGCACGCTTTATGACTTGGAATATCTGGTGGACGCAGATGGCCGCAGGGTTGCTGCCTTTGGCTATTGGGCCGGTTACGCCGGGGCTGCGGTTACACTGAAGACATGGGCAGCGCAGCAACGCGGGCAGGAATGCCCACCCGTTGGTGTTTATGCCAACAAAGACGCGTTGAATGATGAACTGATGGCCGAACTGGACGCTACAGGAGCCGACCGTCCCCGCGCCATCGTCATCGGCGCGTTAGGCCGTGTCGGGACCGGCGCCGCCGATATGTGCGAGGCCATGGGGGTCGCCGTCACCAAATGGGACATTGCCGAGACGTCCAGCGGCGGGCCATTTCCCGAAATCCTTGATCACGATCTCTTCCTGAACTGCATCTTCGCCCGACCGGGCACCCCGGTTTTTGTCCCGCGCGATGCTCTGAGCGCACAACGCAGTCTGACGGCCATCGGCGACGTGGCCTGCGACCCGGACAGCGATTACAACCCAGTGCCGGTCTATGACCGTGCCACCACATGGAACGCCCCTGCTTTGCGCGTGGCGACCAACCCGGTCATGGATGTAATGGCCATCGACAATTTGCCGTCGATGCTGCCCGTCGAAAGCTCGCAAGACTACGCGGCGCAACTGCTACCGTCCCTGCTGACGCTGACCGATCTGGACAGCGGTGTCTGGGGGCGGGCTGAGGCAACCTACAAAACACATATCGAAGGGATCTGAGAGATGACGATTCACTGGTGTGGCACCGGCCTGTCGGCCATCCCCGGCCTGCGCCGCCTAATCGAAGGCGGGCACAAGGTCACTGTCTGGAACCGGACTGTCGAGAAGGCCAAGGCCGAGGTCGGAGACCTGACTGATGACATCCGCGCCTTCGACATCGACGCCTTAGGCGCGGTGCTTGAGAAGGGCGACGTGATCGTCTCGATGCTGCCGGGTGACTGGCATGTGCCACTGGCAGAGCTGGCAATTTCAAAAGAGGCCAATTTTGTGTCGTCTTCCTACATCGCGCCCGAGATGCGCGCTTTGGACGACAAGGCGCGCGAGGCCGGTGTGGCGCTTGTCAACGAGATCGGGTTGGACCCTGGGATCGACCACGTGATGGCGCATGCTCTGGTCGCCGACTACCGCGCATCGGACGCGTTCGATCCCCAGAACCACCTAAGCTTTATCTCGTATTGCGGCGGGATCCCGAAGAACCCGAACCCGTTCCGCTACAAGTTCAGCTGGTCACCGTTGGGTGTTCTAAAGGCGCTGCGCTCACCGTCGAAATCAATCCGCGACTATGCCCCATTGGACGTCGCGCGCCCATGGGACGCGATCAGCAGCTATATCGCCCCGCTGCCCACGCCCGAAAGCTTCGAGGTCTACCCGAACCGCGATTCAATCCCTTTTAAGGCCGAGTACCAGTTCGAGGATCACTGGCCGGTCAAGGAATTTGTCCGCGGCACCCTGCGCCTGAACGGTTGGGCTGACGCGTGGTCGGATGTGTTTACTGAAATCGAGACCCTCGCAGGGCCGGAAGGCGACGCCCGCCTGAAAGAGATGTCGGATCAGTTCTGGGAAGAAAACGCCTATGACGAGGGCGAACCCGACCGCGTGGTTCTGTGTGTGGGCCTGAAAGCCGAGAAAGACGGCGTTGAGGTCTGGCATAAGACCTATGTCATGGACGCTTGGGGTGACGAACGCGGCACGGCCATGGCCCGTCTGGTATCGATCCCGGTGTCCCTTGCAGTCGAAGCCGTCCTGAACCGTGCTATCCCTGCCGGTGTCCACGCCGCGCCAAGTGATCCGAAACTGGTACAGGGTTGGATGGGTGAGATCGACACACTGGCGCAACACCTACAGATCGTGGACCACACCGCCTAAAACGCAATCAGCCGCTTCGAACACGCGAAGCGGCTGATCACATTGTGGCGTCGCTGACGGCCGTCAAATATATTGCGCTATCACCGCTTCAACATCGCAGCGATTGATTCCAAGCTCTGATAATTCGAAATCTGAAAGACGGTTCAGCTCTTGACCGGCGCGAACGATATCGGCTTGGATTGCGCGCATTCTCATCGCCTGATCGAACAACAACAGCGCACTGTTAGACACGGTCTGTTTCGGGTTTGGGTTACTATCCAGCATATTCGTTACCTCGCGCTTACTTACATAGATTGCTTTTCGGATCGCACCGGACAGTGCCTAAGAGCAGGCCTGATAGGGCGTGTTGTGATAAACGTTTCGATATACGCGCTGCCGTATTTCAGCGCGTGAGATGCCGATATCGCTAAGCTGATGATCATTGAGCTTTTCAAGCGCTCGGATCGTCTTGTTGTAAACTCTGCGACGCTGCCATGCAGATGGCGCCTCAGGCTGGTTCGCAAACTGGCCGAAGAACAGAGACCGATGATCAGCTGCGGTTGTATTAACGTGTGCCATGTCGAATTCCTCCAGTATTCATCGTTGCCGTTGATGAACCTGATAAAAGAACTCGACATTAACCTCGTAGGAACGCCGCATTAATATTGTTTAATGAAAGCGGATCAACCAATCCGACGCGCCAGCATCCGGACCAATCCATACGCCATAACGCGAGATCAGGGATTACATCAGATCGTTTTCGACATCTTCAGCAGAGATTCCCAGCGCATCCAACCCATTTTCCAGGTGATCGGATAAATGCGGCGTTCCGATCAGATAATCCGCGCAAGGGGTTGAGGCCTCGGACTTTGCGGTTGCAATGGCCTCGGCCAGATCTTCAGCGAAGAAGCTCTCACGACCGACCCACATGACGGCGACCAGTTCTGCTTGTTCATCCTCGCTCATGCGTTCGATGAATGCGCGTAATTCGCCCTCGGCCCGGTTCAGCTCTCGCCCCATCATGGCAACCTGAGCGATTTTTCTTGCCGAGATTTCCAACATGTCCCAACTCCTCGTGTTCGCGGTTCACTGTTATCTGAACGATGCCACAGGCGACCGTCTTTGATCTTGCGCAAAGCAGAGGGCTTTACTGATGTGAACGCGATACAGGCTGATCAGGGACGGGAGCGGTGCGAAAGGGGCTGAAACGGGCGCGCTTGACCCATAGCTTGAGCGCTTGCCAGTGGATCAGAAACACCGCCCTTCGCGCTCCGAACGGTCGGCGCCAGAGCGATTTAAGAATAATGCGGTTGCTAAGCGGCCGGCGTGAACCCGTCAGGGTGGCGATCAGCCCCCCGCTGTCGCGACCATAATCGATCCAGACACCCACGCGCTCGTCGCGATAATCAAACCGAAATGTATAGGTTCCTTCAATTTCTTGAAACGGCGAGACATGCATCAACTTGTCAGCCAGTATCCGATCTGTTGACGCAATGGGCGAATGATCGGGTTTGTGGCACAGATAGCTGTGACGCGTACCATAAGTATTGGTCACTTCAGCAACCACAGCATAGAGCTGATTCCCATCATCAAAGCAGAACCAGAAACTCACGGGATTGAACACATGCCCAAGCATGCGCGGTTGGGTCAACAGAGTGATCTGATCCGGCTGAGGAATACCCTGCGCCTCAAAACACTCACGCAGCCAAATCGCGCCGCGACCCCGACCAGGCTCGCCACCGTGATCGCTATCTCGCCATCCGGTCAGATTCACCTTGTTGAACGAAAACAAAAAGGGCGTCTTGGCACATGCTTCAGGGTCAAACAGAACATAATCGATTGAATAGCGAAACGAATTATCGATCGCACCCTTGCGCCCGTGAAAGGTATGACCCGCGATGTGATCAACAGTGTTCATAACGCAGATGTTCCGTACTGACTGCAAACTGTTCAAAAGACATCCATTTCCGAATACCCCTGCATCATACATTACGAAATACTGCTCGTTTTGGATGAAATTTTTTGCACCAGACTGATCCAACTTGGGTCAGACAACGTAATGAGGTTATGTTTACCGAGATAGATACCGTGACCTTGGACGATGCGGCAGCACAACCTGCTGTCAAAAGTGCCGTGCACGGAGCCAAACGATTCAAAGGTAAATCGGTGAACGGACAAAACAAAGGTTGTGACACGAGAAAGGAATGGGTGGATCACATCCGTCGCATCCGAGATGCGAAGGATCAGATCGCATTTGCTGAACTGTTCCAGCATTTTGCACCTCGAATAAAGGCGTTTCTAATCAAGTCCGGGTCAGACGCTGCACTGGCGGAGGAATGCGCGCAGGAGGTCATGGCGACCTTGTGGCACAAGGCGCATCTGTTTGACCCGACAAGGGCAACGGTTGCGACCTGGGTGTTCACTATCGCAAGAAACAAGCGCATTGACGTATTGCGAAAGCAACGCCGCCCTGAACCCGAAGACCTCTGGTGGGGGCCAGAGGCGGAGCCGGAACAGGAAGACGTTCTGGCGCTGCAACAGGAAACCGCGCAGCTGCGTGATGCCATGGCGGCATTACCCGAGGCGCAAAGACAGCTGATCGAGAAGGCCTACTTCGGAGATCTGAGCCATCGAGAAATCGCATCTCAGACCGGGTTACCTTTGGGGACGATCAAATCACGGATACGGCTGGCGCTGGACCGCTTGCGCTACGCGATGAACTGAGATGACGAGCATGAGAAACGAGATTAAACATCACCTGACAGACGACCTGCTGATGGCCTATGCCGCAGGCAATCTGCCCGAAGCGTTCGACCTGATGGTCGCCACGCACCTATCTCTTTGCGACCACTGCCGCGCCCGCGCTGAAAGCTTTGACGCAGTTGGCGGATGCGTTTTACAGGAACAAGATGCGTCTGCAAGCATGAGCGACGGTTCATTGGCGGCAACAATGGCATTGATTGCTCAGGGTGCACCAAAGGCTAAACCCGCGCGCCCATCTTGTGCAGTGCTTCCGGCACCGCTGCAGGACTATGTTGGCGGCGACGTGAACGCGATCAAATGGAAGCCCGTCGGCATGGGTGTCAAACAGGCAATCCTGCCCACGACCAGCGAAGCCACCGCCCGGTTGTTGTTTATCCCCGCCGGGGCAGCGGTGCCGGATCACAGCCATAATGGCATAGAACTGACGATGGTCCTGCAGGGTGCATTCTCTGACGAGATCGACCGCTTCGACCGCGGCGATGTCGAAATTGCAGACCAATCTATCCATCACACGCCTACGGCAGACATCTCTGAAGACTGCATTTGTCTGGCGGTCACCGATGCTCCACTGAAGTTCAGCAAGCTGATGCCGCGCCTGTTCCAGCCATTCCTTCGAATCTGATCCGTTATGGTAGGGTTGTTTATCGACGCTAACCAACTGGGGGATTTCAGCAATGTTAAGGATGGCAACTATGGCGCTGTTGATGGCCTTCGGAGCCAGCGTTTCCGCTCAGATGACAGCAGACGTGAAATTCCAACCGGGCAATTTCGGTACGATGGTGAATGGTACTGTAACCGGAAACGAGTATTTCGACTATAAACTCGGCGCCAAGGCTGGGCAGGAGATGTTCGCCGACCTCAAGGTCAGTCACACCAACGGCTATGGCGTGATCTATTTCAATATCCTGCCCCCGAACAGTGACGGAGTTGCAATTTACAATGGTTCAATTGATGGCAATACCGCCCGGATCGAGCTTCCAGATAATGGCGACTACACCATACGTGTTTATCTGATGGGGAACGATCGCGACACCGGCAAGACGGTTGGTTATAATCTGGACCTATCCATCCAGTAACGCTCAGCCTTCGGTTTTTCCCAGCGGCACGACGTTTGTGTGGTCATCCGGCGCAAGCTCTTCGAAATCGAAATTGTCCAAACGTTGCGCCCGGCGACCCGCCTTTTCGGCGCTTATCTTGATTTCCGAGATGTCCTTGGCCGCCTGACCAAAATGGCGATCAAGGTTCGAGACACGTTCACCCAAACGGTCCACATCCTTGTGCAGCATTCCCAGCTCCTTGCGGATGGCACCGGCCTGCTCGCGCATGCGCGCGTCTTTGAGGATCGCGCGCATGGTGTTCAGCGTCGCCATGCAGGTGGTCGGGGACACGATCCAGACGCGTTTCGAAAAACTCTCCTGCACAAGTTCCGGGAACTTGGCGTGCAGCTCGGCATAGACCGCCTCAGACGGCAGGAACATCAGCGCCCCATCAGCTGTTTCACCGTCCAGAATGTACTTCTCGGCGATATCGTTGATGTGCTTGCGCACGGTACTGCGGAACATCTGCACCGCAGCTTTCAGCTCCATATCGTTAGTCGATCCGATCAGCGCCTCATAGGCCTCCAACGGAAACTTACTGTCGATCACGATAGGTCCGGGAGGGTTTGGCAAGTTGATCAGGCAATCCGCCCGTCGTCCATTCGACAAAGTTGCCTGCAGCTGAAAACTATCCGATGGCAACGCCTTCGAGACGATATCGTTGAGCTGGATTTCCCCGAACGCCCCGCGCGTCTGCTTGTTCGACAGGATATCCTGCAAAGACAGCACGTCGCCGGAAAGCTTGGTGATATTGTCCTGCGCCTTGTCTATGGCCGCCAGACGTTCTTGCAATTGCGTCAGCGAGGTCGCCGTCTGTTTCGACGAACCATGCAGCGATTCCTTCATCCGCTCCTGCATCTCAGCCAAGGCGCGCGCCGATTTCATCGCGTTATCTGCCAGCCGGTCATTCATCTGCTGCTGCACGGAAGACAGGCGGGATTCGACAGTTTGGATCACCTGCACCTGCGCATTGGCCTGCGTGTCCGAGACATGCTGCAATCCGCCGCGTAGTTGCTCCTGCCCTTGGCCTAGTTGCTGCACATGCTGTCCCAAATGGGCCATCTGCCGGGCCAAGGGTTCGGCCATCCGGGCCGAGCGTTGTGACGCCCGTAGCGACAGAAACAGCAAGAGCAGAATCAACGCCACAACTCCGCCAGCGATCAGGATGATGGGGTCATTCAACGCATATTGAGTACCAGCTATCTCGATCATGTCGCCTCGGATGTTCTTGTTTTATTCGTCATAGCCCGACAGGGCCGATGGATCAACTGCGACCAAACAGGCGTTCGATATCGCTGAGCTTCAATTCCACATAGGTCGGCCGCCCATGGTTGCATTGGCCGGAATGGGGCGTCGCCTCCATCTCGCGCAGCAGGGCGTTCATTTCTTCTGCCCGCATCCGACGGCCTGATCGGACTGAACCATGACAGGCCACCCGACTGAGGATCGCCTCAATTCGAGCTTGCACCGTCTGGCTTTCGCCCTGATCGGCAAGCTCATCGAGGATATCGAGGATCATGGCTCGAGCATCGACTTCACCCAGAATGGCCGGAGTTTCGCGCACAGCGACCGCTCCACCGCCAAAGGGTTCGATGGTCAGCCCAAAGCGCGCAAGATCATCAGCGACTGCCATCAACCGCGCGCAGTCCCCATCTGTCAGATCGACAATTTCAGGGATCAGCAAGGCTTGGGCGGCAACGCCGTTTTCGGCCACCTGGCGTTTGAGCTTTTCGTAAACCAACCGTTCATGCGCGGCGTGCTGATCCACGATCACCATGCCATCTGCTGTCTGGGCAATGATGTAATTCTCGTGCACCTGACCTCGCGCGGCCCCCAATGGCAGGTCCTGCGGTTCTTCCAATGGAGCAGTTTCTGGCGCCGGATCCACGATACGCCCGCTATAATTCTGTGACAGCTCAGCAAAGCCAGGTGATTGCACACGATAGGCCGCCTGACGCGCCATCGGCGACGGACTATCCATCTGATACACCCGCGCTGGCGCAGCGGGCGCGGGCCGCATCGCACCCAAGGTTGCATTTGCTACAGTCGAAGACGCACGATGTCCGGCCTCGGCCAGCGCGTGGCGCAGGCTGGATACGATCAACCCACGTGCTAGGCCCGGATCGCGGAACCTAACCTCGGATTTAGCCGGATGCACATTCACGTCCACCAGCGTTGGATCACAGTCGATAAACAGCGCAGCGGCCGGATGTCGATCGCGACTGAGAAAATCGAAATAGGCCGCGCGCAGAGCCCCGGTTAGCATCTTGTCCCGCACGGGTCGTCCGTTGACAAACAGATACTGCGCGACGGCAGCCCCACGCGAATAGGTCGGAAGCGCGGCATAGCCATACAGCCTGAGCCCTTCGCGGGTGGCATCAATCTGCAACGCGTTCTCAGCGAATTCACGTCCTAGTATGCGCGCCAATCGGGCGTGCAACGCATCAAACAGATCGCCATTCTCGCGGTCGGCGCGGAAGGTCACGCGACCTTCTCCACCACCCGAAACATCACGTAGGGTGAACGCTATTGCAGGCTCGGCCATTGCAAGACGTTTCACGATGTCGGAAATTGCCTGCGCCTCAGCCCGGTCCGTGCGCATGAACTTCAGCCGTGCCGGGGTGGCGTAGAATAGGTCTCGCAGCTCGACCACTGTCCCCGTGCGCAAAGCGGCAGGTTTCACCGCCTCCATTTTGCCACCCGCCACGTGGATTGTAGCGGCTTCAGAGCCCGGTACGCGACTTGTGATGGTTAAACGACCAACCGCTCCCAGCGAGGGCAGCGCTTCCCCGCGAAACCCAAATGTGTGGATATTTAGCAGATCGGACCCGTCGATCTTTGATGTCGCATGACGCGACAACGCCAGCGGTAAATCTTCAGCGGCGATGCCGCAGCCATCATCGGTGACACGAATCAGGGTCTTGCCGCCATCCGCGACTTCGACGGCAATGCGTTTGGCCCCGGCATCTATGGCATTTTCGACCAATTCTTTAACTGCAGAGGCCGGCCGTTCCACGACTTCACCAGCAGCAATCCGATTGATCGCTGCATCATCAAGCTGCCGAATTACCGGGCGATCGTTGCTGATATTGGGGTCTGCATACACCATACCACTAGACCTAGCATAGATATGCGCGATTCGACCACAGGTTTGGATGGTTCAGCGGGCGAGCAAATGATGTATCCGGCCAGTTTGACCCTGTCGTAAAGGGGGTAGCGACTTAGGTCAATACTGGCCGGATATACCAGAGTGAGTGGTGGTCTTGTGGTATTTGATCCAGGCTTGCGTACCATCGCACATGGAATAAATCCCGTTAATATTTGGAAATTGTTTCCATTTGGCGAAGTTCAGCCGAAACCTTGCGAAAACCATTGGCGTGAATACGCCAAGTTAAGCCTGGCTGGGGGCTCCGCTGCGGGTTCGACAGGGGCCAAGGACGGCGGTCAGCGCCAGTATCAAGCCAGATATCGTCGCGATCATTCCCGCAGCACTAACAGCATCTGCACCCCCCAGCCACAATGGGCCGTACCCAGCCAGAACATATCCCGAGATGGCTGAAATGGTCGCGAACAGAACGCTCCAGACAATCTGGGTTTCCAGTCGGTTCGTCATCATCCGAGCCGCAGCGGGTGGACAGATGAACATGGCGATCACGATGATTGATCCCACGGCATCAAATGCAGCTACGGCAGCGATCGCCGCTGTGATGACCAGCGCCATACCCAACGCTCCGGTTCGGATGCCAATGGTACGAGCAAATCCTTCGTCGAATGTCGAGATCTTGAGCGGCCGCCAGAACAACCAGGTAAACAAGATGACACCCACCATCGTCAGTGCAATTCGGGGCAATTCGGGGGGCAGACCAGCCAATGCCTGTACGTCCAGCAGAGACGACCATCCTGTGGCATCCAACCAGATCAAGCTTTCCAGATTGCCATAAAGCGCGTGTTCCACGTCCAGATGAACCGTCGAAGTATCAGTCTGTTCCAACAGTAATACCCCGCCCGCAAACATGGTTGTGAACACCACTCCCATTGCGGCGCCGGGTTCAATCTGACCTAATCGTCGGATCGCCTCGATCATCACAACGGCAACAACAGCGGCCCCGGCCGCGCCAAGCATCATGGGCCAAGTAGAGATCACACCTGTCAGCAGAAACGCCACGACAATGCCGGGCAGCACCACATGGCTGATCGCATCGCCAATAAGGGCCTGTTTACGAAGAACCAGAAAGTTTCCGGGAAGCGCGCAAGCGATGGCTGCAAATGTTCCAATCAACAGAGGGGTCAGCGACAGAGGGACAAATTCTTCACCACTCATGGCATGACCTCCTGCGGGCCACCGATGCGACGGTCTATTTCGGCGATCTGATCACGCGTTAGAACAGTCTCGATATCACGCAAACCATCGTACAGCGCCGCGGTGGCCTCGTGCGCCTGATCGGCACGTACGAATTCCCACCGCTTTTCGTCCCGCAGCGCTTTGGCGGCGCGCGCTTTCCCTTCGTCTGTCGCAACACCATCCGCACGCACGATACCCGCACGACGCAGCAGGCGAATGGTCAGTGGCTCATAGATCTTCTGACCTTGCGCCAGCGCCAGAAGACCCTGCCGGATATGCACGCGTCGCTGGAATCTAAGGTGCCGCAGTACCGCCGCCAAAACGCCGCGAACCGGTGCGAACAAAAGTGACAGCGCGAAAGATCCAAAACTGACCAGGACAATGATCGGACCGGTTGGCAGGTTCGGTGCCGAGGCCGAAATTCCTGCTCCCAAAAAGCCAGCAAGCCCCCCGGATATCCCTGCCAGCAGCACAACACGATCGGATCGTTCTGTCCAAAACCGCGCGGTCACCGGAGGAATGATGAGCAGCGCGACAATCAGGATCAGGCCAACGATCTTCAACCCGACCACAGTGACCGCCATAACAAGCCCCATCATCGCCAGATCAATCCGGTGCACAGGCAATCCACGCGCGGCGGCGTATTCAGGATCAAAGGCTACCATCGTCATCGGACGGCGGATAATCATCACCAGCAACAGAGTCGCCGCACCACCGATTGCAATCACGAGCGCGTCTGCCCAGAGCATTCCGGCGGTGGACCCAAGCAAGAACCCCTCCAACCCGGCTTGACGTCCAACACCCATGGTCTGAATCACCGTCAGCAGGACAACACCAAACCCAAAGAAGACCGAAAGAACCGCACCGATTGCAGCATCCTCTGCAAGCCGCGTATGGCGCGTTAGCCAGTTCATGCAAAGCAGACCGACCCAAGCCGATATGGCCGAACCGACCAACAGACCAATTAGATTGCGCCCATCCCCTCCAAACGCCACCAATGCCATGAAGGCAAGGCAAACCCCCGGCAGAGTCGCATGGCTAATGGCATCGCTTACGAGGGCACGCTTACGCAGGAACAGAAACGTGCCGGTCACTCCCGCTGAAATGCCCAGCAACGTCGCACCAATCGCGACCAGCGTGGCGTTGTAACCAAGCTGCAGGGTCAGAGCATCCCAAAGCATGATTATCCCAGTGCGCGTGAAATCTGATCGATCTGTGCCGTTGCGAGGCGTCCGCCATAAGCGGCTTGTAACGTTTCCGCAGTAAAGGCCTGCTCAACCGAACCTTCGGCCACCTTGCGGGTGTTGATCAGGAACACATGATCAAAATAGTCCGCAACCGTTGCCAAGTCGTGATGCACCACGACAACGGTCTTGCCGGCTTGTTTTAGTGATTTGAGCACAGCAATGATGGCCTTTTCGGTCGCGGCGTCCACGCCTGCAAAGGGCTCGTCCAGCAGGTACAGATCAGCATCTTGTGCCAATGCACGCGCAAGAAAGACCCTCTGCTGCTGACCACCGGAGAGCTGACCAATCTGACGGTCAGCAAACTCTCGCATTCCGACACGGTTCAAACAGTCCATGGCGCAGGCCATATGACGTGCGCGAACACGACCCAGCAGACCCAACTGACGCGATAGTCCCATCAGAACCACGTCAATCACGCGTGTCGGAAAATCCCAATCCACACTGGCGCGCTGCGGGACATAGGCGATGCGCGCACGCTGATCTTCGAGCGGCTGGCCAAACACCGTCACCTGACCGGACAGAGGCGATACGATCCCCAACGCGGCCTTGAGCAGAGTGGACTTGCCAGCCCCATTCGGTCCGATGATCGCCGTCATCGCGCCGGGTTGCACCGTCATATCCACCGAGAACACTGCGGGCTTCTGACCGTACGAGACAGTCAGACCGCGAATGGCGAGCGGGCAGCGATCAATATCCTGCCCTTCAATTGAAACACCTTGAACTGTTGCGAGTTCCAGCATGGCTCAGAACCCCGCCGACAGTTTGCCGTTCATGCCACGCTGCGGCACATCCGCGCCCAGCGCCCCGGCAATCACGGTGATGTTGTGATCAAGCATTCCGATATAAGTGCCCTCATATGTGCCGGGCTCTCCCATCGCGTCCGAGTAAAGCTCTCCACCGACACCGACCTCGTGGCCTTCAGCCGCGGCACCCTCGATCAGAGCACGCATGGACCGGTCAGAGACCGAGCTTTCCACGAAG
Source organism: Ruegeria sp. O11 (assembly GCF_056535285.1). Taxonomy (NCBI): domain Bacteria; kingdom Pseudomonadati; phylum Pseudomonadota; class Alphaproteobacteria; order Rhodobacterales; family Roseobacteraceae; genus Ruegeria; species Ruegeria sp. O11. Next base: position 41,936 of record NZ_JBQERS010000019.1, on the reverse strand, counting down.
ACCGCTTTCAACTGACGGTTCACGAGTGTGTCGACCAACTCACCGATGCGGTTCAAACCGGCCTCTGATTGGGTCGAGATGCCCTGAACACCCAGCACTTCATAGCCATATTCAGCACCGAAATAGCCAAAGGCGTCATGGGCAGTTACCAACATACGGTTGTCTTCAGGAACTGTAGTAAGCATCTGTTCGCCATAAGCGCTCAACGCGTCGATCTCGGCCAGAAACGCTTGAGTATTTGCAGAAAAGAATTCTGCAGCCTCAGGGCGAGCCAGAGTCAGAGCATCTTGCACCTCAAGCACAACATCACGCCATAGCACCGGGCTCATCCAGACATGCGGGTCATATTTGTCGGCGTAGTCGTCATGAGCGCGCAATTTGCCTTTATCGACACCGTCCGCAACAGCCACAACGGTTTGCTTGCGCCCCAGATCATCAAAGAAATCTTCCATCTGCGCTTCGAGATAGAGGCCGTGCCACAGCACCAGATCCGCGCGGGTCATCGCAACGATATCTGTGCGTGTCTGACGATAAGCATGTGGGTCAACGCCTGGGCCCATCAAACCTTTAACTTCAACCTGATCACCGCCGATTTGTCGGGCCGTATCAGCGATCATGCCGGTCGTTGCGACAACCTTCAACGGCGCCTCGGCAAATGCGGCGGCTGGTAATGCAGCAACGAAAGCCAATGCTGCAAGAAAGGTACGGCGAATCATTTGCGACTCCACTTAGGTGCCTTGTTACCTCTGAATATGCGAACCATTCGCAACTAAGTCAATGCAAATGCGAATTACTCGCAAGAAAACATCTTTTTTGTCCATTTGGTCAAAATTTTACCCTTTGCAGGGGTCGGCACACCTTTCTTTTCTTCGCAGCCCATGCGAATTTGGCGCAAACCTCCAAAAGGACGGAAAAATGGAAACGCAGAGCTCAGAAAGCCCCGTGCGCACCCCGCATCTGCCGCAAGTGACCGAGCCCCGGAACCCGGGAATGGACTTGGATCTGGATTGGGTGCGGGCCGTACAGGCCAACACTTCGGCCATCGAACGCCGCGCCGCGACGCTGCCCGGTCGGCGGTCGGTGAAGAAGGAATATCAGGCCGCATGGCTGCTGAAAGCGATCACAATGATCGACCTGACAACGCTTTCAGGCGATGACACAGTGGGGCGGGTTCGTCGCCTGTGCGCCAAGGCACGGCAACCAGTGGCATCGTCGGTCCTGCAGGCGCTGGACATGCCGCCAATCACAACCGGAGCGGTCTGCGTCTACCATGACATGATCGAAACGGCTGTGGACGCATTGGAAGGCACTGGTATTCCGGTTGCGGCGGTATCCACTGGCTTCCCGGCTGGTCTATCTCCATTCCATCTGCGCGTGGCCGAGATCGAAGAAAGTGTGAAAGCGGGCGCCGAAGAGATCGATATTGTGATATCGCGCCGTCATGTGCTGTCCGGCGATTGGCAGGCCCTTTATGATGAGATGAAAGCGTTCCGCGTCGCTTGTGGTGATGCCCATGTCAAAGCCATCCTTGCCACCGGCGAACTGGGCAGCCTGCGCAATGTCGCCCGCGCCTCGCTGGTCTGCACGATGGCGGGTGCCGATTTCATCAAGACCTCGACTGGCAAGGAAAGCGTCAACGCCACCTTGCCTGTGTCGCTTGTGATGATCCGCGCGATCCGGGATTACTATGACCGCACGGGATATCGCGTTGGCTATAAGCCTGCGGGTGGGATCTCAAAAGCCAAAGACGCATTGGTTTACCTGTCGCTGATCAAGGACGAGTTGGGCGACCGCTGGCTGGAACCAGACCTGTTCCGCTTTGGTGCCTCATCACTGCTGGGCGACATTGAGCGGCAGTTGGAACACTATGTGACAGGCGCATATTCCGCCGGTTACCGTCATTCTATGGGGTGAGGCGCGCCCGGAAATCGCTCCGGTGGAGCGATTTCAGCGCTGAACGGGCGAAGCCCCGGGAAAAGGACAAGAACAATGACAGTCAAAGAGATTTTCGAGACCATGGACTACGGCCCTGCCCCCGAAAGCGCAGCCGAGGCACTGGCCTGGCTGGTCGATCAGGGCGACAAGTTCGGCCACTATATCGACGGCGCATTCACCAAACCCGGCAAAGGGTTTGACAGCCGCAACCCGGCGACCGGAGAGGTTCTGGCCAAGCTGACGCAAGCGAAACAGGGTGACGTGGACGCCGCGGTTACTGCCGCACGAAAAGCGCAACCCAAGTGGGAGAAGCTGGGCGGTGCGGGACGCGCACGTTATCTCTACGCGATAGCACGCCTGCTGCAGAAGCATTCGCGCCTGTTTGCTGTGCTGGAAAGCCTCGACAATGGTAAGCCGATCCGTGAATCGCGCGATATCGACATCCCGCTGGCGCAGCGGCATTTCTATTACCATGCGGGCATGGCGCAGTTGATGGAAAGCGAACTGCCCGACGCTCAGGCGCTTGGGGTTTGCGGCCAGATCATTCCGTGGAACTTCCCGCTGTTGATGCTGGCGTGGAAAATCGCGCCTGCACTGGCAATGGGCAACACCGTGGTTCTGAAGCCGGCCGAGTACACCTCGCTGACCGCACTGCTGTTCGCCGATATCTGCTCGCAGGCCGGGTTGCCGAAAGGCGTGGTCAATATCGTGACCGGAGACGGTGCGGTGGGCGAGATGATCGTAAACGCGGACGTCGATAAGATCGCCTTTACCGGTTCGACAGTTGTGGGGCGGCGCATCCGCGAGGCGACTGCAGGGTCGGGCAAGGAGCTGACATTAGAATTGGGCGGTAAGTCCGCCTACGTCGTCTTTGATGACGCCGATATCGACAGTGCCATCGAAGGTCTGGTCGACGCCATCTGGTTCAATCAGGGTCAAGTCTGCTGCGCAGGCTCGCGCCTTCTGGTTCAAGAGGGCATCGCCGATCGTTTCCACGCTAAGTTACGTGCCCGGATGGACACCCTGCGCATCGGTGACCCACTGGACAAGTGCATCGACGTGGGCGCTGTAGTGGACCCTATTCAGCTGCAAACCATCAAGGGCATGGTTGAAAGTAACACCGCTGGTCGCGTTCATCAGGCCGCTTGCGACTTGCCCGCGAACGGCTGCTACTACCCGCCAACGCTGATCTCGGGGTTGGAGACCTCTGACCCGCTGATGCAGGAAGAGATCTTTGGACCGGTGCTAGTTTCGTCCACCTTCCGCACCCCCGAAGAAGCGGTCGAACTGGCAAACAACACCCGCTACGGGTTGGCAGCAACGGTCTGGACCGAAAACGTAAACCTCGCGCTGGACATCGCGCCCAAGCTGGTTGCTGGCGTGGTCTGGGTGAACGCGACCAACCTGTTTGACGCCGCCGCCGGGTTTGGCGGCGTGCGCGAAAGCGGCTTTGGTCGCGAAGGCGGCTGGGAAGGTTTGGCGGCATATACAAAGCCCAAGGGCAAGGGTAAACCGCTGGCGAAGATCGAGCCGACCATGGGCGAAGGTGCTCCGGTCGATCCAATCGACCGCACCGCCAAATTGTATATCGGTGGTAAACAGGCGCGGCCCGACGGTGGCTATTCAAAGCCCGTCTGGGGTAAATCCGGTCTGCTGGGCCATGTGGGGCTTGGTAATCGCAAGGACATCCGGAACGCGGTTGAGGCCGCAGCTGGTGCCAAGGGTTGGTCCAAGACAACCGGCCATCTGCGGGCTCAGATCCTATACTACATCGGCGAGAATCTCTCGGCCCGTGCCGATGAATTCGCCGCGCGTATCGACGCTATGACCGGCAAAAAGGATGGTGCGAAAGAGGTTGAGGCCTCAATCCAGCGTCTGTTTACCGCCGCTGCCTGGGCCGACAAGTATGACGGTCAGGTGCATGGCGTTCCGATTCGGGGTGTCGCTATTGCGATGAAAGAGTCCGTTGGCGTGATCGGTGCTCTGTGTGCCGACGAGGCACCGCTTCTGGGTCTGGTTTCTGCGATGGCGCCGGCGATTGCTATGGGCAACCGGACAGTTCTGGTGGCTTCCGAGCCCTATCCACTGGCGGCCACAGATTTTTACCAGATCCTCGAAACTTCGGACGTCCCCGCTGGCGTGGTCAACATCCTGACCGGCAGTCATGAGGAATTGGCGAAACCGCTGGCCTCACATCTGAACGTCGATGCGGTTTGGTCGTTCTCGTCCACCGACCTTTCGAAAGAGATCGAAGCCGTCTCGGCCGGAAACCTGAAGCGAACTTGGGTCAATAACGCGACGGCATTTGACTGGAGCATGGACCATTCCCGCCGCTTCCTTCAGGCTGCGTCCGAAGTGAAAAACATCTGGGTGCCCTACGGCGAGTAGGGCTCCCTGCCAAGGGAGGTCTACATGGATTTTTCAGGAAAAACCGTCATCGTTATCGGCGGAACCAGCGGCATCAATCGCGGCATTGCCGAGGCCTTTGCTGCCTCGGGCTCCAAACTGGCTGTAGCCAGTCGTTCGCAGGAAAAGGTTGATGATACGGTCGCGGCTCTGAAAGCCGCTGGCGCACAGGATGCCATCGGTGCAGCGTTTGACGTGAGGAACCCTGAGGCCGTAGCGGCTGGACTGAAAAAGTTCCATGATACATTAGGCAATTTTGACGTTTTGGTCTCGGGTGCAGCAGGCAACTTCCCTGCGCTGGCGGCTGAGATGTCAGTCAATGCGTTCAAAACTGTGATCGATATCGACCTGATGGGCACGATCCATGTGATGAAGGGGGCCTACCCGTTCCTCAAACGCCCCGGCGCCAGCATCATCAACATCTCAGCCCCACAGGCATACTTACCTTATGAAGGTCAGGCCCATGTCTGCGCGGCAAAGGCGGGCGTGGATCAAATCACCCGGACCCTTTCGATGGAATGGGGTGTGGAAGGCATTCGAGTGAACTCGGTCGTGCCCGGTTTCATCGAAGGCACCGAGGGAGCCAAACGCCTTGCCCCCACCCCGGATGCTGGGGAAGCGTTACGCAAAGACGTACCGTTGGGCCGTTGGGGCCAGCCGCAGGACGTGGCAAACGCCTGCCTGTTCCTCAGCTCAGATATGGCGAGCTATATCAGTGGCACGGTTCTGGCGGTCGACGGGGCACTTTATCAGCGCGGGTCAGGCAAGTTCGGGCAAATGATGGGGCAAATGCTGCGTGCACAGGCAAAACAGAACTGAGCACCTGTCAGGACATTGGCATCGCCAACATTTTAAGACTCGCGGGATTACCGTTTCAAATAAGGCTAGGAGCGTTTGACATACAGTCCAGCTGCAACCAAAAGCGTAGTCAGCGAACCGGCCACAACATAGAGAATGAATGCGCTGAGCAGGGATTGGCCGAGAGCCAGAGAGGCCGCAAATGTCAGCAGCCCCGCAAGTATCCCAATTCCTAATGCCGCAACTATCATGGCGTCTTTCTGTCCTACCTATTGTCGAACGAGACACCGGTTTGATCTAACCGCTCAATCGCCTCGACAATGAAAGCATCCTTGATGTTTCTGGCCAAATTATGACCGCGACTAATTAATGAACTCTTTAGTCACAAAATTGCACGCCAAGGGATTTCTGGTACCCTTGGCAGATTTATAGATTGCGACTGGCTCAACACAATCACACCGTCATGACGCGCAGCAAGGTCGTCTGGCCGCTATCCGTCCAGACCGGTCGGTTTCCCAACCACGGTGAAATGCAGGCCTTCGGGGTCCAAAAACTCGGCCGCTACCCGGTTTATATCCTCCAGTGTCACCGCGTTCACCTTGTCATTGCGGGTTGCGATATAGTCGATGGGTAAGTCTTCCATCTGCATCCCCACCATGATCCCCGCGATCTGACCATTCCCGTCGAACCGTAGCGGATATGCACCCGTAAGATAGGTCTTGGCATCATCCAGTTCCTCTTGGGTAAATCCCTCGGACGCAGCGCGGGCCCACTCATCGCGGATCACGTTAACCGCGTCGGCAATCCGGTCATTGGCGGATGAGACCGAACCAAGGTAAACCGAGGCCAGATCCTTGGGCACCAGAAAGGTCGAGACACCGTAGGTCAGACCGCGCTTTTCCCGCACTTCGTGCATCAGGCGGCTTTCAAATCCACCACCGCCTAATATGTGATTCAGGATAAAGGCTGCAAAGAAATCAGGATCGTCGCGGTCAATGCCTTTTTGGCCAAAAAGAGCAACCGATTGAGGCGTATTGAATTCCACAACACTTATGCCGCCATCGATCTTAACATCGGCCTTATCCGGGATGGCTTTCCCTGTTGCTGGCAAATCCACCAGCAGCGTATCCAACAATGTGCCCAGTTCTTCTGCGGTGATGTCACCGACGGCCCCGACATATAGCCGATCCTTGGCAAAGACGTTCTGGTAGGCCGCAATGATATCGTCACGGGTCAGCCCCGAAACACTTTCGATCGTCCCTTTTCCGTCCGTCGCGTAGGGGTGATCTCCGTACGCCATTGCTGCAAAACTGCGTCCGGCAATATCGTTCGGATCAGTTTGGTCCGATTTCAGACCCGAGAGCACCTGCCCCCGCACCCGTTCAATGGCATCTTGGTCAAAGCGGGGTTCGTGAATTGTAGTCCGCAACAGATTGACCACATCATCGCGGTTCTCGGTCAGGAAGCGGGTTGAAATCGAGACTGTATCATCCGTCGCCCGGTAGCTGAATGAGGCCGCCAATGCCTCAAGCTCGCGCGCATAGGTCCGGACATCCATGTTGCCCGCGCCTTCCTCGATCAAACCGCTCATCAGGTAAACCGCGCCGCGTTTGTCGGGATCATCCAAGGAGGTGCCGCCGCGAAATCGCATCTCAAGCGCGGTAAAGGGTATTGAGTGATCTTCGACCAGCCATGCGGTGATTCCTCCTGGTGAGGTTACCTCCTGGATTTTGATTTCAGCCCATGCGGGCAGCGCGATAGCAACAGCGATCAGAGTCGCGAAAATCCGTTTCATTGTGTCACCTCATCGTCACGCATCAGCCAACCGGTTACAGATGTTTCGGGCTGTATCACTTCTCGTGCCGCCGCGATGATGTCATCGCTTGTCACCGCCTGCAGGATATTCGGCCAAGCCTGTACATCCTCAACCGTCAACCCGCTGGTCAGCGCGCGTCCATAGCGGTTTCCGATTCCGTCCACATTGTCGCGCGCATAGGTTTGAGCGGCGCGAAGCTGCATCTTGATGCGATCCAGATCCTCTTCGTTCACGCCTTCGGCAATAAAGTCTGAAACGACCTGATCCATCGCATCCTCGGCCTCTTGCAACGAGACACCTTCAGCCGGAACAACAATCAGATCAAAGGTTGTGTCATCCAGTGAAACGCCGCGGTAGAACGCACCGGTATAGACGACCAGTTGCTGCTCAAACTGCAGCTTTTCATTCAGATAGGATGTGGTGCTACCGCCCAGCAACTCGGCCAGAAGAAACAGCGCTGCGGCTTTCTCCTGTGCGCCTGCATCGCGTTCGGGTGCCAGATAACTGCGTTGCACATAAGGCTGCGAGACTCGGGCGTCTTTGTAGGTCAGGCGGCGCTCAGCGGTTTGCGGGGGCTCCTGCGAACGGATCCTTTCGGGCAGGTCCGGATTGGCGGGAATCACACCATAATACTGATCTGCCAGCGATTTGACCTCGTCCGGGTCAACATCACCAGTCACGACCAGAATGGCGTTATTGGGCGCATAATGGGTCTGATAGAAGGACAGGGCATCGTCCATGTCGAGCTCTTCCATCTCGTGCTTCCAGCCGATAATGGGAACGCCATAGCGGTGGTTCAGATACTGCGCTGCGTTCATCTGTTCGCCAAACAGCGCGCGTGGATTGTTCTCGGTCCTCTGGTTGCGTTCCTCAAGGATGACGTCGCGCTCGGTCACGATGTCATTTTCGGTCAGGCGGATGTTGCGCATCCGGTCCGCCTCCATCCGCATCATCAGTTCCAACCGGTCGGCGGCAACGCGCTGGAAATAAGCAGTGTAGTCATAAGAGGTAAATGCGTTGTCATTTCCCCCGTTGGCCGCGACGGTGGCCGACAACTCGCCCGCTTCCATTGTATCGGTGGCCTTGAACAGCAGGTGTTCCAGAAAATGCGCGACACCAGAGGACCCGATCGGTTCGTCTGCCGAGCCTGCCCGATACCAGACCATATGCTGCACCACCGGCGCGCGGTGGTCTTCGACCACTACGACGTCCATGCCGTTATCAAGCGTGAAAGTGGTAACCGCCTCATGCCCCTCTTTGGCCAAAAGAGGGGATGCTGCGATCAGGGCAGCCGACAATGCCAGGGCCCGAACCATGGGGCATCCTCCGTTTCGTTTCTGGTATTCAAACTACGGTGGTGCTGCCAGTGTTCAAGGCCAATGACGGAATGTTAAGAAAAGTTCATTCCAACGGAGGCGCAGAAGGTGTTTCGATACCACGCTGCCGCGCCGCTTCGTTCGCATTGTTCGCATCGATCGACTCGCGCCTATATGCCTGCGAATAACGATCCACCGGGAAAAGCCGCAAACGCGTGAAGCGCTGCTTCTTCTTACGGAAATCCGCATCTTCCTGAGCAACAACCTGCCGCGTATTGGCGGGAACACCATATCGGCTTGAAGCTGTGACCAGCGCTGCATCACTCGCAGGGATCGCGGTATTGGGGTTCAGGGCCGCTTCGCTGCCGCCGAGAGCCACAACAGCATCTGCCTTTGGATTGGGATCCGTCAGATTCGCACCACCGGGGGTAGGTGCAGGTAGAAACGCATAATCCTTTGGTTGGGTCAGCGGCTTAACCGGCAAGACCGAGAACTCATCCGGCCCGGGCCCGGGCGCCCGAAGATTGCGCAAACCAATATCAGAACAGCCCGCAACTGTCGCGGCGAGTGTCAGAACAAGAATGGTGCGTGGCATACGCATCAGTGTCTCCAGCCAGTTTCAGGCGCTTTTATCGCATATCATCGGGCAGGTCACGAGGGCTTTTTGCCATCGAACAGGACCAGACCCAATGCTCCCGCAAATATGAACACATCCGCCAGATTGAACACAAACGGGTTATTGATCCCACAGCAGGACATGTTCAGAAAATCCAGAACATAGCCATAAAGCACCCGGTCCACGACATTTCCCAGCGCGCCGCCGATCAGCAGGCCACCGCAGAATTGTTGAAACCTCGTCGGAGCTATTCGGCCCAACCAAATCAGGACACCCAGACAAATCGCCAGAGAAATGCCGATCAGGACCCAGCGCGCTGCATCGCTGTCGCCCTGAAACAGCCCGAAGTTGATGCCGCGATTCTCACCGTATTTGAACACCAGAAACGGCGGCAGGACGCCGATATCGCCCTGCGCCACGCGCAGCACGTGAACGACCAGATACTTGCTGATCTGGTCGATCAAAAGCGCCGCCAGTCCGGCCCAGAGGAGGAGCGGGCTGCGCATCAGTGACGGAAATGCCGCATACCGGTGAAGACCATGGCCAGACCTGCCTCATCTGCCGCCGCGATCACCTCATCGTCGCGCATCGAACCGCCGGGCTGAATGACGCAAGTGGCGCCTGCCTCGGCGGCCTCCATCAATCCGTCGGGAAAGGGAAAGAACGCATCAGATGCCACGGCCGAGCCGATGGTCAGTGGTTGGGGCAGTTCCAGTACGTCGGCCATGCGCTCGGCCTTTTTGGCGGCGATCAACGCTGAATCGACGCGGCTCATCTGGCCTGCACCAACGCCTACGGTTGCGCCGTTTTTAACGTAGACGATAGCGTTGGATTTTACGTGTTTGGCGACCTTCCAGGCAAACAGCAGATCGCGCATTTGTTCGTCAGACGGGGCCTTCTTGGTGACGACCTTCAGGTCATCCATGCCGACAAAGCCGTTATCCTTGTCCTGCACCAGCAGGCCACCGGCGACCTGACGCACGGTTTTCCCTCCTGCTGTCACGTCAGGCAGAGCCTCTGTGGTAAGCAAGCGCAGGTTCTTCTTCGCGGCAAATATCGCTTTGGCCTCGTCCGACGCACCCGGAGCGATCACGACCTCGGTAAAGATTCCAGTGATCTCTTGCGCGGTTTCCGCATCCAGCGGCTGGTTCAGAGCAACGATCCCACCAAAGGCCGAGGTCCGATCACAATCGAACGCGGCTTCATAGGCCTCAAGCAACGTGGCCCCCTTGGCCACACCGCACGGGTTCGCGTGCTTAATGATGGCACAGGCTGCGCCGTCCGCCGGATCAAACTCGGCGACCAGTTCAAACGCCGCGTCCGTGTCGTTGATGTTGTTGTAGCTCAGTTCCTTGCCCTGATGCTGCACAGCGGTCGCCACGCCAGGGCGATCCGTACCATCTGTGTAGAATGCAGCCTGCTGATGGCTATTCTCGCCATAGCGCAGGGTCTGTTTCAACTCACCCGCAAAGGCGCGACGTTTCGGCGCCTCAAGCTGCAATGCGTCGGCCATCCAGTTGGACACGGCGGTGTCATAAGCGGCAGTCCGGGCATAGGCCTTTTGCGCCAGCCACTGTCGGAAACCCAGCGACGTCTTACCGTAGTTTTCTTCAAGTTGATCCAGCAGCGAAGAATAATCCTCGACATCCACAACGACGTTAACGAAGGCATGGTTCTTGGACGCCGCCCGGATCATCGCAGGTCCACCAATGTCGATATTTTCGATGCACTCATCGTAACCTGCACCCTTCGCCACGGTCGCTTCAAACGGATAGAGGTTCACGATCAGCAGGTCGATCGCAGCAATCCCGTGTTCGTTCATCGCGGCAACGTGGGTATCATTGTCGCGCAGCGCCAGAAGGCCGCCATGCACCATCGGGTGAAGCGTTTTGACCCGGCCATCCATCATCTCAGGAAAACCGGTCACCTCGCTCACATCTTTGACCTCTAGGCCAGCATCACGCAACGCTTTGGCCGTGCCGCCAGTCGAAAGCAACTCGACCCCGCGTTCGGACAGTGCCTTGCCCAGTTCGATCAATCCGGTCTTGTCGGAAACGGAAAGCAACGCGCGGCGCACGGGGTGAAGATCGGTCATGGGTCCAATGGTCCTTTTGGCGTCAGTCGAAAACGGGCTCGTCCCGGTGCGTATCGCGCACGGCGTAGGCTGTATCCTGAGCCTTGCTGAGCGTCCACCGGATGCGCGTCGCATACTCCATTGCGCGCCCAGATAGAACGATCTGTTTTGTCGCGCGCGGCTTTAATCGACCTTTTTCCAAGTAAACGCTTGGTTCAACTGACAACTTTCCAACGCGATCGTGGCGGAAAACCCAGATCTCGCCGCTTTTGAGGGCCATCGACACGGCCGCACCGCCCAAATCCAACGCCGCATCAACGTCAGGGTGCAGGTGAAAACGGATATCAAAGGCGATCCCCTTCAGGCCCGCCCCATCCATGGCCCGGTCAAATTGCCGTTTGGCTTTGTCGGTTGCGGTCAGCAGTATATCTTCCCCTTCAAGCTCGCGCCCATCAAATCGCAGCTCGAGCGTACGGGCGTGGGTCAGACCGAACACTTTGTTGTAACCATCATGGCCGACCATGAACCGGGTGCCTTCAAAGGCATCTTCGAAATCCACCGGGACGTCCCGAGGGCCATCGACCAGCGCCTCCTGCGACGATCCTTTTGCGACTTCGGCAAGCCGCGCGCTGGAGTAGCCGTCGACACACAGGGTCGAATGGGACGGGGTTGCGCGCCCCGCACGTCGCCAGTCCTGACCAAAACTGCCACCCGATCCACAGTTCACGATCAGCGGGCGCCGGCCCGAGGTCAGTTCAAACGCAAGGGTGGACGCGTGCGCGTTATACGAGGCTGCGCCTTTGGGTGGCGCGCTGGCATCCACCAGAATCGTCGTGCGCGAGGCCGCCAGACGCGCATAACCCATCGACAGGTCCGAGTGCTGCTGCGGCTTTACACCGCTTTGCGCCAACGCCTGATCCAACCGTCCTTCCAACCCGCGCCCACCGCCGTGAAATCTGGCCAGCGCCCCATCCGCATGGCGCAGATTTCGCAACGTCGGCGCGATGCGTTTGATCGCTTCGGTCTGCGAAGCAGGTGTGCCCCGGCCCACTTCGCTGAGAGCCGCCGAAGTCCAGGACAACAAGGTAAACACCTCAAGCAATTCTTCGGGATTGCGGGTTGGGATACCGCCTTCGGCATCAATCTGACGTTCACACTCACGGGCCAGAGCACGCAAGGCCGGGTCTGCCATCTGCTCCTGACCTTCCAACGCCAATCCGGCCTGCACAAGACCGGCCAGAGCCTCGAACCTTGGCAATCCCGGTGTTGCCGCTGTCCAGCGTTTGGACAGAAACCACGTCTGCTGCGACAGCGATCGAAAGAAAGCCTTGCTTTGCGCCTCATCAACACCGCGCAGCAGAAAAACCGCGTGATTGATCCAACGCATGACCCGCCGCCCTGTCAGGTCCGGCGCCCAACCAGGGCCTTTGCCGCGCCCATGCGCATCTATCCAACCCCAGACCCAGCGCTGCGCTTTTTCCCGGGCGCGCATGTCGCCCACGGCCGCCAAATCGTCCAGCCACACAAAACCGTGGCGTTCGTCATCGAAATCAAGGCTTGGCGCGACCACATCCCAGAGGTCGGTGTCATCAGCCTCGACCAGATATCCCGCAAACAGCAAATTCCCGGCCACCAGTTGCCGACCACGGGCAAAAGACCCAACCGTACGCGGCTCGGGCTGGCCGACGAATCCCGAGACCGCCTTCCGCCTTTGGCTCAGGCGCGCGTAAAGACGGTTCTGAAACCGCGTCCAGCGATTGGCCATTGTATCCGTGTTTGACATGACGCTTGCGACTCTGCCCCTTGCGCTCTGCGGGCGCTTGAGCACACGATAGACCGGTCCGCTCGTCAAGTCATCGAAAAGCGTCGCGTCAGGCGGATTTGTTCAGACAGGCGATATAAAACCCGTCCATCCCGCCCTTGTCCGGCCAGTAATCGGGACGCAAGCGCAGGCCACCTTCTTCAGTGATCCAATCTGCTTCAACGCCCGCAATCTCAAGAGCGGCGCGGTCAACCTGCATATCAGAATAGCTATCCAGTGCCTCTTCAATCTGTACTTCACCCTCGTCCGGCAGCAGCGAGCATGTGCAATAGACCAACCGCCCGCCAGGCTTCAGCAAAGTCCAGGCATGAGCCAGCATGCGCGCCTGTAACTCGATCAACCCGCCAAATTCCGAACCGTCCTTGGCGAAAGGTAAATCCGGATGGCGGCGAATCGTACCCGTTGCCGAACAGGGTGCGTCCAGCAAGATAGCGTCATACTGGCCCTTATGCTCCAGCGCATCTCTGGCGATGACCTTGGCTTTCAGGCCGGTCCGTTTCAGGTTCTCGCGAACGCGCACAAGCCGCGCTTCCGAGATATCCAGAGCGGTGACATCTGCACCTGCAGCGGATAGCTGCAAGGTTTTTCCACCCGGCGCGGCGCAGAGATCCAGAATTTTCTCTCCGGCTTTCGGGGCCAGAACCCGAACGGGTAACGCCGCCGCCGCATCCTGAACCCACCAATCCCCGGCTTCATATCCCGGCAGGATCGAGACCTGCCCAGCATCCTGCAGCCGCGCCGAACCGGTGGGCAAGATCTCTGCACCCGCGATCTCGACGCTTGGTTTTGGCGTCAAATCCAATGGTGCCCCGTTGAAATGCGCGTGCTCCATACCTTTCACGGCGTCTTCACCCCACGCCATGATCAGCGGTTCGCGCAACCACTCTGGCAGGCGAGGGACGCGCATCTTGGGCCAAGCGTCGGGCCCGTCGGCGGCAATCTTGCGCAGAACCGCGTTCACCAACCCCTTCAGCCGTCCATGCTTGCGCGAACGGCCCACGATCTCGACCATGGAATTCACCACCCCGTGCGCGGCTTCGCCCTGACACAGCTCGACCGTGCCAAGCCGCAAAGCGTTGTGAACCGTCAGCGCAGGTGTTTGCCGCAGGTGATCGGCCAGCAGCCGGTCGGCACGCTCGAGCCCGCGCAGGGTTTCGATCGTCAATCGTTGCGCCCGCGCGCGATCCTCAGGGGCCAATCGATCCAGCGCACCTGCCGCAAGACATTCGGGCAACAGCCGCCCCTCGCCGAGTATCTGATCCAGCAGATAGATCGCACTTCGGCGCGCTGCTGTGGCGGAATTTAACATGATGCTGAGTGCCTCTCGTGACCTTTGCCCGCATTGCCTTGGGCGGACGAGGGCGTATATCAAGGCCCTGTACGGAAAGGAACCCAATGTCATGAGTGACGAGCGCAAAGACCTGCCCCCTGCCGCCCAGCGCGCCCTTGCCGAGGCAGAAGAACGCCGCAAAAACGCAGAGGCCGAAGCGAAGGCACGGCCCAAAGAGCTGGGCGGGCGCGACGGACCGGATCCGGCCCGTTACGGCGATTGGGAGAAAAAGGGCATCGCAATCGATTTCTGATCAGCCATCGCGCAATGCCTGCAAGAAGTCATCGATCAAAGCGCGCTGTCGATTCGAGCGCACCCTATCCTCGGGCCATGTCAGCCAATAGCCATCTTTGGTCGCAAGCTCGGGCATATCCAGTCTGCGAAGTTGACCGGTCTCCAAACTGCTCGACGCCAATGGGAGTGATCCCAACGCGATCCCCATGCCCTGACGCGCTGCCGTGATGGCATGACCCACCGAGTCGAAACTGATCCGGCCAGCCGGCAATTCATCAACCCCGGCAACCTGCGCCCAGTCCTTCCAGCCGGGGCGTTCTCCGCGTAGATCAATCAGCGGCGCGCCCCACTTGATGCCAGATGCTGCCATCGGTGCCAGCACTTCAGGCGCGATAAGCTTTGCCTTTCGCCCAGGCCAGACGCCTCTGCCATAGCGGATCTGCAGCCAGGTACGCTCTTCCTCCAACGAAGCGCGACGCGCCATCGAATCTGTCATCACACGCACTTTGGGCTGCGCCTCCAGGAACGTAGGCAAGGCAGGGAGAACCAGCGCGTGGATATGCGACGAAAGTCCTGCGACGCGAAGCTCGCGCGGGGTTTTTCCGAAAAGATCCTCGGTATTGCGTTCCAGTGCCTGCAGGCTGTCCTGCACCAATGGCAGATAGCTTTCACCCTCGATTGTCAGCGACACGCCCCGTGCCTCGCGCACAAACAGCGACCGACCTAACCAAGCCTCAAGATTGCCGATCCGTTGACTGACCGCCGCCTGTGTCAGACCAAATTCGCGCGCAGCGGCAGAAAAACCGCCCAGTCGCCCGGCAGCTTCGAACACGCGCAGCCAGTCCAGAGGGGGTAATCCGATCTTTTTCTTAGCCATAAGATTTTCCAGGCCTCAGCGGCAATAAGGTTTAATTGTGGTAATGCCACGAAGCGCGTATCTCCTCAAGCAAAGCCCGCGCTGAACAGGAGATTCCCCATGCTGCGCTCTGCCACCCATGACCCCTCGATGGTCACCATCGATTTTGCGAACGGCACTCAATCCCGATTTCACGCCATCTGGTTGCGCGACAACGCGCTGGATCCTGAAACACGAGCGTCGGGCAATGGTCAGCGCCTGATCACAATCGGCGATATTCCGGCTGAGACTTCGATCAGCGCGGCAGAGGTCGTTAACGGAGATCTGATCGTCACCTTCCAGCCCGAAAACAAAACTGTGACTTTTCCTGCCAGTTGGTTGGCCGAACACGTCTATGATCGCGATCGGGACAGCGAGATCGGCCGCCTGGCCCCAGACATCACAACTTGGGAACGCGGCATCGACGCGCCGTGCGGTGACTGGGATGCGGTACATGCCAACCCCACAGCCAAGCGCGACTGGCTGGCCGCAGTGGCGGAATACGGGTTCGCTAAGCTAACAGATGGTCCCACCGAGCCAGAATCGCTGCTGAAAGTGGCCGATTTGTTCGGCTATGTGCGTGAGACCAACTATGGTGCTTATTTTGAGGTTCGGACCGAGGTGAATCCAACCAACCTCGCCTATACCGGATTAGGTCTGCAGGCCCATACCGATAATCCCTATCGCGACCCGGTACCAACGCTGCAAATCCTCTACTGTCTTGAGAATTCGGCCGAAGGTGGGGATTCCATTGTTGTCGATGGCTTCCGCGCGGCCGAGCGTCTACGCGATCAGAACCCCGAAGGTTTCGCCCTGCTGGCGGGCTATCCGGCGCGGTTTGAATACAAAGGCTCTGACGGCGTCTGTCTGCAGTCGCGTCGCCCGATGATCGAACTGTCTCCGGATGGCGAATTGATCGGCATCCGCTTCAACAACCGTTCCTCCGCTCCGTTCGTTGATGTGCCTTTCGATCAGATGGAGGCCTATTACGCTGCCTATCGTCTGTTGGGTGAGATCATCGACGATCCTGCCATGGGCGTGTCTTTCAAGCTGGAACCGGGCGAAAGCTTTATTGTCGACAACACCCGCGTCCTGCATGCGCGTCTGGGTTACTCCGGCGCGGGGTCACGCTGGCTGCAGGGCTGCTATGCTGACAAGGATGGGTTGCTTTCGACCTTGGCTGCCATGCGGATGGCACAGCCGGAGGCAGCAGAATGAAACCCGACTTTTTGACCCTGAACCGGGACAACATCGTGGCATTTATCGGCGACATCTTCGAACGCCGTGGCGGTGAGGAATATCTGGGCGAACCCGTGACCATGACCGAGCACATGCTGCAGGGTGCCACGATTGCCGAACAAAATGGGCAGCCCGAAGAAATCATTGTCGGCGCGCTGTTGCATGACATTGGTCACTTCACATCTGAATTTGGCACCTATCACCCCGACGACACCGAAGATCGCCACCACGAGGACGCGGGAGCAGAGGTGCTCGAGCAGTTCTTCCCCTCGGTCATCACCGATTGCTGCCGATATCATGTGGCGGCCAAGCGCTACCTCTGCGCGACGAAGCCTGATTATTTCAACCGCCTGTCCGCCGCCTCGGTTCATACGCTAGAACTACAAGGCGGCCCGATGAGCGCCGCGGAGGTCGCGGAGTTTGAGGCTAACCCGAACCTGAAAGAGATCATCCAGGTGCGCTATCTCGACGAGGCGGGCAAGCGCGCGGAAATGGAAACACCGGATTTCGCCCATTTCGCACCGATGGTGCAGCGCATGGTCGATAAACATCTAGGTTCGTCATGACCGCGCCAGAGTACATCTTCGAGGCCAGTTCAAAACCATCCCTGCCCTGGCACGAGGTGCCGGTGATCCGCGCAACGGATACTTCGGTCAAGGGGTATGGCTGTCTGGTCGACACCCCGGATACGTTCGAGATCGAAATTGTGCGCTGGCCGCAGCAAGGTTGGCGACCAATTGACGAAGGAACCGGCGACGAAGCGGGTTGGGTCGAAGGCACGTTCAAATGCGACTGGCAGGGCGATGTTCTTTATGGTGAGAACGAGGCCGTCAAAGGCCACTACGTTCTGGGTTGGTCCGCCGATCCGCAAAAGGCACAGACGGGCTGTCAAACCGCACCCCGCGATCAGGTCTTGCTGTGGCATATGAACTACCACCCGGACGGGGGGCAGATGTTCTGGCCGCTGGACAAAAAGCCATTCATCGTGCCTGCCGCCCTACCCGGTGACAATCTGACGCCAGAAAAAGTGGTGGCGTTCTGGTGCGATGGCTCGCGCGGCCTCTATATCCATCCCGGCGTCTGGCACGAGGGGATATTCCCGGTCGAAGACAACCAGCGTTTCCTTGACCGTCAGGGCGCTGTTCATGCCCGGGTCAGCGCGGATATCGGCAAGGAGTTCGGCGTCTATCTGTCCTGTCCGCTGCGCGCGGACAAGATCAGAGAATTGTAGCCAGTACCCCTTGATGCGCAGAACGCTTGCGAATGATCCACATCTGAACCGCCAACAGGTAAGGCACGAAGAACGCGAAGTTCTGCACCAGATCGAAAGGGCCCGAGAAATCGGGCTCTGACCCCACTCCACCGGTCAGCAGGTACCAAAGCGTGTAATGAACACGGTATAGCCATGACCCAAGAGCCAGCCAGAACAGCCGCAACCCCCAGGCCCAATGCCCTGCACGATCCCTGATCAGCGCCATCCTCGCCACCATTAATCCAGCGGTGAACAGGCAGAGCCCATACAGAAAGAACGCTGCAGACATGAGCGGTCCGCCGATGGTTCCGCGCAACGGGATATAGGTCATGCCCGCCAGGCCGGTTATCAGCGCCAGCGTGACCAGCAGCCCGCCCAACATGCGATGAAATCCGATAAACCGCAGCCGAAGACCCCGCAGCAGCTGCAGCGGCACCAGCGCCACCAGCAAAGTTCCGGCAAAGATATGCAGCGTCATGGCCGCGTTGCCGACATCTTGACGGTCGGAAAAGAGATAGCTCTGCCTAGCCGCGTCCTCGGACAGGCCAACACCGATCATACCCAGCCCGTGCATCAAAAAGGGCAGCAGCGTCAGATAGAACACGATCAGCACCAATCCGGTCGCCACTCGAGATGTAAGGTTCCGCATAGGCCCGAGTTTAACGCCGTTGCGCGGCCCGTCTATGGCTTACAGCCCGAGCACATCCACCATGTCGTATTGGCCCGGTGCCTTACCCTGCCCCCATAGCGCTGCCTTCAGCGCGCCACGCGCAAAGATGGCGCGATCCGTGGCGAGATGGCGCAACACGATGCGTTCTCCCGGCGCGGCGAACAGGACGTCATGTTCGCCCACGATGTCCCCGCCGCGAATGGCGTGAAAGCCGATATCGCCGCGCTTGCGCGCGCCGGTAATGCCGTCACGACCACGGTCGGACACATCCGCCAATTTGACGCCGCGCCCTTCGGCGGCGGCTTCACCCAGCATCAAAGCCGTACCAGAGGGTGCGTCGACTTTATGATGGTGGTGACCTTCAATTACTTCGATATCGAAGTCTTCATCCAACGCGGCGGCGACCTTTTTGGTCAGTTGCACCAGCAAGTTCACGCCAAGGCTCATGTTTCCTGCCCGCACGATCACCGCATGGCGCGAGGCCGGTTCCAGCGCCGCAATCTGTTCGTCACTCATGCCGGTGGTGCCGATCACATGCACGCAGCGCGCCTGTGCAGCCAAAGCGGCGAATTCCAGCGTCGCCTCAGGTGCGGTGAAGTCGATCACCGCCTGCGCCTGCGCGAAGGCCTCCAGCGGATCATCGGTGACCAAAACTCCCAGCGCAGGGCCACCCATTGCTTCACCAACATCCTGACCGATCCAATCGTGACCCTTGCGCTCGACCACACCAACCAGGCGTGCCTGATCACTGTCGGTCACGGTCTTGATCAGCATCTGCCCCATACGGCCCGAAGCCCCTGTAATGACGATCCCCGGAATATGGGTCATTGCGTTGGTCCTTTTCTAAAGTCGGCTCAAAGCCTCCTACCCCGTTCGCACCCGCTTGGCAAAGCCCGGCTTTGCGCTTAGATCGGGGTTTATGGCTAAGAACAAATTCCACGATGGCCCCGGCCCGTCCCAACGACAGCTGCGTGTCGGCGAACTGATCCGCCGTACCCTGTCCGAAGTTTTGGCGCGCGGAGATGTCCACGACCCCGACTTGAACCGCATGTCGATCACTGTGGGCGAGGTGCGCACCTCGCCCGATCTAAAGATCGCCACCGCCTATGTGCTGCCTCTGGGCGGCAAGGGGCAGGAGGATGTGATCGAACTACTCGCTCGCAACAAGGGTGAGCTGCGGCGCATGGTCGGCAAGAAGGTCGGACTGAAATTCTCTCCTGATCTACGATTCCGGTTGGATGACACATTCGACCGTCTGGATGACACCCGTCGCATGTTCGAACAGGACGCGGTGCGCCGCGATCTGGACGAGTGATCCGCCTATCTGTCACAATAGGCGCAGTTGTTTGGGGCGCACAGGCTGGGGCAGTGACTTGTGAAAAGCTGACCCACGAGGACAAGCGCTACACCATTTGCGAGGTGGACGCGGCATCCGAAGATTTGCGCCTGTTCCTGAACGATAAGAATGGCGACCTGTTGGGCCATTTCTCGTCAGTGAACGAAGCTCTGGCCCCTGACGGTAAGCGTCTGGCCTTTGCGATGAATGCGGGCATGTATCATGACGATCGCTCTCCCGTGGGTCACTTTATCGAGGATGGCGAAGAACAGATGCGTGTGATCCCGAATGCTGGCCCGGGAAACTTCGGTCTGTTGCCCAACGGTGTGTTCTGCATTCGCGACGGACGCGCCGATGTGTTTGAGACATTGGATTACATCGAACGCGCGCCGGAATGCCGGTTCGCCACCCAATCCGGCCCGATGCTTGTCATCGATGGAGAGTTGCACCCCCGATTCCTGCCGGATTCGACCTCTCTCTATATACGCAATGGGGTCGGAACCAACGCTGAAGGGACCCGTGCGGTATTTGCAATCTCTGAGGATTACGTCACCTTCCATGAATTCGGCAGGTTGTTCCGCGACGCGCTGGATACTCCGAACGCATTGTTTCTGGATGGCAATATTTCGCGGATGTATGACCGCGCCAACAACCGATCGGACATCGGGTTTTCACTGGGACCAATAGTAGGCGTCGTCGAGAACGTACCGGCAAATTGACAGCGTCGAAGCGATCCGCTAACTCGCGCGCCTCAGTAAGTTTCAAGGTGCAAGATGGGACGCAAACGCAAGGGTCGTGACATTTCCGGTTGGCTGGTGGTGGACAAGCCTGCGGGTATGACTTCGACCGCGGTCGTCAACAAGGTACGTTGGGCGATGGACGCCAAGAAAGCAGGCCATGCGGGCACGCTGGACCCCGAAGCAACTGGCGTTCTGGCGGTAGCTTTGGGCGAGGCGACCAAGACTGTTCCCTACATCACCGATGCGCTGAAAGCCTACACATTCACTGTGCGATTAGGACAGGCGACCAATACCGACGATGCGGAAGGCGAAGTTATCTCGGAAAGCTCTGCGCGCCCGACGGATGAAGACATCAAACAGGCGCTCTCACCGTTCCTCGGGGACATCATGCAGGTGCCGCCCAAGTTTTCCGCTGTGAAGATCGACGGTCAGCGCGCGTACAAACTGGCCCGCGATGGCGAAGATGTGGAACTGTCCGCACGCCCCCTGTGGGTTGAAGAATTGATCCTTGTCGACCGACCCGACACCGATCATGTGGTGTTGGAAATGACATGCGGCAAAGGCGGGTATGTCCGTTCGATCGCGCGCGATCTGGGCGAAGCGCTGGGCTGCTACGGCCACGTCAAAGAACTCCGTCGCATCTGGTCGGGTCCGTTCGAGGCCGAAGACGGCCTGTCCATCGAACAGATCGACGAGATGGCCAAATCCACAGCATTGGATGAATACCTGCACCCGTTGGAAACCGGCCTGTCTGATCTGCCTGAGTTGAAATGCACCCCGGAAGGGGCAACCCGACTGCGCAATGGCAATCCGGGAATGGTGCTGGCATCCGACGTCGAATACGGCGACGAGGCCTGGGCTTCGCTGGATGGCAAGGCTGTGGCCGTCGGGATATACAAATCCGGTGAATTGCATCCCAGCCGGGTGTTCGTCGTTTGAACCACGTGTTAGGCGAAGGGCATGATCACCCGTTCTCATACCAAGGGCGACGCGCCCTCGACCGCCATCTACTCCAACTGCGAAAAGTATCGCTATAGCCTGACCCGCATCTGGGATCCGGCGGGGCGCAAGGCGCTGTTTGTGATGCTTAACCCATCGACCGCAACCGAGGTACAGAACGATCCCACGGTGGAACGCTGTGAACGGCGGGCGCGAACACTGGGCTTCGGCGCATTTCAGGTTACCAACATTTTTGCATGGCGCGATACCGACCCGCGCAAAATGCGCGCAGCCGAGGATCCTGTTGGACCGCAGAACGACCAAGCCATTCTGGAAGGTGTTGACTGGGCCGATCAGGTTATTGCTGGCTGGGGCACACATGGCGCGCATCTTGATCGCGGTCGATCTGTCGAAGCACTGCTGCGCGCCACTGGTCAACCGATGTATCATCTGGGGCTCACCAAAGACGGCCATCCAAAGCACCCGCTCTACATCGCTTACGCGCAACAGCCTCAGTTGTGGTGACGAAGGGTTAACCACGCCTGCAACTTGGCTTTGACCAACCTATTGATTGCATGAGATGTTTTACACTCGGGGCAAGTGTGCTTGCGGAGGGTAATCATGTTTCTGATCGGTTTATTCGGGATGACTGCATTAGGAGGGGCCGCCTATGCGATAAGCGACGTTCTCGTACCCGACGAAACAACCGAGGAGGATGGTGAGCGAATTGATGACTCGGTTGAGGATGAATTGACCGAAGGCAGCCTCCTCGAACTGGATGAAGATGTTGAAGAACCCGATTCATCCGAAGATACCAACACAAGTGAAATCATCTCTGAGCATGAGGGAAATCTGGTCATCGCGGGCGATGAGGATGCAAATGTTATGACCGGACAAGAGGGTAATGATCAGATTAATGGGTACGAAGGCGGCGACCTCATCGACGGGGGGGACGGAAATGACATCATCTACGGTGGTTCTGGAGAGGACACGCTGATCGGAAACGTCGGGAACGATGTGCTCCATGGCGGGTATGGCGACGACAATTTGGCCGGAATGTCAGGCAATGACGACCTGTATGGTCATTTCGGAATGGATGAGTTGGAAGGTGGCGACGGCGATGACCGGATTTTCGGCGGTCAGGACGATGATATCTTGAGGGGCGATGACGGCGACGATCAATTGCAAGGTGGCGACGGCGATGACTATCTTACAGGCGGTGCAGGACAAGATGCCCTGTTCGGTGGAGACGGGGATGACATTCTGAACGGCAACGATGGTCCAGAGGAGACTTCCCCTGACTTTCTGAACGGGGGCGCTGGCGATGATGTCATACTGGCCAAAGACGGAGATATCGTCACAGGTGGAGACGGCGACGACGAAATAATCGTGCAGCCAGAACCGGATCAGGAGGCCGCAACAATCATGGATTTCCAGATTGGTCACGATAAGCTGCTAGTCACCTGGGACGGCCCAGAAGACCCTGAGCTAACCATCGAGCCAGACAGCGAAAACAATGACCTGACCCATGTCAGGGTCAACGGCGAGAACGTTGCGCAGATATTTGGTGCAGAAGGTCTAGCCGCAGAGGATATTCTGTTTGTGACCGAAGCCCAATTGGCACAATACGCTTTCACTGGTTGAACCCGCAGAATCCCTTTGCCATTCGCAGCAAAAGCGCCTATACGCGCCCATCCGCATCGGAATCGGTGCGGTTTTCTCCATGGGCCTGTGCTGGACGACATCCCGGCCTGCGCCATCAACTCTAACCTTTGAAGGAGACCCCGATGTCGATTACTGCCGCTGAAAAAGCACGCGTTATGAAAGAATTCGCAACTAAGGACGGCGACACCGGTTCGCCAGAAGTCCAGGTTGCCATCCTGACCTCGCGCATCACCACCCTGACCGAGCACTTCAAGACCCACAAGAAAGACAACCACGGTCGTCGCGGTCTGCTGAAAATGGTCGCCCAGCGCCGTAAGCTGCTGGACTACCTGAAGGGCAAAGAAGAAGCGCGCTATCAGGACCTGATCAAAAAGCTGGGCATCCGCCGCTAATCACGCTTTGTTCGTGCGTTGCGGGCACTGAACGCCCCTTTTTTGTACATCTAGTACGCCCGCCAATAGGCGGGCGTATTTGTATTGTGTAACACTGAATCAGCTATGGCATCGTGCATGAAGCATGGCCGAGAACTACAGGCCAACCCACGTTCAGGAGTGGCATTAAATTGTGCAGCTACACTTTGAACAAATTTTTTTGCTCCATGTGAACCACTTCACTGACCAGACCAAAAGAATGCGCCATGCTGACATTGTTAGTGAGTAGGCGCTTCTTTTGTTTCGGGCGTCAGGTTTTCATAGTCCTCCCTATATTTACTGGGCGCGCCTTTGACAGGCGCGCCCTTTTGTTACCTTGATCACCCGGAATGCGAGCGATTCTCAGCCGATTTGCATAAAATCCAGGAAGAAGTTCGTGCTCCGGAAGACGAGAAGACCCTTAATCAATCAAGGGTCTAATTGTGACGTGGCGTCGTGACCGTATGGCGATAGCTCCGAAGGTTGACGTAAGCGTAAGTAATACAGCTATATTTTTACCACTTGATCAAAAATGATGCGAAACGTGGAATCCTTCCCCCTTTCTCAAAGTCAAATTTTTCATACATGCGCCGTGTCGCTGCGGGTTACCACTCACGGCATATGATCTTTGAGCTTCTCCCTCTAGGCTCAGATCTGACCCGCAGCGACAAGCATCTGGGTGAATTAAGTTGTTGGGAGGTGAACGATGCCATTGAAAGCTGTTCTGGACAGAATGTTTTCGATTAAAACAATTCGAACGGCTGATGTTGTTAAATCATCGGTGGTGCCTTCCAGCCCAGGCGGAACGCGAAAACCAATATCGAGGGTCGAAACTGCCGCTGTTCTCCGAGGAATTCTCAGAGAGGAACAGCTGAATCCGGCGAACCCGCGCGCGCACGAAGACCCGATACAATAGTGATCCAATGTCGTTGCATCCAGCCCCGGCGATCAGGTTTCCAGTGCCAAATATCGAAGCACTGCGCACTATTGAAAACGCCCGCAACTCGGCGGGCGTTTAATGGGGGTCAGGGGAACTCGGGCTGCTATTGCGACATGCCACCTTCGCTGCTGACCTGTTCCTGAACGTGGGTCTCATTGCCCACGGTCGCACCACGTGGCGGGAAATCCGCAAAGGTCGCCAGATGCGCCTGAACAAGACGAGCGGCGGGGCCAAAGGCCCACATCTTGTTGCCCATCCAGCGCGTATACATGCCGGATTCCTCGGCCGCTTTCTCGTAGGGATCGCGGCGCAGGTTGAACAGCAATGGCGCGTTTAGTTCCTCTTTAGGACCGGCCCAGCCCTTTTCCTGAATGGTGAAATGCGCCTTCCAGTCGTTGTAGCGGATCGCCTGCAGGTCAGTGCCTTCGTAATAGACAATCTCTTTGCGGTTACTGGGTGTGTCGCCGGTCAGATATGAAAGCTGATTGTACCCGTCCAGATGCACCTGATAGCCTTCGAACCCTTCAAGCAGATCGGCAGGAAAGTTCTGCGATCCGCCTGCTGCCGCGACCAGAGTGGGCATCCAATCCATACCATCGAAGATACCGTTCAGCACCTGACCTTCAGCGATTCTGCCAGGCCAACGGATGATCGCGGGAACGCGGAATCCTCCCTCCCACGTGGTGCCTTTTTCGCCGTGGAATGGCGTGGTGCCGCCATCGGGCCATGTCATCGTTTCCGGGCCATTGTCCGAGGTGAAGATAACGATGGTGTTGTCGGCGATACCGAGCTCTTCCAGATGCGCGGTCACCTTGCCGACATTGTCGTCAAGCTCTTTCATGACCACATCCTGCAAGCCGAGCCCATCCCCCAACATGGCGTCGTATTCGGGGCTGAGATGGGTCCAGACATGCGCCCGGGCCGGGGCCATCCAGACAAAGAACGGGATTTCGCTGTCAACTGCGCGGTTGATGAAATCGATCGTGTGGGCCGTGACCTCATCATCCAGTGTTTTCTGACGTTCGGGCGGCGCGGGGCCATCATCAATGATGCGCTGTTTGCCCACCGGCCCCCAGCGCGGGTCGACGGTTTCGTCAACAGTATCGGTGGCAAACGAATGGATAATGTTGCGTGGGCCGAACTGAGCGGCAAATTCCGGATCATCGGGCCAATCCGGGTCATTGGCGTATTCCATCGCATTGAGGTGGTAGAGCCAGCCCCAATATTCGTCAAAACCCTTGGCCGTGGGCAGGAATTTGTTCAGATCGCCCAGATGGTTCTTGCCGAACTGCCCGGTTGTATAGCCCATGGATTTGAGGATGTTTGCGAGCGTCGGGTCTTCGTCGCTCAACCCCACCGGATCGCCTGGAAGGCCGACGGTGTGCATGCCTGTACGCACCGGGAACTGACCGGTGATAAAGGCTGAACGCCCTGCGGTGCAGCTGGGTTGCGCATAATAGTCCGTCAACCGAGCACCTTCGGCAGCGAGTTGATCCAGATTCGGGGTCTGGATGCTTTTGACACCTTGATGATAGCTGCCAAGGCTGGCCCAGCCGACATCATCAGCCATTATCACCAGAATATTGGGCTTTTCGGTCTGTGCGACGGCCACCGTGGCAACCGCCCACAACCCCGCCGCGAGGCTGGCTGTTATTGATTTTATTCCAAACATTCCGCTCGTCTCCTGCATTCAATCGGATTGGCCACGTGGGCCGATATGCGGCATGTCCTAGCGGGAGGATCATTCTCACCGCAAACACAGCTTTACTTTTTTGCAGGATCTGAAACTTAGGGATCAGAATCTGTAACTTGAGGGCTATCGTGTTAACCGAAAAGACTCTTTCCGCCTTTCTGCACCTTGCCGAGACGGGCAACTTTCAGGAAGCGGCCAAACGCCTTGGTGTCTCGAACGCGTCGCTGTCGCGTTATGTTTCGATGGCCGAGGAACAAGTCGGCTTTCCGCTGTTTCACCGCAAACGCGGCAACAGCGGGCTGACGCGTGAGGGGCAAACGTTCCTGCCCGTGGCCAAAACTCTGCAGGCGGATTTGAATCGCTGCGCTGATCAGGTGGAGCGTATCCGTCTGGATACCGGTCAAACCGTGCGGATCGGTTGTGGCCCTCTAACGCCGCGAACGCTGGTGCGGCCCGCGATTCAGGCCGCCTTGCAGCAATCCCCGGCATTCCGTTTCAGCGTGGATGTCAGCGCGCGACAGGCACCTATCGAGATGCTTGAGAGCGATGAAATCGACATCTATCTGGGAGATCTGACGTATACGCCCGAGACCGAGAATATCAAGCTGATGATGTTCGAAAAACGTGCGGTGGCGTTTGCTGCACATGTTTCACATCCACTGCACGGCACCTCGCCTGTAACCTTGAACGCGCTTTTCTCATATCCTTTCGCCTCGCCGCATCTGCACAAGCATTGGCGTGCGGCGATCACGCGGGCATTGGGCGGCACCGACGAAGCGGCCGAAAAGGTCAGAGCGTTGCCTCAGGTGGAAAGTGATGATTATGCCTTTCTAACGTCGCTGCTGACGGGCCCAGAGTTTGTTGTCGGCGGGATGCCTGAAACCTTCGCCGAACTGGTCGCGGACGGATCGGTCAAGCTGATCGAGACCACGCCACCGATTACCTGGAACATATGCGCTGCACGAAAAGCAGGGCCGGGTCAGCCGGCTACCGAAGCCCTGTGGAAACAGCTGGAGGAACTGGCTTGTCAAAACCATGGGTAACGCCTTATTCACCCAAATGGTTGACTGAAGCATGAAAGGGGTGTAATTCATCCAAATGGTTGAACGAGAGAGTCGCTATGACCTGGGCGCAATATTGAAGGCCGCGTCCGACCCGACACGCCGAGCGATCCTGACTATGCTTGCGCAACAGGGTCCCTTGCGGGTGACGGATATCGCGCGACGCTTCGAGATGAGCCTCAACTCGGTATCAAAGCACATCAAGGTGCTGGAAAATGCCGGGTTGGTGCAGCGTCGGACAGAATGGCGCGAACATCTGATCGAGGTTCAGATGGATCCCTTGTCAGCCGTGGATGAATGGTTTGCCGGGCTGCGTTCAATTTGGGCGCTTCGGCTGGACGCCTTGGAAACTGCTTTGGAGGACCCAGAAGATGACGGAACTGTCCCTTGAAATAACGCGCGCCATCCCGCACCCGCCTGAAAAGGTATTCGACGCGTGGTTGAACCCGGAAATGCTGGCTAAATTCATGCTGCCCGGCCCCAACATGACCGTGCCCGAGGCGCAATCCGACGCCCAGGTCGGTGGCCGGTTCAAGATCATCATGCGCGCGCCCGAGGCCGGGGACCTGCCGCATGAGGGCGAATACAAGGTCATCGACCGGCCCAACCGGCTGCAATTCACCTGGAACTCTCCCTACAGCCAGGACGATTCCACGGTGACGCTGGATTTCACGCCCACTGAAAAAGGCACCGAACTGCGCCTGCACCACATCCGCTTTCCATCGCAGGAAAGCCGCGACAATCACGAAGGCGGCTGGACCCGGATCCTCGAGGCGCTGGAGGGTGCGCTGTGATCAACTGGCTCGCCCTTGGCGCGGGCGTAATCGCCGCCTTTCTGTTGGGGTGGCTGGTCTACGGCCCCGTCGGTTTCCAGAAGCGCTGGGCCGAAGGCACGCGGATCGATCCCACCCCACCCGCGTCTCCACCTCTGCCGCAAATGGCAGCCCAGATCGTGTTTTTGATCCTGCTGGCCTCAGTGATCGCCGTAACAGAGACGACCAACAGCCTTGGGGTTGCGGTACTGGCCATACTAGCAGTCGCGGCGCAGGCAGCTTCGGTCGGAGCGTGGGCCCAGAAAAGCGGCTTCGCCATCGCGGTCGATACCGGCTATGCGTTAGGATGCGGCGTGGTGATGATCCTGGCGCACGCGATCCTTTGAAATATCAACCCCTGCCCGGACCGGGCGGGGGTTAGGCAAACCCCTGCCCCTCAAAAACTCCCGACTTTCCAAAGCTTGCAAACTGATGTATGGGCCAGTCATCTGAGACGTTGTGCCCTGACCCCGGCACTCGAATGGAAGATAAAGTGGGGTCGGCGGCAATGGGGCCGCCATGCAAACCGGAGACCCGCAGGGGCGGGAGTGCTCCGTTCTAGGATACGCATATGTTTGATGTAACAAAGAAATCGATTCAGTGGGGCGAGGAAACGCTGACACTGGAAACCGGCAAGGTTGCCCGTCAGGCGGACGGCAGCGTGATTGCCACGCTGGGTGAAACCAGCGTCATGGCAAACGTGACCTTTGCCCGTGCTCAAAAGCCCGGTCAGGATTTTTTCCCGCTGACCGTGCACTATCAGGAAAAATACTATGCCGCCGGTAAGGTTCCGGGTGGCTTCTTCAAGCGCGAGGCGCGCCCGACCGAGAAAGAGACGCTGACTGCGCGTCTGATCGACCGCCCGATCCGTCCGCTGTTCGTCGACGGCTTCAAAAACGAAGTTCTGGTGATGTGCACCGTGCTGTCCCACGATCTGGTCAACGATCCCGACATCGTTGCGATGATCGCGGCATCCGCAGCCCTGACAATTTCCGGTGCGCCGTTCATGGGCCCGATCGCCGGTGCCCGCGTTGGCTTCGAGGATGGCGAATACGTTCTGAACCCGACCGTCGATGACATGCAGGACCTGCGCCTGAACCCAGAACAGCGTCTGGATCTGGTTGTTGCCGGGACCAAAGACGCCGTGATGATGGTGGAATCAGAAGCGTACGAACTGTCCGAGGCAGAGATGCTGGGCGCGGTGAACTTTGCGCACGCGCAAATCCAGCCGGTGATCGACCTGATCATTTCGCTGGCTGAAGAAGCCGCGAAAGAGCCGTTCGAGTTCGAAGCACCTGATTACTCGGACCTGTACGCTGCTGTTGCAGCCGCCGGTGAAGAGCAGATGCGCGCCGCCTTCGCGATCACCGACAAGCAAGAGCGCACCGCCGCTGTTGCTGCTGCCCGTGAGGCGATCAAGGAAGCGCTGACAGAGGAACAGTTGGAAGACGGCAACCTCGGTTCCGCGATGAAAAAGCTGGAAGCCGGCATTCTGCGCGGCGACGTCGTCAAGGGCGGCAAGCGGATCGATGGTCGTTCGACCACCGATATCCGTTCGATCGTTGCAGAAACCTCGATGCTGCCGCGGACCCACGGTTCCGCCCTGTTCACCCGTGGCGAGACACAGGCACTGGCCGTGACCACGCTGGGCACCGGTGACGATGAGCAGTTCATCGACGCGCTGCATGGCAACTTCAAATCGAACTTCCTGTTGCACTATAACTTCCCGCCCTACTCGGTTGGTGAAGTTGGCCGCGTGGGTGGCCCGGGCCGTCGTGAGATTGGCCACGGCAAGCTGGCATGGCGCGCCCTGCAGGCGGTTCTGCCTGCGGCGACCGACTTCCCCTACACGATCCGCATCGTGTCGGAGATCACTGAATCCAATGGCTCGTCCTCGATGGCGTCGGTCTGCGGCGGTTCGCTGTCGATGATGGATGCGGGTGTTCCGCTGAAAGCACCGGTTGCCGGTGTGGCCATGGGTCTGATCCTGGAAGATGACGGCGAATACGCCATCCTGTCGGACATTCTGGGTGACGAAGACCACCTGGGCGACATGGACTTCAAGGTTGCGGGTACCGAAAACGGCATCACCTCGCTGCAGATGGACATCAAGGTTGCGGGCATCACGCCCGAGATCATGGAGAAAGCCCTGGCGCAAGCCAAGGACGGCCGGATGCACATTCTGGGTGAGATGGGCAAAGCCCTATCTGAGACCAACGAATTCTCGGTCCACGCCCCGCGCATCGAGACCATGAACATCCCGACCGACAAGATCCGCGAAGTGATCGGTTCGGGTGGTAAGGTCATCCGCGAGATCGTCGAGGTTTCGGGTGCCAAGGTCGACATCAACGACGACGGCGTCATCAAGATCGCGTCGCCCGATGGTGAATCGATCAAGAAGGCCTATGAGATGATCCATTCGATCGTTGCTGAGCCGGAAGAAGGTCAGATCTACACCGGTAAAGTGGTCAAGATCGTCGACTTCGGTGCCTTCGTGAACTTCTTTGGCAAGCGCGACGGTCTGGTACACGTGTCCCAGATCGAAAACCGCCGCCTGAACCATCCTTCGGACGTTCTGAAGGAAGGTCAGGAAGTGAAGGTTAAGCTGCTTGGCTTTGATGATCGCGGCAAAGTGCGCCTGTCGATGAAAGTGGTCGATCAGGAAACCGGCGAAGAGATCGTGCCCGAGAAGAAAGAAAAGAAAGAGGAAAGCGCAGAGTAATCTGCCTTTACTGTCTGGATGCGAGAGACCCCGGTTCAGGCCGGGGTCTTTTTTGTCTTTATGGTCCGCATAAACCGAAGCAAGTGCTGCCCGCTTCGGACCTATGTGTTGGCGCGGAGCTCTCTTTCCAAATCCGCTCCGAATTGCAGAACAGTGTCGATAAATAGCTCCAGATCTTGACGCTGCGTGCGGTGATTGTTGATCGCCACGCGCAAGCAATGCTTCCCGTCCAGAGTGGTATCAGAGGGAACCGCGATGCCGGATTCCTGAACCCGTAACATGATTTCTGTGTTGATTTCCCTAAGCCGATTTTCATCCGCGATCCCATTGGTATAGCGAAAGCACACGATGTTCAGATCCACGGGCGCGACGAGTTCAAGCCGCTGGTCGGCACTCACCAATTGCTGCAGATATCGCGCCTGTTCGATGTTCTGATCGATCAGACGGTCAAACTTTTCGATCCCGTTCTCTTTCAGTGACATCCAGATCTTCGTGCTTTGAACCCACGGCTAAGCTCAAAACTATAGTCGGCCAAAAACTTGCCAGCGATCAGCCCGCGTTCCTGAATTTGCAGATAGTCGCCGTGCATCTCAAACGTATCGAAATGGCGCTTTGCGTCCCGGACCAGTACGCAGCCAGCTTCGAAAGGGGTGTGCAGCCATTTATGCGGGTCCAAGGCGATGGAGTCGGCCAACTCTATTCCATCAACCAAATGTTTGTTGGCGGGCGCCAGGCGCAGGAACGCTCCAATACAGCCGTCAACATGGAACCACATCCCTTCGCGACGACAGATTTCCGCAACTGCAGTGAGATCATCCATTGCACCGGTATTCGTCGTCCCTGCCGTCGCGATCACGCAGGCCGGTTTGATGCCATTGGCCCGGTCTGCTGCGATGGCGTTTTCCAACGCAGGGATGCGCATTCGATTGTGGTCATCGCTTGCAACCTCTGTCAGCGACTTTGCGCCATGGCCCATCGTCTCGAGTGCTTTCTGATGGCAGCTATGTACTTGGTCTGAAGAGTAAAACCTTAGGGGTTGCGGCATGCCCAATATGCCTTCGGCGCGAACGTCAACGCCCGCAAGTGCGTTTCGCGCCACATTCAGAGCCACCATATTGGCCATCGAGCCACCGCTGGTCAGAGTTCCACTAGCGTCCTCGGGAAAGCCCATCAATTCCTTGAACCAGTCAACCACCTGATTGTCGATCATCGCCGCAGCCGTGTTGCCGCCACCAAGGTTCGAACCGTCAACCGCGGCAATAAAATCGCCCAGTGCACCGGTGAAATTGGACGAACCCATATACCATCCCCAGAACCGTGGATGGATGTTGCCCATGGAATACGGGAACAGGTTTTCGCGCAGGTCGGCATAGACGGCATCAAGCGGCTGCGGCGTCATGGGTGCAGCGGATTTGAAGAAGTTTCGAACCGTATCCGGCATTTCCTGCCAGACATGCCGATCACGGACCTCTGACAAATGCCCGATCGCATCGTCATCCATCTGATGTGCAAGATTGCGCGATAGGGTCCAGTCTTCCGGATCCAGAGATTCTTCAAAATTGCCCATGTCAAAACCCCCAAGTGTTCAAAAGCCGCAAGTGTGGGGTGCACATGATACTTAGTCAATCTGCCTTGGATTCTGATCCTGATTTGGCCGGTCAATAAAGCTGTGAGACCCTATGCGCGCTTCATTAGAAAGGGGACACCCACGGGGCCTCGGGTTCCGCTCACACCGTCCTTAGCCGCACTCAGGTGCTGGTTCGGTAAACCAATTCTTAACACTTATAAGTTGAGTTAGCTCAAAGTTAAGGAATATAACGATATCCGGGAAATCGCTCCGCTTTGGCCTCGATCACCATCTATGAAATCAGCGGCGACCCGTTTGGCAATCCAAGCGTGACCATCACCGAAGGGTATCAGGTCGAAATCACCGATGATGACGGCCTTCTTGAGGATCCGGATGGAAACGGCGGCCAGCAGTTTAACACCAGTACGCTTCCTAACCTGGACAACTCGGGCAACCTCCAGATTTTCGAAGGTTACACGGCCACTGTAAGCGGGGCGCCAGTTACCTATACGCTGATTAATTTTTCAGGGACGCAATACATCGTCGTGACCTCTGGCGATGTTGAAGTCGGGGATGTTCTGACAGGCAACACGCTGGCGCAGAACCCAGCGCCGCCTGTGGCCTATGACAGCCTGCCTAGCTTTGTCTGCTTCACATCGGGGTCCTACATCCTAACTCCGACCGGTCGCCGTTTTATTGAAGAGATCAAAGTCGGGGATCAGGTGATCGTCGCGGATGGCACCAGCCGGGCCGTGCGCTGGGTGGGCAGGCGGTGGCTGAGCGAGGCGGATCTGCATCAGACCCCAAAGCATTGTCCGATCCGGATCAGCGCAGGCAGTCTTGGACCGCAAACGCCGTCACGAGATCTGCTGCTGTCGCCGCAGCATCGGGTGGTCGTTTCGTCACCGGCAATGGAACTTCATCATAGTCACTCGATGATGCTGGCGACTGCTAAATCTCTGGTCAACGGTAAGACCATCAATCAGCTGCCGCCGGAAGGAGGTGTCGAGTATATTCACATCCTGTTCGACCAGCATGAGTTGGTGAATGTTGAAGGGTTGTGGTCGGAATCATTTTATCCCGGCGACCATACACTCGACGTGATGAGTGTGGCGGTGAAGGAAGAACTGTTCGATCTGTTTCCCAAACTGCAGTCGGGTGCACGCGGCTATGGTGATACCGTGTTGCCGGTGCTGAGATCATTCGAAGTGCAGATTTTGCGCTCGGGTTTGTGCGCCCCTTCCGGGACCACACCAGCATTTTTGCATTGAAAGAAGCAGGGGGCTTTTGCCCCCTGCCCGTCTATCCGTTTAGGACGGTGCTTTGGTCTTGCGCAGGTAAGGGAAGATCGTCTCGAACTCGCCGAACTTTTCTTTCGCCTCATCATTCGATACCGCAGGCGGTATGATCACATCCTCACCCGGCACCCAGTTGGCGGGAGTTGCCACGCCCTTGGCGCTCATTTGCAGCCCGTCCAGTGCGCGCAGGATCTCGGCAAAGTTCCGACCCACGGTCATTGGGTAGGTCATCGACAGTTTCAGTTGCTTGTCCGGGCCGATGATAAAGACCGAACGTACGGTGGCACTGTCGGCAGGCGTACGACCGTCGGGCAGATACGCTTCTGCCGGCAGCATGTCGAAGGCTTTGGACACGGCCAGCCCATCATCAGCAATGATCGGGAAGCCGGGGTTGGCGTTGCCATATGCTTCAATGTCTTTCTTCCACTTCTTGTGGTCTTCGACACCATCGACCGACACACCCATCACCTTGGTGTTCCGCGCCGCCCATTCATCGTTCAGCTGCGCAACGGCCGAAAACTCGGTCGTGCAGACGGGGGTGAAATCCTTGGGATGCGAGAACAGGATTGCCCAGCTGTCGCCGATCCAGTCATGGAATTGGACGGTACCTTGATCCGTTTCTGCTGTGAAATTCGGGACGGTGTCGTTGATACGCAAACCCATTGGAAAACTCCTCTACTGTAGAAAATCGTGAGTCGGTTGCTGCCAATCTAATCACTTACCGCAAAGGTTAAACCATTCATGTTGCCCTGTCAGGAAATTCGGTAGATACATAATTTGATCAAATTATGATTCTTACTTGCCTTGCACCAAGTCAGGTGACAGAGTGCACATGAAAACCGACCGGACGGTCGATTTATTTTTGCTCCGGAGGATGAGCCATGATCGAAAAGCGCGAGTTCTATATCGACGGCAAATGGGTTGCCCCATCAGAACCGAATGATTTCAAAGTCATCGACCCCTCGACCGAAGAGCCCTGCGCGGTGATCTCGCTGGGATCTGAGGCCGACACGAATGCGGCGGTCGCTGCGGCCAAAGCCGCCCTGCCCGGCTGGATGGCCACACCCGTCGAAGAGCGCATCGGCTTGGTGGAAAAGCTGATCGACATCTATGCTACGCGTTCGGAGGATCTGGCGCAGGCGATGTCCATGGAAATGGGTGCGCCAATTGACATGGCGCGTACCCAGCAATCCGGTGCGGGCATCTATCACCTGAAAAACTTTATCCGCGCCGCCAAGGCGTTCCAGTTCGAACGTCCGCTGGGTGATCACGCGCCGAATGACCGGATCATCTATGAGGCGGTAGGTGTCGCCGCCCTGATCACGCCCTGGAATTGGCCGATGAATCAGGTCACGCTCAAGGTGGGCGCCGCCGCGATTGCGGGCTGCACGATGGTGATAAAACCCTCGGAACAGAGCCCGCTGAACGCGATGATTTTTGCCGAGATGATGGATGAAGCTGGTTTCCCAGCAGGCGTCTTCAATCTGGTGAACGGCGATGGTGTCGGCGTCGGCTCGCAGCTATCGGGGCATCCGGATGTGGATATGGTCAGCTTCACCGGCTCGACCCGCGCAGGTACTGCGATTTCCAAAAACGCTGCCGATACCCTGAAAAAGGTGCATCTGGAACTGGGTGGCAAAGGCGCAAATGTGGTCTTTGCGGATGCCGATGAGAAAGCAGTCAAACGCGGCGTGCTGCACATGATGAACAACACCGGCCAAAGCTGCAACGCGCCCAGCCGGATGCTGGTGCAGCGTCCGGTCTATGACCAGGCGGTTGAGACCGCCGCCGAGGTGGCCAACAAGATTACCGTGGGCAGCGCCGCTGAAGAAGGTCGCCATATCGGGCCGGTGGTGAATGAGGTTCAGTGGACCAAGATTCAGGACCTGATCCAGAAGGGTATCGACGAAGGGGCGCGCCTGGTTGCTGGTGGCACCGGTCGGCCCGAGGGATTGAACAAGGGCTATTATGTGCGCCCCACAGTATTTGCTGATGCAAACAATCAGATGACTATCGCCCGCGAAGAAATCTTTGGCCCCGTCCTGACCATGATCCCGTTTGATACCGAGGATGAGGCCATCGAGATCGCCAATGACACGCCTTATGGGCTAACCAATTATGTGCAGACCCAAGATGGCGACCGCGCCAATCGAATGGCCCGCGTGTTGCGATCCGGCATGGTTGAGATGAATGGCCAGTCTCGCAGTGCAGGGTCACCGTTTGGGGGTATGAAGCAATCCGGGAACGGACGTGAAGGCGGCGTGTGGGGGTTGGAAGACTTCCTGGAAGTGAAGGCCGTAGGCGGCTGGGCTGCGGAGTAAGCGTCCATAACATTTGACTTTGGGGGAGTGCGCTTCTCAGGCGCGCTCCGCTTACATTTGGATACGCATCCCTGCGTCTCGGAACTGGCCAAACTTGAAAAAATCTTTCTTAGTGACCATACCTGCCAGTTATGCAAATAGAAGAAATCTGGCCAAACTACCGCGCACGTATCAAGGCGTTCCTGCATTCCAAGGTGGCAAACCCAGCGGATGTAGACGACCTTTTGCAGGAAATCTCGATCAAGGTTTTCACAGGGCTGCCGACGCTCGGCGACCCTTCCAAGTTGCAATCCTGGCTGTTCCAGACTGCTGACCGCACAATCATCGATTTCTACAGAAAAAACGCGCGGGCAAAAACCGTTGATCCTGAAGATCTTTGGTATTCCAGTGACGATCCGGGCATCCGTCAGGAGCTGGAAAATTGCGTCGAGCCATTTATCCGCGGCTTGCCCGCCGAGACGGCAAAGCTACTTATAGATATCGACATCTATGGCATGTCCCAAAAAGAATATGCCAAGGCTCACGGACTTTCTTATTCGACATTGAAATCCAGAGTTCAGAAGGGTCGCGACGACCTGCGTAAAGCATTTGACGATTGCTGTAACTGGACCATCGATACACGCGGAAATATCGCGGAATATCATTTAAAATCTGATAACTGCAAAAAATGTTGAGCCGATCTTCGTCTTTTTGATGCGGGCGCCGTCTTACAGGTGAACGTATCAAAAGGATAAAACGATGATCAAAATTATCAGCTTCAAAATCTGCCCGTTCGTGCAGCGTGTCACCGCGATGCTGGAAGCAAAAAACGTAGCCTATGACGTGGAATACATCAGCCTAAGCGACAAACCGGACTGGTTTTTGGAAATTTCACCGACGGGCCAAGTGCCTGTCCTGGTAACCGAGAACGGTACCGCGCTGTTCGAATCCGACGCGATCGTAGAAT
Organism: Ruegeria sp. O11; assembly: GCF_056535285.1. NCBI lineage: Bacteria > Pseudomonadati > Pseudomonadota > Alphaproteobacteria > Rhodobacterales > Roseobacteraceae > Ruegeria > Ruegeria sp. O11. Next base: position 5,083 of record NZ_JBQERS010000019.1, on the reverse strand, counting down.
ATATCGACGATGTCACCGCGCCATTGCAGGCAAACATTTCGCCCGAGCAACGCGCAGTTAATCGCGCTTGGAGCTATCAGGCGACGAAACACTATCTGGTCCAATGCAGTACGATGCAGAGCGCCGACAAGGCGACGCTGGATGATCGCATCCTCAAACTGGATGCGTCATTCGCCAGGATTGAGAAACAACTGGGCGAGGGCTCATTTTTTGCCGGCGAAGAACTCGGCAATGTTGATATCGCGTGGCTGCCGCTGCTGCATCGCGCCGCTATTGCCGAAAAACACAGCGGTTATGATATGCTTGCGGGTTATCCCAAGGTGAAGGCATGGCAGCAGGCTGTGCTGCAGACGGGAATTCCGGCGAAATCCGTACCCGCGGATTTCGATCAGAAGTTCTCGCATTTTTATTTGGCCGAACGCACATGGCTTGGGCGAGGCGCAAACCTGAATGAAGCACCCAGCGCGCCCGCAAAATCAACCGGGAGCGGGTGCTGCGGATAGAATAGAAATGCTCCTGCCCTGCAATCGCCGGGCAGGAGCTCGCTATCAAACCGGTCGAATAGTCAGTTGAGGCTCTCCATTCGACGTGTGCCGGGTGGATCGACCATCCCAGCCAATCTCGCCGGTGACACGCTGCCGATAAGCCGAAAAACTATCGAACTGTACCACATCTACAGGCGCGTCGAACTGCAGGGTCACCCGCCGATGTGATCCATCACCCAAGATTGTCAGGCCACGGATTTCCGCAGTAAAGGGCTGACCCAAATATCGGCCTTCAACCCGGTCACCAACGCGTAGTTGCATTCGATTACCGGCCATCGAATGCAATGTATTCCAGTCGCGGGCACCATGCTGATTCGCCAGCAGTTCCAAGGCCTCGCTATGCGATAGTTTTACCCCGCTATCCTGCAAACGTTTGCGCAGGCGCTTAGCCTGCTCTTTCAGCTCCGCAATCGGAGCGATGTATTGAGTATGTGTCATGATCTGCCTCGTTTCCTTGAACGGGCGCGAAATCTGGACGGGGCTCGCATTGCCATCCGCGCGCCAGGAAAGGGCAACAGATGCTATTCAACCGGGTTTCACCAAAGCCAAAGGCTGCGAACGGCAGGGGACCCGAACCTGCCGCGCCTTTTGGCAGCCTCGGATCGACCTGTCAATCAGGCGTCTGCCCGCGCCGCCTCAAAGGCCAGCATGGCGCGTTTGACCGGCAGTCCCCAGTGGTAACCACCCAGACCGCCCGATTTGCGCAAAGCACGGTGACACGGGATCAGCCAGCTGACCGGGTTCCGGCCCACCGCCGTGCCCACCGCACGCACCGCTTGTGGCGAGCCAACCCGCTGCGCGATTTCTGAATAGGTAGTGACCTGTCCAGATGGGATATGCATCAACGCCTCCCACACTTTGATCTGCAACGGCGAGCCAATCAGATAGAGCGGGGTCGGCTGTAAGCGGTCACTTTCGGCGCCAAAGGCACTAAGAACCCATGGGCGCAGGCGCATCGGGTCTTCGACGAACTCGGCCTGAGGCCAGCGCGACAGCATGTCTTCCATCGCCTCTTCTTCACCTGTTTCAGCGCCAAAGGCGATGCCGCAGATCCCCTTGTCGGTCCCCATGACCAGAGCCGGGCCAAATGGGCTTTCAAACCAACCCCAATAGATCGTCAGACCCGCGCCTTTACGCGCGTATTCGCCGGGGCTCATGGATTCCCATTTCAGGAACAGATCGTGTAACCGCCCGCTACCGGATAATCCGACGTTATGCGCGGTCTCCAGCGTGGTAAAACGTTCGCGCAGCAGTGCCTTGGCATGGCCCAAAGTCAGGTACTGCTGGTATCGCTTGGGTGACACCCCAGTCCAGCGCGAGAACAGGCGCTGGAAATGGGCTGGGCTCATATCCATTTGGCGGGCCAGCTCATCAAGGCTGAGATTCTCTCCACCCTGATCGATCAATTCGATCGCGCGCCGCATGACGTTGTAATGATATCCGCTTTCTGCTGTCTGGATGTTCATCGGTCACCTCATCAGTTACAGGAACAGTAACTTGCCCCCGGCGATCTTGCGACCCGGAACCTGCGCTTTATCTTGTCAACTGAGTTGACGAATCAATCTGTGTGCCCCTACTATTCAGGTATGGAACACAGGTTGGATCAGCTTTATCAGGCAGTGCAGGCCGCCCGGCCATTGCTTCGGAACATCACGGCAGCCGTTGAGCAGGGCAGCCAGCGCAAAGGCGTGACCGTCGGACAACGTGCCCTTCTGGAAGGTCTATCGCTATTTCCAGGCGCGACCGCCCCGGTGCTGTGCGCCAAGCTGCAGCTGAAACGGCAATATGTCTCGCGCATCTTAAAAGAGCTGATGAGCGAACAGCTGATCGAAAGCCAACCCAATTCCAGACGTGCAGGCACCCATTGCTACCGACTGAGCCCTTCGGGCGATGCGACGATCACGGCAATCAGAGCGGATGAGATGACAAAGCTGTCACGCTTTGCACAGGATTTTTCTGCGTCAGAGCTTGCCGCTTACCACAAGGTTCAACTTGCCCTGACCCGGTACTTTGCAGACCTCGCCAAGGATACCTGACATGTCCGTCCTTTGGATCATAGCAACCGGGATAGCGATCGCCGTTTTATATATACTCCTGGAAATCCGTAAGATTGGAACTCCGACCACCGGGCCCAAAATAAACCTTGCATCGCGGCCTGAAACGGCGCTGCTGGTGATCGATATGCAAACAGATTTTACCTCGATGTCCGCATGGGATGACGTGCAGATCGAGGGCGCCTTATCGGCGATCCGGTCGATGACGGATAGCGCCCATCAGTCTCGTAGGCCCGTGATCGTCATTCGGCATGAATTCGAAGGGAGGCTGGCGAACATGCTGAATGGTTGGTTCAATCAGGGGCGTGGCAATGCGGAATCAGACGGGATCGGATTGGATCCGCGTCTCGCGCTGAATCCGGATGCCGAGTTTGTAAAGTCTGTGGGTGACGCCTTTTCTTCGTCGGTTTTTGAGCAGTTCCTGGAAGAAAAACAGATCGGAACGCTGGTTCTGACAGGGTTGGACGGATGTCATTGCGTGAACAAGACCGCGCAGGGCGCGCTCAATCGAGGATACCGGGTTCAGATCGATCCGGCAGCCGTTCTGGTGGCTGACCCGAGCCGATGGCACGGGATCAGGAATCAACTTGCAACGGCGGGCGTAGATTTCCGACCGCAGACGTAAGGCACAGGGACAAATCGACCAAGACCCGCCCTTGAGCAAAACCAAAACGCACCTTTTCAATTGCGACCGCTTGTCTGGCAGGGCATTAAGGCTCGGATGGCCAAGCAACTTGGATACCACAAGATCCGCGAGATCTTTACGCGTTTTCACGACGCCGACCCTGAACCCAAGGGCGAGTTGGAGCATGTGAACGTCTATACGCTGGTCGTGGCCGTTGCGCTGTCGGCGCAGGCGACCGATGCGGGCGTCAACAAGGCCACCCGTGACTTGTTCAAGATCGCCGATACCCCGCAAAAGATGCTGGATCTGGGCGAGGAGGGTCTGATCGAACATATCAAGACCATCGGCCTGTTCCGTCAGAAAGCCAAGAATGTGATCAAGCTGAGCCGCATTCTGGTCGAGGACTATGGAGGCGAGGTGCCGAACTCCCGCGCCGCGCTGCAATCGCTGCCGGGTGTGGGGCGCAAGACCGCTAATGTCGTACTGAACATGTGGTGGCGGTATCCGGCGCAGGCAGTAGACACGCACATCTTCCGCGTTGGCAACCGCACCGGCATCTGTCCGGGCAAGAATGTGGACGCGGTTGAGCGCGCTATCGAAGATAACATCCCGACCGATTTCCAGTTGCATGCGCATCACTGGCTGATCCTGCATGGCCGCTATCACTGCAAGGCACGCAAACCGCAGTGCCCGACCTGTATCATCCGCGATCTCTGCGAATTTGAGGACAAGACTCTATGAAGACCTACCAACTGACGGGCATCGGAAACGCCGTTGTGGACGTGATTTCCCAGGCCGATGACAGTTTCCTTGAGCTGATGGGTATCGAAAAGGGCATCATGCAGCTGATCGAGCAGGAACGCGGCGAAGTGCTGTATGCCTCGATGGAAGGTCGGGTGCAGACACCGGGCGGTTCGGTTGCAAATACCATCGCCGGAGCGGGTGCATTGGGCCTGGATTCCGCTTTCATCGGACGCGTACATGATGACGCACTGGGCAGGTTCTATGCGGATGCGATGAACGAGGATGGGGTTGATTTCGTGAACCCGCCGGTGCCGGGTGGAGAGCTGCCAACCTCGCGGTCGATGATCTTTGTCTCCCCCGATGGCGAAAGGTCGATGAATACTTATCTGGGTATCTCGTCTGAACTGTCTTCCGAGGATGTCTCTGAAGGCGTCGCGGGCAATAGCCAAATCATGTTCCTCGAAGGCTATTTGTTCGACAAGGAAAAGGGCAAGGCGGCGTTTTTGGAGGCTGCGCGCAACTGCCACAAAGGCGGCGGTAAGGCAGGCATCGCCATTTCCGATCCGTTCTGTGTTGAACGACACCGGGTCGACTTCCTGCTGCTGATCGAAAACGAACTGGATTTTGTGATCGGCAACGAGGCCGAGATCAAATCGCTGTTCGAAACCGACGATCTGGAAGAAGCGCTGGCCAAAACGGCCGAGATTTGCCCTCTGGTCGTCTGCACCCGGTCGGGCGATGGGGTCACCGTTCTGAACGGCGATGCACGCATCGATGTGCCAGTTGAAAAGGTCGTCCCGGTGGACGCGACCGGTGCAGGTGATCAATTCGCCGCCGGCTTCCTGTTCGGCATGGCAACGGGCCGCGATTACGAGACCTGCGCACGCATTGGCAATGTCTGCGCCCGCGAGGTGATTAGCCATATCGGGCCAAGGCCGGAGGCGAATATGCTTGAGTTGCTGCGGGCGAAAGGGCTGCTTTGAGCGGTGCCCTCAACAGGTGGACGCAACACATTCTGTGAACTTCTCAGCTGGTGTTTGATATTGCAAGGTTTTGCGAGGCCGCTCATTGAGCTGTCTTGCGATGGCACTGAGTTTCGCTTGCGAGTGCACCGA
>NZ_JBQERS010000018.1:0-61046 GCF_056535285.1 Ruegeria sp. O11 | reverse complement strand
TCGGTGCACTCGCAAGCGAAACTCAGTGCCATCGCAAGACAGCTCAATGAGCGGCCTCGCAAAACCTTGCAATATCAAACACCAGCTGAGAAGTTCACAGAATGTGTTGCGGCGATCAGTTGAATTCACCGCTCATAGCGGTCATTCACTGCACTCGGTATTAGCATCCGCTTTGCGGACAAATTGGCCGTTCGCTGCTGTGCGGCAATGCGCAATGATCTGAACGTCTACCTCGCGGGACAAAGTTGTCATTCGCCGCCATGTGGTTCTGAGATGCGGACCGATCTTCTTCTACGCATACCAAGATGTCCCGTTAGTCTAGCAATAATCTTTTCACAAAACGCTTATTCCACTTTGACTATACTCTTTTTAAGCCCTCCACCACGGCTTCAGTAATCTTCACAAGCGACAAGTAAAAAGGATCGGACCCACTATGGCGATGGACCTTTTTCGAGAAAACTCTGTACCATGGCAATATCTCATTGGAAGCAAATTGTGTCGCGTCTAGTGCGGCGTGATGCCCTTCCAAACAAATCGCGAGATACTCGAGCATTATTGCCAAGTGATCGGCCGGTTCAGAGTAGCTATTGGCAACTTCTTTTCCGGCTTGCTTCAGAAGTGACAGCATTCTGTAATGTGGGGTGGACATGAGTGTCCCGTTTCCTTGCCAGGCGGAAGCGTATAGTGGCGCCGCTTCCCTTCCACCTGCCAGAAACACACTTCCGTAACTGATTGCGAGCCTTCTTTGCGTTTCCTGAGCATTGGACCACGTCTTCATTTCCTGGATTAGTTGATCTGATCCAGCAGCATCACGCAAAAGGTCGTCTGCGACTCCGTCGTAGCATGCCGCAATTGTTGCCAATTTAAGTTCACGCGCGAATGCATTCGATAGAAAGCGTATCAGTTCCGGGGAAACTTCTTTCATGCACTAGTCGGCCCGCCAAAAGCCGTTACTTGCGGAACTTCTCCTTCAAACTTCTCCATCTCAACGATACAGGTATTGGCTGAAGTAGCTTGAGAAAGTTTTGAGGCCCCCACATCCAAAGTGACGGTGTTGGGATCCCCATAAGTGTCTAAAGCGTTTGGCGATGCATCGACTGGACCGTACCAAGCACCTTCATGAATACGAATTACTCCTCTCGGATAATCTTCACTCAAAACTGCGCCCGCCAAAAGTTGACCGCGATCATTAAAAACGCGCACGATATCCCCGTCTTTTATACCTCGTTCGGCCGCGTCTTCCGGGTTGACGTATACTGGCTCTCGATCCTTAACCGCGTACGTCGCGCGGTATGGATCGCTCTCGCACATTTGAGAATGAAGTCGCTGATCAGGGTGACAGGATTGTAGCCACAGCGGAAACTTCTCTGACCCCGGCCCCCCATGAGAACGTTCGATTTTTTCCATCCACTTAGGATGCTCTCCGCAATCATCGTACCCATAGTTGCCGATAGTACGGCTGGAGATTTCAATAAAACCTGAAGGCGTTCCAAGAGCGTTTATTTCCGGGTCGTCGCGGAAATCGGCGTGCCTGACCCAGGGTTCACCCCTCCCAAACCGAACGATGCCTTTTTCCCAAAACTCGTCGAAGGACGGCATCTCATAGCTTCCCTCGTTTGCGCTGCGGGTCGTTTCATAAAGGCTTTTAACCCATTCCATTTCATCCCAACCGCGTGTGTATTCTTCTTCGCGATCGAAGCGTTTGCAGAATAGCGAGAATATCTCAAAATCGGTTTTGGAGTGGAACAACGGATCGACCAGTTTCTTCATCGCGATCACACCGGAGCGTGAATAGGAACCGTAGCTATCGATATCATTTCGCTCAAACTGAGTGCACGCGGGCAGTACCAAATCTGCGTGTCTGCATGTGGCAGTCCACGCATAGTCTATTGCAACAATGGTCTCCAGTTTTTGGATGGCCACACGCATTTTGTTGTGGTCCTGATGATGATGGAAGGGATTGCAACCAGTGAAGATTGCCATACGGATGTCCGGATAAGTAACCGTATGACCGTTGTGTTCGACTGTCCCACCGGGGTTCATCAGGCAATCAATCCATCTGGCGACGGGGATCGTACTGCTTGCTCCCAGGAAGTTGTCGTCCGTTCGCACAGGATCGACACCAATATCCAAGTTAAGGGGAAACGCCCCAGGCATGCTGGCGCCGGAAGGTGCTACACCGATACCGCTATAATGGTGAGAGTAGCTAATACCACCACCTGGCAGCCCGATTTGCCCCAGCATAGCCGCTATGATCGCTCCCATCCAATACGGCTGTTCGCCATGCTGTTGCCGCTGGACAGACCAACCGAAGATCAATTGAGTTCGGTCTGAAGCAAGAATTCGAGCGAACTCCTTAATCGTATCAACAGGCACGCCACAAATTGGTGCAGCCCATTCGGGCGTTTTTTCAACTCCGTCTTCAGCTTCACCCATGACGTAGGCGATGAAAGGTTCATAACCGAGCGTGTAGACACTCAGGAACTCTTGGTCGTGCAGGCCTTCGGTGTGAAGTGTGTGTGCCAACGCTAACATGAAAGGTACATCCGTCATCGGATTGATATAGAGCTGCTCCGCTCCGATGTGTTTTTGCGTTTTGGTGCGCACTGGATCCACGCTGATGGACCGGATTTCTCCAGAAGCGATCTTGTCCCGCAACTGATCAAAATACTCAAAAGGTTCGTGTGTTTCGCACGTCCAGCCGACTTGCAGGTTTTTCAGCGGGTCATTTGCCCAGAATACGATGGTCTTGGCGTTGTCCAAGATCAGTGGCCAACTAGTTCCCTGAGAGTACACTTCAGTGGAGCCCAGCACATATGGAAGAATAGTTTGACCAGCGCCAGTTGAATAGTCACCCGCTTTTTTCACATATCCGCCATACATGGATACGGCCCGGTTCATGTGATTGATGCACGAGTGGAATTGACCCGTCTGCCGCCACCCGGTCGCACCGGCATAGAGACCCGAAGGTCCGTGCGAAACCTGAACTCGCTCCATCTCTTCAAAGAACAAATCCAAAGCCTCGTCCCAGGTTAGACGAACGAACCGGTTGTCGCCCCTAGACGTCCGATCAGCATCCTTGCGTTTATCGAGCCATTCTGCACGAGCCATGGGATAGCGGACGCGGGACGGTGAATAGATCAGGCCCTGGATGCCGTTCACCATGTCTGTCGGATGCGGATCGTCGGCGAGAGGGCGGACTTCGGCAACTTGTCCGCCTTTTACCAGAGCTTCAATAGCGCCCCAGTGAGAACCTGATGTTTTCCAAACGCCCGTAGAGGTTAGTTGCTCAGCTCGAGCAGCGGCTGGCTGGAGCAAGCTGGGGCCTAATAGAGCAGATAATCCTGCTGCCCCGGTGCCTTTTAGAAAATCACGGCGCGTGGACATTGGTTTCTCCTCAATGAGAGCCGCCATAATCAGCGGAATGTTTTTGCAAATAGGTCAGCACCAAATTGGCCTGAGCTTCATCCATGTTGGTAAAGCCGACCATACCGTTGAACTGTGCTGGCCAGGAATTGGTGCCAAAGTGATCTGGGTCCGGTTGTGCGTGGCAAGTCGAGCAATTTGAAGCATAGCTTTCCTCTGCCACAGTCCAAAGCTCATCTATCTCGTCCACGTATCCCTGTTTGTCTGACCAGAGGGTCACTGTAACAGGGGCCCAATCGAGCCCTGTCGCCTCATCCGTTTGGGGCGCAGAAGCCTCAACCAACTGTGCGTCTTGCGCGGTGTCCTTGGACAGAACCGCAACCCGAATATTGTGTCCAAACTCGTCAAATATGACGCGGCCAAACCCTTTATCTTTTCGCCACGCTTTCAGTGCAAACTGAATACGGTCGCCGCTTTCATCCAGAATTTCGACGGCGGCACCGAGGGTTAGGTTGCCTACTGGTTCCGTCGACTCTGCGCTGTCGTAAAAGGGAATATCCCGAATAGCGAAGTAGTCTTCACCGACGGATACACTTCCAGAATTTGCCTTGTTTTCCAATTTGGCCATGGCCGGGCTTCCGACCGCAACGTTGTCTGGCAAGTGATGGGCTATGCCTTTGTGACACTCGATGCAGCCGGTATTTAGTGCTGCTGCAGGTTCCATGTAAAACCGCGCTTCGGCCGACATAGCGTCCCAATCCATGCTGTCATAATCATGACAATTGCGGCATTCGAGAGAGTTGTTTGCCTCCAGTCGAGCCCATTCGTGTTTTGCCAATTCTGCACGGCGCTCTTCAAACTTTTCACGGGTGTTTATGGTTCCAAATACAGCTGCCCAGACCTCCTTCGAGGCTTGCATTTTTCTGGCAACCTTATTGGTCCACTCGTGTGGCACATGACAATCCGGACATGTTGCACGCACACCCGTACGGTTCTCCCAGTGGACAGTGGACTGAAGTTCCACGTAGACATTATCGCGCATTGCATGGCAGGAAACGCAGAATTCCTCTGTATTGGTAAGCTCCATCGCGGTATTGAAACCGCCCCAGAAAATTATCCCTGTAATGAAGCCGCCGAGGCTGATTACACCAAGACTAATCGTCGTAGCTGGGCGCGAAACCGTACTCCAAAATGATGACAATGTGGACTTCAGAGACATGAGAAAGTGCTCCTCGGTTCATGTTCTGGGTTTATAGAGATCCAGTTGGTGGGCCGTAGATCATTTGCAGAATCCAAACGGTAAAACCGTATGCTCCTACTCCCAGGACCGTAATGCCTGGCAATAATATCAAAGTAATAAATAAGAAGGACAGCCATTCGCGTCTGGCTGCGCCTTTCGAGCTGCTGACGGATTGGTCTGACATAGCTATCTCGCTCAGCTAAGAAAAATTCAATTATGGAAGTATTAGTATCATAGATAAACTTGCCTGAAGCAAACGGCGCGTCGGAATGTCGCACAAAGAGGCCGACGTAACTTGCTGACTTTGAATATTATCCTTTGAAAAAGATCGGCTTTGGGCTCAACGCTGCCATTTTCCGCGACGAGCAAGATTGACCGCTCGCAGCACTAAGCGGACCTTTCAAAAATGCAAAGAACGATTGAAGTCCTAACAAGAGAGAGCATCACTTTGCTTGATCAAAGAGACTGATAACGCGAAAAATCTGCACAGGGCTACCGATGCCCTTCAGTTCCTGTTCCCCCAGTTCTTCGGTCTCCACATGTTGTTCTATGTCTAGAAGCGCCCGTTGGTTCAAAAGGATCTGCCCGTCGCTGGCAAAGTCGCAAAGCCTGGATGCGGTGTTCACAACTCCACCGATTGCGGTGTAGTCGGCGCGACCATGAAACCCGATAAGCCCAAGCGTCGCGTAACCACTACTGATCCCAATACCCAAACCCATCGCGTGCCCGAGTTTCTGCCAGGGTGCACGTATTCCCTCGAAGGCTTCGCTTATTTCTTTAGCCAGCCGCACGGCTTGCAGAACGGGCTGATCGCAGGGAACCGGATCATTGAAGAACACCATCAATCCGTCTCCGGCTCGGTATCCGATTGTTCCCTTGTGTTGTGCAACTAAATGGCCAACCTCATCGTGGAAATGCTGGAGAAGCGTAATGACATCTTCTGGCTCAATCGCCTCGGAAATCGCCGTGAAATTGCGGATGTCGCAGAATAGGCAAGCGATGTATCGACGATGAGTTTTAAGAAGCTCGTCAGAATTTTCTTCTACGACAAGCTCCGCAACCTGAGGAGCAAGGAATTGTTTGAGTCGTGCCAGCCTGTCAATCTCGCCTTCCTGACGCTTTACCTTCTCGGTCAGTCTGTCGTTCAATGCCTCTATTTCATGTGTCTGGTTGCGAACCGTGTGGTTCAAAGCATCGAGTATAAAGTTCTGGTTTAGCAAAGCCGCGATCACCAGAAGCACATAGGCGAGCGCTTCGACACGTTCGTCATAGCCGAAGTACAGCGTGACAATCAGGATGACGGCAGCAATCCCTCCGAGGACGAGTGGAAGCTCCTTGGCATGCCGTTTCCGGTCTCTCCATAAGAAACTAACCGCCAATAATGCAAACACCCACATGAGAACCGCTTGCACATGAGGGTTTATGGAAAGCGCTTCATAACCAACCAAATAGGTCAGTAGAATCCCGGAATAGCACGTGGCCAAAGAAGCTAGAGCAGCCAAGACAGCTCCGATCCCGATTGGCATCGAAATTCTGAACTCCTCTGTTGCCACGCCGATACCGTCGTCCACGGCACGCGGCGGAGGTTCCGCGGCAGAGTCATTTCTGTGTTCGGGATCAGACATGGTTCTCGTTTGCGCTTGGCTGCTGGTAGAGTACGTTTGAATTGAGGTTGCGTCAAAATCACATACCTGCGTGGGGCAGTTGAGGGTTTCACCAAATCAACAACGACAAGCGAAACAACCTCATGCTTCACAGAACAAACTTGCAATCACCCGTCTCGGCGTAGTCACCTAGGATACAGGGATGGAGGAAGCTGATGACGCGATGGAAGTTTGTGGTTTGTGTTTGGTGCGCGCTGACTCTTGTTGCTTGCGCTCCAAAAACTCGCACTTATGAAAAGACGGTATCGGCCTCACTTCCGGCAAACTCGCGCACAGCTCTTAGTCAGGCAGCCAACCGGCTTGGCGATCCCAAAGACGGTCGGTCGGGGGTCAAGCTGATCAGTGACGGCGAAGAAGCGCTTGTTTCACGTTTGCTGTTAGCGGCTGCGGCTGAGCAAACGATAGACGCGCAATACTACCTGCTGCACAACGACCCAACGGGCCACCTTTTTGCAGCCAGTCTTTTGCAGGCGGCAGATCGGGGTGTTCGCATCCGATTGCTACTGGATGACATGGATACGTCCAGTTATGACGCGATGACGGCCGCGTTGGACAATCACAAAAATATTGAGATCAGGTTGTTCAATCCTTTTTGGCGAGATCAAAGCCTGTTGATCGCGGGGCTGACGGACTTCAAACGCATCAATCGCAGAATGCACAACAAGTCAATGACAGCAGACAACGTGTTCACGATTGTGGGTGGGAGAAACATCGGCGCCGAGTATTTTCTCGCACGGGAAGAAATGAACTATGCTGATCTGGATGTTCTGGCCGCAGGCCCGGTTGTTCGCGAGGTGTCGCGAAGCTTTGACTCTTACTGGAACAGCGAATTCGCCGTACCAGCTCGGGTGGTTGTTGGAGAACCTCAGGAATTTGACCTTGGTGATGCGCGAGTCAGGTTGAACGAACTGGTCGATGAAGCGAAGCAAACGCAGTATGGCGCGGCTCTCAGAAAGTCAGCACAAGAGAACTTCGCAGATGGTGTCCTGTCACTGGATTGGCTGCCTGCGAAGCTTTATGCTGATCCGCCGTCAAAAGCCGCCGGTCTCGAGAACTCAGGTCCCGTTCTGGCATCTCAATTGCTTCCGTACTTTGAGAATGCCAGCAGTGAGGTGAACATCGTCTCTGCCTATTTCGTGCCGCGCAACAACGGTGTGAAATGGTTGACCGAATTGGAAAGCCGCGGCGTCGACGTAAAGGTTGTAACCAATTCACTTGCATCTAATGACGTCGCACCCGTCTACGCGCACTACGCCAAGAAACGCCGTGCACTTCTACGCGGTGGAGTAGAACTATATGAGCTGCGACCGGACGCCGATAAGGTCCAACGCCGCGGTATCAATTGGGCGCAATCGAAGTCAGGTCTACATTCCAAGGCGTTTGCAGTTGATGACCGATACTTGTTCGTAGGGTCGTTCAACTGGGACCCGCGATCTGTCAACATCAACACCGAGATGGGAATTCTGATTGACTCGCCAGCATTGGCTACACAGACCATGGGTGCCTTGGACGACGCGCTACCTGCATACACATATAACGTGACGCTCGAGAAAGCTGGTCAGCTTAAATGGACGACAAGAGGCGATGATGGCACCGTAATTGAGTACCAATCCGAGCCGACGGGATCGGCCTGGGATCACATAGTTGCTGGATTTCTAAGTATTTTACCAATTGGTTCGCAGCTTTAGGTTTTTTGGCAGATAGCCGACGCTACCAGAGAACTCCGGCCTGTAAAACGGCAGCCTTGGGTAGAAAACGCCTGTTGATCGTTTCCAGCCTGTCATTTGGTTTGTCCGATAGCTAGAATTTGCAAAATCTGCTTTCCTGCGCATTGCCGTCCTTAGCGCGGACCGCAGCACCCGGAAACTTTGGGCTCGAAGCGGATGTTCAGTGATTTCAGCCTGATGTCTGCCATGCGGACACAATCGTCGGTCACCTCGGCCATTTCATTGCAGGGGTTGCACGGCGTTGGTCTCCGGGACAACCTTGGTCTTGAATTTACCCAAGCGGAGTGGCCATCTGTCGACCACTTCAATCAATCAACTACTAGAGTTCCTTCTTTATGGCCCTGTACGAACACCCAAGGGCTGCACATTGATAGCTTGTTAGGTGAAAAGTTTCGTTGCTGTTCGGCAAAGGCCAATTTCTGCTCCCACAACCAAATTCCAAGCAACCCGTTCGATCTACAAACAGTCCACCAAACTGCTTGCTTCACGATCAATCCTCCTCAGCACCATAATCGGAAACTCAGACGGGCAAATGTAAGCGTTGCCTCTGCCCCCTTTGACAACTGACCTATCTCGCGGCAACGTCTCGCAATGGGCTATCCCTCCAACCACCCCCAACGACCCGACGACGCCGCCGCAGGTATTGATGTCACGAATGACTTTGAACGCTTCAACCAGCGTAATGATATATTTACCCGCGCTTTCTGGGATGAGCGTATCCGCAGCAAACAAACCGACGCCTTCTTTGCCTCGTACCGCATGGAAGCCATTCCGCGTCGTGGGGATGGTTTCACCCAACGCGACTTTGCGCTTAGAAACGCGGCTTGGTTGATTTCAGACTTGATCTCCGAAAGAGGAGGCGAGACCGGCAGGCGCGAGGGCTTCCAAGCCCCCATCAACAATGACACACCTGTGGCCCCGACACAGCACCCGATAGACGACCCTGTCGCGATGGCAAGGGAGGTCAAACGAATTGCGAAATTCTTTGGGGCCGATCTCTGTGGCATCACCGATATGGATGACCGTTGGCTTTACGCGGCCCGAGTTGACACTCGCGACTTCTCTGATGCGCCCAACGACCTGCCAGAAGGCACGACATCCGTCATCGTGATGGGCCATCAGATGGATGAAGACCTTGTGGCTACATATCCGTCTGCCCTCGCGGGAGCGGCCACTGGGCGTGAATACTCCCATGAGGCCAGTATCGTGATGCAGCTTGCAGCCTACATCCGTAATCTGGGCTATGAGGCCACGGCCTCTATGAATGACACCGGTCTCGTGATCCCTTATGCTATCAAGGCGGGCTTGGGAGAATATGCCCGCAACCAGATGGTGATAACACCTGAATATGGCCCGCGATTGCGGTTCTCCAAGATATTCACCAATCTTCCACTGGCACATGATCCCCCCAGGCCTTTGGGCGTACGTGCTTTCTGTAGCATTTGCACCAAATGCGCAGATGCCTGCCCGGTCAAAGCGCTCCCTTACGGAGAGCCGGAGACAACCGAGGATCCCTCGGCCATAAAGGGTGTGCGCAAGTGGACTTCCGACGCGGCTAAGTGCTTTGGGTTTTGGGCCAAACTGTCCTCCGACTGTGCAATTTGCATGCGCGTCTGTCCGTTCAACCGCGACTTTACGCTATTGCGCCATCGTTTCTGGTTGGCACTGGCGCTTTCACCCTTGCGCAGATTTGCCCTTTGGCTTGACCGTAACCGCGGCAAACGCGCCAAGCCGACCGATTGGTGGGAAAACCCCTGAGTTCAACACGAAATTTGGCCGATCACTGGAGCAATCGAATTGTGGTCCGCTCCGGTGCTCCCCAGACTGTTGGACACGTATTCAAGGGCGAAAGTCAGCAGTTTTGATCCGGGAACGAGGAGCCGACCGCCTCGAATACAATTAGCTCAAAGACTTAGCGGCAAAATTTTTTCCACGAGCCCGTTAGATATGATATCATAAAAATCGAATATATTAGAGTCACAACAGACTCTGGGAACTCGCTGAGTATTTTTTGCTTTTTGGGGGGCACTATGTATCGAATTTCTGCTTGTTTTCTCACTCTTATTCTTTCGCCGACCGTTGTGCTTTCTGACGCTGTTCCAAGCGAACAGGCAGTCGAAGGTTTGTTTTCCAATCAACCATATTCGCCGTACGCACAGCGTTCTTTCCCTGAACGCCCGCTTTGGGGTGATACACATCTACACACCGGGCTGTCATTAGATGCAGGAGCCTTTGGAAATACCCTGCTACCCGATGAAGCTTGGCGTTTTGCAAAGGGAGAGCAGGTCATTTCTTCCACAGGGCAGCCCGTAAGGCTGGCCAGACCATTGGATTGGATGGTTCTGACAGATCATACGGACCTCATGGGCTTTGCTCCGGATTTGCAAGCTGGTAAACCCGGTGTTCTGGCTGATCCAAAAGGGTTGGAATGGTACGAAGGCTACAAAGCAGGAGGCGAGGAGGCCGGGAAAACAGCCTTCGACATAATTACCAATTTCTCGCAAATGACCCTGCCAGAAGTTCTGTTGGAGTCTTACAGCCCCGGTGCCGACGCATTTTCCTTTACCTGGGAACATATTGTCCTTGCGGCCGAGCGGCACAACGACCCGGGTAATTTTACTGCATTCATCGGGTTCGAATGGACTTCGGTGCCTAAGGGTTTCAACCTGCACCGGAACGTCATGCTGCGCGATGGGCCGATCCGTGCCTTGCAGATGGTGCCACCGGTCACACAACCACCCTACGGCGATACCGACCCAAAAGCACTATATGCTTGGCTTGAAGAATATCAGGAGAAAACCGGAGGACGCGCAGTTGCGTTTGCGCATAACGGCAACCTTTCAAACGGGTGGATGTTCCCAACCGAAGATACCTATCACGGTGGCAAGGTCGACGCGGATTACGTAGCCGCCCGCGCAAAATGGGAGCCTCACTATGAAGTCACCCAAATCAAAGGTGACGGCGAAGCGCATCCGTTCCTGAGCCCAGACGACGAATTTGCGGATTACGAGAACTGGGACGTCGGCAATCTCGACATAACCGAGCTGAAGACCGATGACATGCTAGCAGGGGAGTACGCCCGAGAAGCTCTGAAACGAGGATTGCTGCTGGAAGAAAAGTTTGGCGTGAATCCCTATAAATTTGGCATGGGAGGCGCGACGGACAGCCATACGTCTTTGGCCACTGCCGAAGAAGACAACTTCTTTGGCAAGTCGGTCAGCGTTGAACCGTCGGCCTCGCGGATCAAGCACCCTTTCATTGCGAATGATCTCGGTGAAATACCCGGCGACCTTTTGGTGGCATCCGGATACACGGCAGTTTGGGCCACCGACAATACGCGTGCTGCGATTTTCGACGCGTTTAAACGACGTGAGACATACGCGACAACAGGTCCTCGGATCGGTCTGAGGTTTTTTGGTGGTTGGGATTTCAGTGAAGCTGATGTTGAGACCCGTTTTCTTGCTAATGTTGGTTATACCAAAGGCGTTCCAATGGGTTCGGACATGCGCCCACGCGAGGGAGATGGTGCACCTTCATTCCTGATCGCTGCGCTGCGCGACCCTGTGGGTGCTAACTTGGATCGTGTGCAGGTGATCAAAGGCTGGCTTGATTCTGAAGGCGCCCTGCAGGAAAAGGTCTACGACGTTGCGTGGTCGGATGATCGTGTTGCAGATGATAGCGGAAAGGTTCCCGCTGTGGGAAATACAGTGGATGTTGAAGCCGCCAGTTGGGCCAACACAATCGGTGCCTCCGAGCTTGTGACCGTTTGGTCCGACCCTGAATTCGACCCAAATGCACGGGCATTTTATTATGTACGCGCATTGGAAATTCCGACTCCGCGTTGGATACTGTATGACAAGCTAAGATATGGTATCGACTTGCCCGAGGATGCGGTGCTGACGCATCAGGAACGCGCGTATTCATCACCGATTTGGTACACGCCGGCAGAGTGATCAGCATTAATCACATTAGTATAAGTCGAGGTGGCGATTGTTGCCTCGGTAGAAGCCTATAATTCTGCAGCGCGACAAGAGCCTACTTTATTGCAAAAATTAACTCGCTGATGTCAGCATTGGTACTTAGAACCTGATGCATTTCACGCAGGAGCCTGCATGCGCCTATTGAAAGAACCTTTGTTTCATTTCTTCCTGATTGGGGCGGCTATATTCATTTGGTTCCATATAGTCGCGCCGGAAAATGAGACCACCGAAATTCTCGTGACAATATCAATCGACAAAGATGATGTCGCGCTTCTGGTTACTCAATTTGAGGCCAGGTGGAAACGCCAACCAAACGAAGCTGAACTGCAAGCGTTGATCGATGCATCAATTCGTGAAGAAGTTTTGGTCAGAGAAGCAAGAAAGCTTGGGCTGGATCGCGGAGATAGCGTGATCAGATCGCGGCTAAGCCAAAAGATGGATTTTCTTACTGAAGCGATTGCTGCATCAGTTACCCCTGAAGACGAAGATTTGGAGGCCTATCTTCAGAAGAACCGTGAAAGATACGCGACGTCCAAAAAGGTAGCCTTCAATCAGATCTTTCTTGGCGAAGCGCCAGGTGACGCTGCGATCGCAAACGCGTTGAGCGCGGTGCGCGAGGAACAAGAGCTTCCTGAATTTGGGCGTTCAACATTACTGCCTGCCTCAATGCCTTTGACTGCAACTCGGGTTGTCGACTCGGTGTTTGGCGCCGGGTTTTCGAACGGTCTAACTGAACTCGAACCAGGTCAATGGGGAGGGCCGATCCAATCAGGTTACGGCGTTCATCTTGTTCAAGTGGTCGCTATCGAGCCTGCTCAAACACCGCCTTTATCAGAGATACGCAATGCGGTCCTACAGGATTGGCGTCGCACCATGAGTGCAGATCTGGCGCAAGCGCAATATGAGGCGCTTGCTGATGCCTATGAGATTGTGGTGCCCGATACCGCGGGACCAACCAAATGAGACATTTGGTCTGTATGTTAATTGCGTTGCTGTTCGTGTGGCCCGAAGGCGACGCCAACGCACATGCGCTTGATCCGGGATATTTGGAAATCCGTCAAATCGCGTCAAACACATGGAGCGTTCATTGGCGAAAGCCCGATGTGAATGGTCAGCCAATGGCGATTGACGCAGTGCTGCCAAATGGTTGCGCTCCTTCACGTGGTCCGGAAGCAACACGTGACAGTCGGGCCTGGGTTTCATCATGGGTCATGGAGTGTCGTGAAGATATTGCGGGGAAATCCATTGCGATTGAAGGCTTGGAGGCACAAAGAAACGATGTTTTGGTGCGCTTGCACCCCTTAGAGACCGCACCGACGACCCTTCGTTTCACCTCAGATACAGCAATCCAAACCATACCTCCTGAACAGACGACATGGTCAGTTTTCGTATCCTATTTTCAATTGGGATTTGAACACATACTGGAAGGCTGGGATCACCTTTTATTCGTGTTCGCGCTGTTTATTCTGGTCCGAGATGTCTGGAGACTGGTAGGAGCCGTAACAGCTTTTACACTAGCGCATTCAATAACTCTGGCGCTGGCGACCTTTGGTATTTTGAATGTTCCTGGGCCACCGGTCGAGGCAGTAATAGCGCTCTCAATCGTGTTTCTGGCGATGGAGATTGTCAAAGGTGGCGAAGGTCGCTTCCGACTTTCCAAGCAAAAACCGTGGATCGTTTGCTTTGGGTTTGGCCTTTTGCACGGCCTTGGTTTTGCAGGTGCCCTGGCAGAAATTGGACTACCACCAAACGATATTCCGGCAGCGTTGCTGGCATTTAATCTCGGTGTTGAGGCTGGTCAGTTGAGTTTCATCGCTGCGCTGGCCGTCTTCACTGCGATTTGGCGCTTGGTTGCCTCGCCGACTGATCGAGGACCGGTCGTTCTCACCGCCTATGGCATCGGATCGGTTTCAATGTACTGGCTTATCGAGCGCTTAAGCGGTTTCTAGTGTCTACGACCCCAATCAAGACGTCACCCTAGAAGTGCGGGTCAATAAGTAACACTGTAGGCTTGAACAAAGGACCACTCTCAGGGCGCTGAACACAACTAGGCGATCCTTGAGGCCGACAATTCGAGGGAGCTGAGGCAAACGAGGGTCAAACAAGCAATTTAGCCTAGCCAATTAAGACCATTGACAGATCGCAGGTGAAGCAAAGGCATGCCCTGATCTGCGCAACAAACCCCGGCAAATGGCCGTACTATCCCATTGTTTTCGTTTTGGGGACAACATTAACAGAACGTGAACAATGTATTTTCGCGACGTTCAACCGAGATGAGCCATAGTGCTCTATAGAGTTGAACGAGCGAGTCATTGTTCAATTGCAAATGAGGGGAAACGCATGATCAAGTCTGCCTTTATGACTGAAGATTCCGACACTGTTGCTGTGATGCCAACCTCTGGCAGTATCGCTGCGGACAAGTTGCCAACCAAACGCCCTACAATCAGCGGTCGCTTCCCTCCTATCGAAAATGCACTAACAGAAATTATAAAAAACAAGCGACTTTCTGATGCGCAAACCAACGTCTGAAGGTAGTTCAGTCGACCCTTGTTCGATTCCTGATACTCGTCCTAAACAACGGAATTGACAACAGAATCCCGCCTAACTTAGGCGGGATTCTTTCGTTTGGTACTATAAGAAATCGTGGGTTGTAGCTCACAAAGCATAGTTAAATGCCAGTAAACCAAGGGGCGGCCATTCCGCTTCTGATGAAGTAAATGACCGCCCCGGCTTATGGTGCTTCCGTGAGTTGTCTGCACCGTTAGAAAGTTATACCTGAGATTTGAGGCTGCGATTACAAACCCAGAAGCGACTTGACCTCTTCTTCAACGGCATCGGTAACAGGTTTGTTGGCCGCCGCTTCCAAGGCTTCGCGCTCGGCTAATTCTTGTTCTTCAACAAGTTCAGCCAGTTCCCGAACCTCTTCTGTCGCTTCTTCATATTCTAATGCTGCCTGACGTTCGTCATTGAGGTCCTGTGCCTCCTCAATTGAACCTTCCAGATCCATCCGTGCTTGTTCGAGTTGCTCTTCGATCACAGGGTCCTCTCCGTCGGCATCTTCCAAAGCCTGTTCAAGTTCTTCAACAAGCTCTTGATTGGTTTGAACATCATCCAATGCGACTTCTAAATCTTCTTCGATTTCTGCGACAGTACGCTCTGGTGGCTCCAGTCCGGTAAGCTCTTCCAACTGTTCTGCAAGATCCTCCCGCAAGAGATCTCCGGCCAGCACCGTGTCACGATATGTCGCTATTCTTCCGACACGTGAATTAAGTGAAGCATTGGCCAAGGCTGTCGCACTTGCGTTCGCAGCATTAAGCGCACCCAGTTCAGAAGGGTGGGCACCAAGAAGCGCCGCCATCCTGTTACCCGTGGGCCGAACTGCGGGGCGAACAGATTCTTCGACAATCAAATTTTCTGTAGTCTGCTTGTAGGTCTTGGATGTTTGCTTTCCACCGCTGGTGGTCGTGCGCGTCCTAGAATTTGCAGTGCCTTTTGATTTGCCGCTTCCATTAAAAAGTTCTTTTAGTGAAAATCGACCGCGGTTCTCTGAAGTGGAACGCGAAGACTTGCTCTTTGAGTCGCCGAAAATGGATTTCCCGGAATTTCCAACTTTGCGGTTTCCGTCAGACCCTTTCTTACTGTTATTGTTACCAGCTGAATCGCGATCGCCTTTGTCGGCACCACCATTGTTCCCGCTGTTCCCGTTTCCACCGGAATTGCCGCCGCCATTACCCCCGCCGTTGCCTTTTCCTTCTTTGGCAATGGCAACATCCGGCATTGCGACTGCAACAATAACGGCGGTCGATCCCAGCAAAGCGATAGCCACTGCAGAGGCTTTTATGGGGCTGAGGATAGAGGTTTTCATATCAGTCTCCTTGGTGGAACAACAGCGGCGCTTTATTCTAAGAAATGGCGTGCTGTGTTCGAATGCTGCAATTCACGTACGAATCGTCTGATCTCTCAATCATTTAACTTGAGTGCGCTTGAACGCAGGGCTAACTGCTTGTTCATCACCGGTTCACGTCGATTGACGTATCCTCTGACCTGCAAGAGTGAGGAAGTTGATGCGTGCAGCGGTTTTACTGACGGTGGTAAGTTTGCTTGTTGCTCTACCTGTTAGGGAAGCAACGGCCGACGTCCGTGAGCTTAAACAGAGCGAACTGCGCAAGGCGACCCTATCGGGTAATACAATTCGGCTTGCACGGGTCATCAAAGGCGTCGCAAAAACTTACGGAGGCACCCCGGTTGATGCCCGCGCGTTTCAAGCGGGTGAGATCTATTATCGTATTCTTGTAAAAAAGCCGGATGGAAAAATCGTTAGCGTGATTGTGAATGCGCAGACGGGCGCCGTTGTGTCCAACCGGTCTGGGGTGGGCAACCAGATTACGAAAGCTGCGCGTTCCAATTCGACCAAAGCCAATAGCAATCGTGGTAACCGCAATGGACGCGGATCAGCTGCAAATCGCAATAATGGGAATGCTGGTGGCAATGGAAATGGTTCCGGAGGCGGCGGCGGAAATGCCGGTGGAAACAGCGGCAGTAACAGCGGTGGAAATTCTGGCGGAAACGGCGGAGGTAATGCTGGCGGGAACAGCGGTGGAAACGGCGGCGGCAATTCCGGTGGGAACGGGAAAGGCAGAAATTAGGACTTAAACCAACGCGAATGTGCCTGTAGTTTTAAGATATGAGAATACTTCTGGCTGAAGACGAATCCCAACTCTGCGAACAGATTAAAAAACTTCTGGGGGTCGAGGGTCATGTGGTGGATGTGGCCCATAATGGAACGGACGCTCTTCATATGGGCGCGACCGAACCATATGACATGATCATACTCGACATTGGGTTGCCTGAACGGGATGGAATTTCCGTTTTGCGCGAATGGCGCAGTTCCGGTGTTAAGACGCCGGTATTGATACTGACGGCCCGTGACGGTTGGAGCGAGCGGGTCGATGGTCTTGATGCGGGAGCGGACGACTACATGACCAAACCGTTTCACATGCCGGAACTGGCCGCGCGTGTGCGGGCAATATTGCGCAGGCAGAGTGGTCAGCTCAATCCAGTTATCGAAATGGGAGACGTCTCGCTGGATACCAGGAACGGGCGGGTCAGTGTTGCGGGGATTCCGGTCGATCTAACCGCGCAGGAGATTGCAGTGCTAACCTACCTTGCGCACAACTTGGGGCGCATGGTTTCCAGAACTGAATTATCGGAACATATATACGAATACGACGGTGACCGAGATTCAAACACTATCGCCGTATTCATTACCCGGCTACGCAAGAAATTGGGGCCTGATCTCATCACTACGGTCAGAGGACGCGGCTATATGATCGATACCGCCTGATGCTATCGCTGCGCCATCGCGCCCTACTTAGTGGGCTGGCGTCTGCCACAGTGTCGGTAGGTGTCGGAACGTTGGTCGTTTTCTCATACATCAATACGAGGGTGCTCCAGCAGTTTGATGAAACGTTACGTGACCGTCACACTCAATTA
This sequence comes from Ruegeria sp. O11, assembly GCF_056535285.1. Taxonomy (NCBI): domain Bacteria; kingdom Pseudomonadati; phylum Pseudomonadota; class Alphaproteobacteria; order Rhodobacterales; family Roseobacteraceae; genus Ruegeria; species Ruegeria sp. O11. Next base: position 43,576 of record NZ_JBQERS010000018.1, on the reverse strand, counting down.
GTTGTCGGACTAAGTGTCACCACCGATACTCCGGATGTCCTGAGAGAGCTGATATTCGACCCCGCATATGGTACGCCTTATTCAGGCAGATATTGGCAGGTGACGAATAACAAAGGCGACATCTATACATCGGCCTCATTGTTCGACGAAACGATCGCAGAGCCCACGCGTACTGGCAACGAAGCAACCATTTGGAACACGCTAGGACCAGACAATGAAGCTGTTCGCAGCATTTATCAGAAAATCACCTTTGAAGACGGAACGGAATGGGGCGTGAGCGTTGCGGAAAGCAGGCTTGAACTGCTAAGCGAACGCCGGGCTGCACAATCAAACCTGCTTCCAGTCTTTGGGCTGGTTGGGCTGATTGGTGTTGCGGGCTCTCTTTTGTTGATGTCTGCGGTCATTGGCCCGCTCAGGAAATTGCGTGCTGACGTTGCCCATCGCTGGGACAACGGAGACGACCTGAAGCCGGATGATTATCCTGAAGAAGTATCGCCGCTTGTGGAAGACCTCAATCAGCTGTTGCACCGAAATCGCGAGATCGTTTCGAGTTCTCGACGTCAGGCCGCAGATCTGGCCCATGCACTTAAGACGCCAACATCGATTCTCCAAAACGAGTTGTTGAACTTGTCGGAATCCGGATCCGATACCGGGCCCGCGGAAGAGGCGCTGGCACGTATAGATTCCCAACTTGGTCGAGCACTTGCACGCATGCGTGCGTCAAATACCGCCGAATTGACCCATTCGCGAACGGATATCTCGAATTCGGTCGAAAGGCTGTCTAAATTTTTTTCAATTATGGCAGAGCGCGAAGGCAAATCTCTAACTTCAGACTACCAAGCCGGTCTTTGGGTCAGCATCGACACTCAGGACATTGAAGAGGTGTTGGGTAACCTTCTCGACAATGCCCTTAAGTGGTGCCGAACGACTATTCATATTTCGGCACATCGTAATGGGCGCAACATAAAAATCTGTATTGAGGATGATGGACCCGGCATTCCAGAAGAGGCGCAATCAGCCGTGCTACGATCTGGCGAGCGCCTGGATACCTCTGTCAGCGGGACTGGTTTGGGATTGGCTATTACTGTCGATCTGCTGAAGGCTTATGGTGGTACGCTTAAACTTGGCGTTTCGGAACGCCTCGGCGGTCTTGGTTGCGAAATACTGATACCTGAACGGAAGGACGACCGACATTTGAGTCGCATATAGCTTTCACTTTCAGGTATGAAATCCCACTCGCGCTCTCGATAAATAAGATACTTGTACCGAGGCTTGGATGAGCGGCGGCAGGTTAGGGGAGACTGGTAAGATTTTCGTATCTCGGGTCTACCGCTCCTTGCCCATCACAGATATATCCCCTCGCAACTGCATATCCACATGAGGCCCGCCATGAACTTTGACCGTTCCATCAAGATCGCACCGTCGATCCTGTCGGCAGATTTCGCAAACTTCGGACAAGAGATTCAGGCCATTGAAACGCAAGGCGCCGATTGGGTTCATGTGGATGTTATGGATGGGCATTTTGTGCCCAACCTCACATTTGGCCCCCCGGCGGTCAAAGCATTCCGACCACATGTGAAGACGGTTATGGATGTGCATCTGATGATCTCACCGGTCGATCCATACATTCAGGCTTATGCCGATGCTGGGGCTGATGTGCTCACAGCTCATGTTGAGGCCGGGCCGCACTCGCATCGCACGTTACAGGCCATTCGCGCCGCCGGGATGAAAGCAGGTATTGCCTTGAACCCGGGAACACCAGCTGAGGCGGTAGAGCATCTGCTGGATCTGACCGATCTGGTTTGTGTTATGACCGTTAACCCCGGTTTTGGCGGGCAAAAGTTCATTGATATGACCGCCAAGGTGCGCCGTTTGCGTCAGATGATTGGTGACCGCCCGGTGCATATCGAAATAGATGGTGGTGTCGATCCTAGCACCGCACCTCTGGTTGCAGCCGCCGGTGCAGATGTGCTGGTCGCTGGCTCGGCTGTTTTTAAGGGCGGGTCAGTTTCAAATCCGTCTGTTTATGGCGACAATATTCGTGCAGTTCGCGCAGCTGCTGAAGGTGTACTGAACTAATCCCAAACGCACCTGTCAGGTATTGGCGTTTCATTGGAAACGCCTTCTCTTGCTCCGCCCGGCAACATTGGCAATTTCAATATCTGGCGGGCAAGGAGGCCTAGATCTCAACTTGCTTTGTTGAGATCGTCAAAACAACGACCTTCGGTTGCCAGTTGTTCAAGCAAAGGCGCGGGCTGCCAATAATATGAATCTTCTCCAGACCACCGGCGAATGTCATCCACCACGCTTGACGGTCCCTGCAAGTCGGCCCATTTCAATGGTCCGCCCCAATATCGTGGAAATCCATAGCCATAAAGCAGCGTGATATCCACATCCAGTGGTCTGCGGGCGATCCCCTCACCAACTACCTTTGCCGCCTCATTCACCATCGCAATCATATAACGACGCACGATCTCTTCGTCGGTGAACTCTCGTGGAGAGATACCTTTGGCGGCGCGCTCGGCTTCGATCAAAGGCATGATTTCAGGGTTGGGTTTTCGGCTTCGATTTCCCGATTCGTAGACATAATAACCTTTGCCGGTCTTCTGACCAAAATGCCCTGCTTCGCAAAGTTTGTCGGCATAGATGCTGTCACGCGCACGCGGGTCCAGGCCCGCAGCCCGTTTGCGTTTGCGAGCGGCCCAACCGATGTCTAGCCCGGCAAGGTCGGAAACCGCAAATGGCCCCATTGCAAATCCAAATCCGGTCAACGCGGCATCAATCTGAAAAGGGCTTGCCCCATCCAGAACCATGTGATCCGCGCAGGTTCGGTAGGCGTTGAGAATACGGTTACCGATGAAACCGTCGCATACGCCGGCCCTGACGGACACTTTCCCTAACCGTTTTCCTAGAGCAAATCCTGTCGCAATAACTTCGGGCGCAGTGTGGTCCGCAACAACGATCTCGAGCAGTTTCATCACATGCGCAGGTGAGAAAAAGTGCAGACCGATCACGTCACTGGGCCTGCCTGTGGATGCTGCAATTTCGTTCAGGTCGAGATATGAGGTGTTTGTTGCCAGCACGGCACCCGATTTACAGGTCGCATCCAGTTTTGCAAAAACCTGTTTCTTGATCTCCATATCCTCAAAAACGGCTTCTATCACCAAATCAACGCCACTCAGCGCATCATAGTCCGTCGACAGGGTTATCCTGTTCTCCAGAATTTCCACTTGCGCGTCCGGGCTCAGCTTTCCGCGTTTCACCGCACCCGCCAGATTTGCTGCGATCCGGTCTTTTGCAGCCTTGGCTGCGTCCACCGACATTTCAAGCAATACAACCGAAAGCCCCGCCAGCAGAGCGGATGTGGCGATGCCTGCGCCCATCGTACCTCCTCCGACAACACCTATCAGATGAAGCTCGCGGGGGTTGACCCCTTGTAGTTCCGGGAGTTTGGAGACAGCGCGCTCAGCAAAGAAGGCATGGATCAGTCCTTTACGCTGATCTGACGCCATCAGCTCGGTGAACAGTTCCCGTTCGCGAGCCTGACCTGCTGCAAAATCATGGGCTTCACAGCTGGCTTGCACAGCACGCACGGCAATCGCCGGCGAAAGCTGCCCCCGTCCTTTCTTCAATACGGCATCATAGGTCGCGTCAAAGTCGATCGGCGTTGGTTTAGCCATTTCGCAGACAGGGCGGCGCGATGCGCCCGTATCAAGTAGATCTCGTACGAAGGCCAACCCAATCTCGCGCGGATCTCCGTCCTGAACCTTGTCCAGCACGTCCATCTGTAACGCTTCAGAGGCCTGCACATGGCGGCCCGTCGTTATCATTTCCAATGCGGCCTCGACGCCAGCGACCCGTGGCAATCGTTGGGTTCCACCCGCGCCGGGGATGATGCCAAGGTTGACCTCGGGCAGCCCGACTTTTGTTAATGGGGTCGCAATTCGATAGTGACAGGACAGTGCAACCTCAAGCCCGCCGCCAAGGGCTGTTCCGTGTAAAGATGAAACCACCAGAAGCGGTGATGCTTCAATGCGATCGCAGAGCGCGGGTAACCAAGGATCCTGTGGCGGCTTGCCGAATTCGCGAATATCAGCGCCGGCAAAATAGGTTCGCCCCCTACCGTAAATCAAAACGGCCCGTACGCCATCAGCTTCAGCACGCTCAATCCCTGCTAGGAGGCCTTGGCGTACTTCTGCACCCAGAGCATTTACCGGCGGGTTATTCGCCGACAAAACCGCGATGTCGCCCACTTTTTCATAGCCAATAACCTGGGACATTTGTTCCTGCCTCCTGAAAAGATATGCGTTGTGGTCCATTCAACCCGATTTGCCACGCAGTCAGAGACTGAACCGTACTGAGACAGTATTCAACCCTATAATCGACCAACCGTTCGGTTTTTTAGCTACGGTCGCAGCGTTACGAACATGTGAAACGCACATCATCAGCGTCGGGCTAAACTGAACTTAAGGGGGCTGAATTGGACTCGGTCAAGCATGTCGGGCAGTATTCCGCTGTCGGTGTCATTTAATAAGGGAGCTAAAAGATGTGTGATGTATGCGTAATGAATGCGGTAAAAGATCGGATGCTATCTCGGCGTTCTTTCTTTAAAGCCGGGGCCGCAATGGTGGCTGGAACCGCACTAAGCTCGGCTGCGACGACACCTGCAATGGCGATGGGCCATGGCGAAGTCGTAGACATGACACATGTATATGATGCTGGTTTTCCGACCTATTTTGGCGAACCCGGAATTGAGGCAACTCAAGCCTTCAACTTCAAGGACCACGGTTTCAATCTATTCAATCTCGCTGTAAATGAACACACAGGCACGCATATCGATGCGCCGCTACATTTCTCGGCCGATGGTCAGTCGGTTGATGAAATTCCTGTATCCAATCTGGTATGCCCACTTTGCGTAATTGATATCGCTCCGCGGGCAGCAGAGGATGCGGATGCTCAGGTTACGCCTGACGATCTTGAGGCCTGGATCTCTGCAAACGGTCCGATCCCAGACGGTGCTTGCGTCGCGATGCATTCAGGGTGGGGAGCTAAATCCGCAACGCCAGACTTCCGCAACGCAGACGCCGAAGGAAAAATGCACTTTCCGGGTTTCCATGTCGAAGCCGCACAGATGCTGATGGATGGCACAGGCGCTGTTGCCTTGGCGGTGGATTCCCTATCCCTCGATCACGGACCATCAGCCGATTTTGCTACTCACTACGCGTGGCTACCTACGAACAGGTATGGCATTGAAAATCTTGCAAACCTGGACAAAGTGCCAGCCAGTGGAGCGACATTGATTGTGGGTGCGCCAGCTCATCGGGGGGGGTCTGGCGGTCCGGCCCGCATATTTGCGATGGTCTGAATTTCTTCGTCATTCATGCCAAGTATTAAAGCCCGCAAATCTGCGGGCTTTAATAATTTAGCCGCCCTAATATGTTACCATTATCCTCAAAAACTTAAAATCATGTTACATTTTTCTTGCTGCGAATCGCGGCGTTGCTTATTAACCGACCTATCGGTCACTTAATCACGCGACATAACTCTCGGAGCCCTCGCCCAATGGACGCCTTTATCTGCGACGCGCAGCGCACACCAATCGGACGGTATGGCGGCAGCCTCAGCCAGGTTCGCACGGATGATTTGGCAGCGATCCCAATTGCTGCGCTGATAGCGCGAAACCTTCAGGTTGATTGGACAGGCATAGACGACGTGATCTACGGCGACGCCAATCAGGCTGGGGAAAGCAACCGCAACGTGGCGCGGATGGCGGCGTTGCTGGCGGGGCTGCCGGTGGATGTGCCTGGAACGACCATCAACCGACTTTGTGCTTCTGGTATGGATGCGGTAGGTATGGCGGCCCGCGCGATCCGCGCCGGGGACTATGACATGGCCATCGCCGGGGGTGTCGAAAGCATGTCGCGCGCACCATTTGTGATGCCCAAAGCGACGTCCGCCTTCTCGCGCGCTAATTCAGTCTACGACACAACGATTGGCTGGCGTTTTGTGAACCCCAAGATGAAGCAGGAATTCGGTATCGACTCGATGCCCGAAACAGCAGATAACGTGGCGGAAGCTTACGGTATCAACCGCTCCGATCAGGATGCGTTTGCCGAACGCAGCCAGGCCCGCTGGGCCGCGGCGCACCAGACCGGGGTGTTTCAGGAGGAGATCACCCCGGTCACAATCCCGCAACGAAAGGGCGATCCTGTGGTGGTCGATACGGATGAACATCCGCGACCTGGAACCACAGCCGAGAAACTGTCGGGCCTGAAGGGCATTAACGGGCCGGAGAATACCGTCACGGCTGGGAACGCTTCGGGCGTAAACGACGGCGCGGCGGCGATCTTGATGGCGAATGAATCCGCAGCGGCAAAGAACGATCTGACCCCAATTGCCCGCGTTGTCGGAATGTCCGTTGCCGGGGTCGAACCGCGCGTGATGGGCATCGGTCCTGTTCCAGCCAGCCGCAAGGTACTGGCCCGCGCGGGTCTCAGCATCGATCAGATGGATGTGATAGAATTGAATGAGGCATTTGCCTCGCAAGGCCTTGCCACGCTTCGCGAACTGGGGGTGCCCGATGATGCGCCCCATGTAAATCCGAACGGAGGCGCCATTGCGATCGGGCATCCGCTTGGGATGAGCGGCGCAAGGTTGGTTATGACCGCTGCTTATCAACTGCGCCGCACGGGCGGGCGCTATGCGCTCTGCACCATGTGCGTCGGGGTGGGGCAGGGTGCAGCACTTATTCTCGAACGCGTGTAAGGGAGGAGACCTCACATGTATGCTCAGATGATCAAGACAGCCGGAACAGGCGTGAAATCCCGCGAGGAGATGACCGAGCAGGAGCGCGCCTTTCAGGACAAGATTGACGCCGATATCAAAATCGAGCCCAAAGACTGGATGCCCGATGACTATCGCGCGACTCTTATCCGTCAGATTGGCCAGCACGCGCATTCCGAGATTGTCGGCCAGTTACCCGAAGGCAACTGGATCACGCGCGCCCCAACACTGGAGCGTAAGGCGATCCTATTGGCCAAGGTGCAGGATGAGGCCGGGCATGGGCTGTATCTCTATTGTGCGGCCGAAACGCTGGGCGTCAGCCGGGACGAGATCACCGAGATGCTGTTGGATGGCCGCATGAAGTATTCGTCGATCTTCAACTACCCGACATTGAACTGGGCTGATATCGGCGCGGTCGGATGGCTGGTCGATGGTGCCGCGATCATGAACCAGGTTCCGCTGCAGCGGACGTCCTTTGGCCCCTATTCGCGCGCTATGATCCGCATCTGCAAGGAAGAGAGTTTTCACCAGCGTCAGGGCTATGATGCGATCCGCAAGATGGCAGAAGGCACGCCAGAACAGCGCAAGATGGCGCAGGATGCATTGAACCGGCTCTGGTATCCGTCGCTGATGATGTTTGGACCTTCCGACAAGGAAAGCGTGCATTCAGCGCAATCTATGGCTTGGAAGATCAAGATCAATACCAATGACGAGCTGCGCCAGAAATTCGTGGATCAGACCGTGCCGCAGGCCGAGTATCTCGGCCTGAGCATTCCCGACCCCGACCTGAAGTGGAACGAAGAGCGGGGCCACTACGACTACACCGACCCGGACTGGTCCGAATTCTTCGATGTGATCAAAGGCAACGGCCCCTGCAATGTCGATCGTTTGGCCGCGCGCAACAAGGCGTGGGACGATGGAAAATGGGTGCGCGATGGGTTGTTGGCCCATGCCCGCAAGAAACGAACACGAAATCTGGCCGCAGAGTAAACCCAAGGAGGATACCAAATGAACAATGAATGGCCCCTGTGGGAAATCTTCATCCGTGGTCAGCATGGGATGAGCCACCGTCACGTCGGCTCGCTGCATGCGCCTGACGCGGAGATGGCAATCAAGAATGCGCGCGACGTCTATACCCGCCGCAACGAAGGCGTGTCGATCTGGGTGGTCGAGGCCAACAACATTTCGGCCTCTTCGCCTAGCGACAAAGGCCCGCTTTACGAGCCCAGTGAGAGCAAAGTGTACCGTCACCCGACCTTTTTCGACATTCCCGATGAAGTGGGGGCAATGTGATGACCCGGGACGAAGCATTCCTGCAGTTTCTGCTGCGGATGGGGGATAATACCCTGATCCTCGGCCATCGCGTTAGCGAATGGTGCGGCCACGCGCCGGTGCTGGAGGAGGATATCGCTCTGGCCAACACTGCGTTGGACCTGATCGGTCAGACCCAGATGTGGTTGGGCCTCGCCGGTGAGATCGACGGCGGCAAAAGCGCCGATGACCTGGCCTTTTTGCGCGACGCATGGGACTTTCGTAATGTGTTGCTGGTCGAGGTCCCGAATGGCGATTTCGGGCGCACTCTGATGCGCCAGTTCCTGTTCGATGCGTGGCATTCGATCATGCTGGGGCGATTAATGAAATCATCCGACGAGCGGGTCGCGGCGATTGCTGCCAAGGCCAGCAAAGAGGTCACCTATCACCTCGAACGCTCTGGCGATACGGTTGTGGGGCTCGGCGATGGAACCGAGGAAAGCCACACCCGGATGCAAGAGGCGCTGGACTATCTCTGGCCCTATGTAGGCGAGATGTTTGCCAGCGATGATGTTGATGCTGAGATGGTTGCGGCGGGGATTGCTCCGAACCCGGCATCTCTGCGAGCAGAATATGACGCTCTGATCATGCGGGTTCTGAGCGAGGCAACGCTGACCATTCCCGAAAGCCGCTTTGCCCATAAAGGTGGGCGTGACGGGCGGATGCATACCGAACATCTGGGCCATTTACTGACACAGATGCAGTGGCTTCAACGCGCCTATCCCGGCGCCTCTTGGTAAGAGCGCATGAGGGCTTCGACTGATCAGGTATGGGAGTGGCTGGACGCTGTTCCCGACCCCGAGATCCCAGTGATCTCGGTCGTCGATCTGGGCATTGTGCGTGATGTGCAGTGGGACGATGACACGCTGTTGGTCAAAGTTACCCCGACTTATTCGGGCTGCCCGGCGACTTCGGTGATCAGCATGGATATCGAAACCGCGTTGCGTGATCACGGGATTGACGATTTGCGGATCGAAACAAGCATTGCGCCCGCGTGGACCACCGATTGGCTCAGCGACAAGGGCCGTGCCCGGCTTGAGGAATACGGCATCGCTCCGCCCCAGCCCGCTGGCGGACCCGAACGTTGCCCACATTGCGGCAGCAAAGCGGTCGAGAAGGTCAGCCAATTCGGCTCGACCCCGTGTAAGGCCCATTGGCGCTGCACCGACTGTTTGGAACCTTTTGACTATTTCAAGTGCATCTGAGGGAGGATCACCGGATGGCACGCTTTCACGATCTGGAAGTCACCGACATTCACAAAACCATCCGCGACGCGGTGGTGGTGACGTTGAAACCGGTGAACGGCTCGGCTGAGGAATTCGATTTCACCCAAGGCCAATACCTGACCTTCCGTCGCGATTTCGACGGGGAAGAGTTGCGCCGATCATACTCTATCTGCGCTGGTAAGGATGAAGGCATTCTGCAGGTCGGCATCAAGCGCGTCGATGGCGGCGCGTTCTCAACCTGGGCCAACACTGACCTGAAGGTGGGCGACACGGTTCAGGCGATGCCGCCGATGGGAAGCTTCCACACGGCAATCGATCCAACCGCCGAAAAGCATTACCTGGGCTTTGCCGGTGGGTCGGGTATCACACCGGTCTTGTCGATCCTGAAAACAACGCTCGCGCGGGAACCGCATTCGCGGTTCACATTGGTCTATGCCAACAAGGGCGTGAACGCGATCATGTTTCGAGAGGAGCTTGAAGATCTCAAGAACCTCTATATGGGGCGCTTGAACGTGATCCACATTCTGGAATCGGATGCGCAGGAGATCGAGTTGTTTACCGGTTTGGTCACGCAAGAGAAATGCGCCGACCTGTTCGAACACTGGATCGACATCAAGAACGTTGACTCCGCCTTTATTTGCGGACCCGAGCCTATGATGCTTGGTATTGCTGCGGCACTGCGCGCGCACGGTTTGAATGACGGTCAGATCAAGTTTGAACTGTTCGCTAGTGCTCAGCCTGGTCGGGCCAAGCGTAAGGTGAGCGGGGCAGACACGGCGTCTCAGGCCAACCAGACCAAGGCATCGATCACAATGGACGGGGCAACGCAGTCAATCACCATGCCCAAGGATCAATCGATCCTTGATGCCGCGTTAGAGAATGCGATGGACGCGCCCTACGCGTGTAAGGCAGGTGTCTGTTCGACCTGTCGCTGTCGGGTGCTCGAGGGCGATGTTGAGATGATCGCCAATCACGCTTTGGAAGATTACGAGGTCGAGAAAGGCTACGTCCTGAGCTGTCAGGCCTACCCGCTGACCGACAAAGTAGTCGTGGACTACGATCAATAGACCGGAGGGAACGATGGCTGAAGACATGACAATCGAGAGCTATTTGGCAGCGGGTGGTGTTCTGAGTAATCCCACCAACGTGCCTCCGCGCTACCGCGCAGAACTCATGAAGCTGATGGCGACCTTCGTGGATAGTGAGCTGGCAGGTGCTGCGGGTTTTGCCGACATCATCAATCAGGGCCCTGGCATCAAGGAGCGCATAGCGGCGGCAAAGATTGTGTTGGAAAAGACCGACAATGCGGATCGTGTGCTGAAAATCATGGGCGAGTTCGGGGCCAATACTGATCGCTATGCAAACCATCACCCTTGGACCAAGCGTCTGGATCGCGATGCGGATATTGGGGCGACCCGGTCCGAGCATGATATGCGTCTTGCGGTCTTTAACTATCCGATCGAAGGGTGGGGCGATGCTGTGGTGATGAACCTGCTGATGAGCCAGGCGGTTGCCGTTCAACTCGCTCAATTCTCTCAGATATCTTATCAACCTTTGGCCGAAGCCTTCCGGGATATCGCTCCGATCGAGGCGCGCCATGGAGAACTGGCCCTTGAAGGCGCGCTCAAGCAGATCGAACAGGGGAAGGCTGCCGAGATGCAGGCGTCAATTGACTATTGGTGGCCCCGCGTGGCGGCCAGTTTTGGGGCCGGGGGTGCGGAGAAAATCGAGACGCTGCGCAAGCTGGGGCTACGGCAACTGACCGGAGCCGAGATGAGAGATCAGTGGGTGGCGAAGGCGACTGAGCAGGTCGCGAATCTGGGGCTGAAAGCGCCCTGACTTTCAGGGCTGATGCTTGCGGCTAAGCAATCCGTATTTCACGGCCAACCCACGCAGAGATCGCCGTTTGCCTCGGTCTTTCTTCGCTGATTGTGTCTGAGCGCCAGCCTTCCGGTTGAATTCGAACACATCAATCACGCGTTCGGCGCAGCCACAGGCTTCGCCTAAGCCCACTTTGGCGAAATAGAATTTATCGAAACGATCAGGGCGTTGCATAAGGGTCCTCCGCCCTCATTCAAACCTATTTGGGTGGAAGAACCAAATCAACTCTGTTCCAGCCGCCTGTCAAAGACCGTCAACACCCGACAAAGTCAGATCACTTACCAACGCAGCATAATCGCTGCGCGCATCAGAATCTGCGCCGGCGTTCCACATGTAGAACCAATTCAGCATACCAAAGACAGACATGGTGGTTGCCCGCAGTTTTGCCGCGTCATCCTCGAAAGTGGCCGGTGATATACTGGCAATGATGTCACTGACGAACTCGACCAAATCCCGCTGATAGCCACGCAGTAGTTTCTGCTGTTCCTCGGGCAAAGCAGACATACCGCTGGTTTGCACCCGGTGTTCATCATCCACGCCCTGATAGGCCAGCAGGATTTCCCGCACCACGCGTCTCAGGCGATCCGCTGGCTCAAGCGCTTCAAGGTCCAACCCACAAATCTGATCACGCAGTTGCAGCAAATAGCTGTCGAGTATGTCAAACAGGATCGCGTCCTTGCTGTCATAGTAGTGATAGATATTGGCCTTGGATATTCCACACTCGCGCGCCAGCTGAGACATTGACGCCCGGTCAAACCCTTCTTGCGCGAAGACGCGGGCGGCGGATTTCAGAATACGAGCCCGTTTGTCGTCGTGGTCTTTTGCTATCGTCCGCGCCAAGGGCCGACCCTCCGTCTCTTGTTTAACTATCCCGATTGTCGATCACGCGCCGCGCCTTGCCCTGCGAGCGTTCGACCTCGCCCGGCTCGCCTATATCGATCTCGGTCGAGATTCCAACCACCTCTTTGATCCGTCGCGACAACATCCGGGCGGCAGCGGTTTTGCTCAGCTCATCCGCCGCATCCGGCGTTGCCTCGACATGTACGCGCATCGCGTCCATCCGTCCGGCTTTGTAAAGCTCGATCTGGTAATAGGGTGCTAGGCCGCCGGTTGCCAAAACCTGCTCTTCGATCTGGCTGGGGAAGACGTTTACGCCGCGCAGGATGATCATATCGTCCGAGCGACCGGTGATCTTTTCCATCCGCCGCATCGACCGCGCTGTACCGGGCAACAGCCGCGTCAGGTCGCGGGTGCGATAGCGGATCATCGGAAGGCCCTCTTTAGTCAACGTGGTGAAGACCAGTTCACCGATCTCACCGTCGGGCATGACCTCACCGGTTTGGGGGTCGATGATTTCTGGATAGAAGTGATCTTCCCAGATCACCGGTCCGTCTTTGGTTTCGACGCACTCATTGGCGACGCCAGGTCCCATGATCTCGGACAAGCCGTAGATATCGACGGCATGCATGTCGAAGGCCTGTTCAACCTCAGCACGCATGGAATCCGTCCAGGGTTCAGCGCCAAAGACGCCCACAGCCAGAGAACATTCGCGCGGATCTAGGCCAACCTTATGATACTGTTCAAGAATATTTAGCATATAGGATGGCGTAACCATGATCCCGTCTGGTTTGAAATCGGTGATCAGATCGACCTGTTTGGCGGTTTGCCCGCCGCTCATCGGGACGACCGTGGCCCCCAGACGCTCGATCCCGTAATGTGCGCCCAAACCACCGGTGAATAGGCCATAGCCATAGGCGTTATGTACCATGTCACCCCGGCGCAACCCGCTGGCACGTAGTGACCTTGCCACCAGATCGGCCCAATTATCGATATCGCCTTGCGTATAGCCCACCACGGTTGGCTTGCCCGTGGTTCCTGACGAGGCGTGAACACGGATGATCTGCTCACGCGGTACGGCAAACAGACCGAAAGGATAGTTTTCCCTCAGATCGTTTTTGTAGGTAAACGGAAAACGCGCCAGATCACTGAGAGATTGCAGGTCATCAGGATGCACCCCGGCTTCATCAAACCGCTGCCGGTACACAGATACGTTGTCATAGGCATGGCGTAGCGACCATTTAAGCCGATCCAACTGTAAGCTGCGAATTTCATCAACCGAGGCGATCTCGATCGGATCAAGATCCGCCTTATTCGGAGTAAGATCCTTCATGCCATCCCCCTCATCTCAGGTCTCGTCAAACACTGGGCCTTTGACCGCGCGGGAAAATCCCCGAAACTCTGCGATCTTTTGGCCGGTCTGGTTGGTTACGGTTACGTCATAGATGCCGCTGCGCCCGGTCAGGCTCAGTTCCGTTGCACAGGCCATCAGCAGGTCACCGGATCGCGCGGGCGCGACGTAGCTGATCACATTGTGCTGCGCGACTGTCGATTGGTTGCGGCTGTTGCAGGCAAAGGCAAAGGCACTGTCGGCCAGCATGAAGGTTACACCGCCATGGCAAATACCGTGCCCATTGCAGTGATGGTCCTGAACGGCGAGCGTCAGGATCGCGGTCCCTTCGTCAACTTCGCCTAATTCCATGCCCGCCCATTTCGAGGCATTGTCGCGTCCCCACATGGCAGCTGCGGCTTTTTGGGCGCGCTCCTTTGGCGTCATCTTATTCTCCCCGAAAGACCGGCGCGCGTTTTTCCAGAAACGCTGTGACACCTTCGGCATAGTCTGCGCTTTCACCGCAGGTTTTCATCGCGTCTGCCTCAACCTCCAGATGGTCGGTCAGGGAGTTCGTGGCTGCTGCCTGAATCGATTGCTTCGTCAGGCCCAGCCCCAGCGTTGGACCATTGGCGAACTGTTCTGTCAGCGCCCGCGCCTCGGCCATCAGGTCAGCGTCGGGGATGGCCTTCCAGATCAGCCCCCAATCCGCAGCCTGTTGTGCGGGCAGCGGCTGCCCGGTCAAAGCGAGCCCTTTGGCCCGTGCTTCACCTAGCAGGTGGGGCAGATGCCAACTGCCCCCGGTATCGGGGATCAGTCCCACTTTGGAAAACGACTGTATGAACTTGGCAGATTCGGCGGCCAGTACCAGGTCACATGCCAAGGCGATATTGGCACCCGCGCCTGCCGCAACACCATTGACTGCGCAGACGACGGGGAAATTCAGCGACCGGATTAGGCGCACCAGAGGTGCATAAAACGTGCGCACCGTGTTGCCCAGGTCTGGCGGGCCCTCCATCGTTGCAGGGTTTCGATCCCCCAAATCCTGCCCGGCACAGAACCCGCGTCCGGCCCCAGTCAGCAACACAGCGCGGGTTCCACCATCGCGCGCGGCCTCAAGCGCGGCGCGCAAGGCATAGTGCATCTCATCCGTGAAACTGTTCAGGCGATCTGGGCGATTGAGTGTGATTTCAACCCATTGCCCCATATTCTGCGAAATAATCGTATCAGACATGCCTGGTTCGCTTTTCATAAGTTACAACAAACTTCTTGCATAAACCGAACGGTTGGTCAATAAATTCTATAGCCGTTTGTGACTCGGCGATCAGAAATGCCCTCTGGCCTACGCGCTGAACTGCTTTTCTCGTCGTTGATAGTTACAAAACGTACCATTAACACATTCACGACTTGCGCTTTTGAGGAGGAGACCCGGTCATGAAATTCACCAAGCTCACCACGCTGCTGGCTTCAGCAACATTGGCGGTGTCAGGCACTATTGCTTTTGCGGCTGACTACACCCTGACAATTTCCAGCTGGGCCCCACCCACCCACGGCATCAATGCGAAGATGTGGCCCAAGTTCGTCGAGATGGTGGAAGAAGCCACTGACGGGCAGGTTACTGCAGAACTCAAGCTGGGCATCGCTCCGCCACCGGCACAGATGGACCTGATCATGGATGGCGCCGCCGATGCCTCGATTATTTTCCACGGGTATCAGCCCGGGCGTTTTGTCACCACCAAACTGATCGAACTGCCAGGCTATGAAGGCTCGGCCGAGGACGCTTCGGTTGCTTACTGGCGCACCTACGATCAGCATCTGAAAGCTGCTGACGAGCATCGTGGTGTAAAAGTCATCGCCCTGCACACACACGGGCCTGCGCAGCTGCATTCCAGCGCGCCGGTCACCACTCTGGATGAGGTTTCGGGCCTGAAAGTCCGCATCCCAGGCGGCGTTGGCGGAGACGTCGGTGCGGCGCTGGGCGCGACCGGCATTCAGGTGCCCGCCCCAAAAGTCTATGAAACACTGGCGTCCAAGGCCGCTGACGGTGTCGTTATGCCTTTGGAATCGCGCAAGGGTTTCAAGCTGACCGAAGTTGCACAGAACGTCTATGAGATGCCCGGTGGCCTTTATCGTGGCTCGTTTGCCTTCATCATGAACGAAGACACCTTCGCAGATCTGCCGCCCGAGCTACAGACGGCGTTGGAAGAAAACGTATTCGGTGAACCGCTGAGCCGTGAGATCGGCAAGATCTGGGATGAGATTGATGCCACAGGTCGCGAGGCAACCGAGGCGGCAGAAGGTAATGCCATCAACGCTGCCACGGACGCGGATATGGAGAAGTTCTCGGCCATCGCCGAAGACATCCGCGGCAAGGTCATCGCCGAGGTTGACGCAACAGGTGTCGACGCTCAGGCCGCCTATGACATGATCAAATCGGAAATGTCCTCGAACTGATCCGACCGCAGGGCGGCTCTTGCGCCGCCCTGACTTACCCTGCGCGAGTTTCCCATGACCCCGATAATCCAACTTGTGCGACGCGCAAGCGCCCTTCCCGTGATCGTGGCGTGCATCGCCCTGTTCATCCTGATGGTAATGACCTTTTGCGACGTGATCCTGCGTTCGGTCTTCAACGCGCCCATTGAGGCCGCGACCGAGTTGACGCGGATTCTGATGGCGATTCTGGTGTTTTCAGTCCTCCCGATTGTCTCCACTACCAACGGACATATCGCGGTCGATCTGACCGACGGGTTCTTCCACCGTCTGCACCTGTCGCGCGCGCGGGACGTGGTGATCTATGTGGTCAGCGGCATCATGCTGTTCTGGCCGGTCCAACGCGTCTGGGTCTTGGCCGAGCGGGCGCGGGACTATGGGGATGTGACCGAATATCTTTCAATCCCCACCTACCTGATCGGCTGGTTCATTACCCTGTCAGTTGCCATCACCGCACTTGTGATGATCGCCACTGGGCTGCTAAAGGCCTTCGCCCCAAATACTCTGTCGGAGCCTATGTAATGACCGCAGCGCTGATCGGATTTGCGATTGTATTGATCTTGGTGCTGGTGCGCCTGCCCATCGTCTTTGCCATGGGACTGGTCGGCACATTGGGCTTCGCCTACGAACGTGGCGGCTCGATCTTTGATGAGCGCGGGTTGAAGGCTGCCATGTCCATGGTGGGCCGCCAGATCACCGACACCGCACAGGATTATGGTCTGTCGGTGGTGCCGCTGTTCATCCTGATGGGCCTGTTCGTGAACAAAGGCGGTATGGCGCGAGAGCTTTATGCGGTGTCCAACGCTTTCTTAGGTCATATGCGCGGCGGCATTGCCATGGCTACAGTTGCGGCCTGCGGCGGCTTCTCGGCCATTTGCGGATCGTCGCTGGCCACCGCTGCGACCATGTCAAAGGTCGCGATGCCGCAAATGCGCCGCTATGGCTACTCCGATGAACTCTCGACCGCCTCGATTGCAGCCGGTGGCACGTTGGGCATTCTGATCCCCCCATCGGTCATTCTGGTCATTTACGGGCTGTTGACCGAAACCTCGATCGGGAAACTGTTCATGGCGGGAATCATACCCGGCATTCTCGGTATCCTCTTCTACCTTTTCGCGGTGCGCTGGACCGTTTGGCGCAACCCCGAGGCTGGGCCAGCCGGGGAACGCGCCACCTGGTCGGAGCGTATCCGTGCGCTGGGTTCTGTCTGGGCCGTGTTGCTGCTGTTCTTTCTGGTGATCGGCGGGCTCTACGGCGCCTTCGACTTCGAGCCGCTTAACCTGACTTTCTCACCGACCGAGGCCGCAGGCATGGGCGCCGCCGGGGCCTTCCTGATCGCCCTGTTTCGCGGTGGCTTGACTGTCGGCTCAACCTTCGAGGTGCTGAAAGAGACCTGCTTTACGGCGTCTGCATTGTTCGCAGTACTGATCGGCGCGCAAATATTTTCGAACTTCATCAATCTGGCTGGCTTACCCGAGGCATTGATCGCGATGGTCACGGCCTATGATGTGGCACCGTTTGTCGTGATCCTGATGATCCTTGGTATCTACATTATTCTGGGCTGCGTCTTCGAATCCCTCTCGATGCTGTTGCTGACAGTTCCGATCTTCTTCCCTCTGGTCACATCTCTGGGCTATGACCCAATCTGGTTCGGCATCGTAGTAGTGGTTGTTACCGAAATCTCGCTAATCACCCCACCCGTTGGTCTGAACGTTTTCATTCTGAAAGGCGTTGTGGGCGACGTCTCGACCGGCACCATCTTCCGCGGTGTTACACCATTCTGGGTTGCCGATATCTTCCGCCTTGCGCTGATCGTACTGGTGCCCATCGTGGTGCTGTATCTGCCGGAGCAAATGGGCGCGTTGGGGCACTGAGCCTCGCCTCATCAAACAGGAGAACATCATGTCTCTGCATCAGATTTCCAGCTTTGCCGCTGGTACTTGGGTCGCGCCCGGAGAAGGCGCACGCACCATCGCATCCGCCATCACCGGCGCACCGTTTGCCAGCGCTGGCAACGCGGCGCTCGACGTGCAGGCGATGCTTGATTATGCACGCAACACTGGTGGCCCAGCCCTACATAAACTCACGTTTCATGATCGTGCCCGGATGCTCAAGGCACTGGCGCAAGAGCTGTCAGCTCACAAACAAGCCCTTTACGACCTGAGTTTCGAAACCGGGGCCACGCAGAAGGACCACCTGATCGATATAGACGGTGGCATCGGCACGATGTTTGTCTTCGCCTCCAAGGGTAGGCGCGAGATGCCCGACGCGCAGGTCTACCTGGATGGAGATATCGAGCAACTGTCGCGCAACGGCACGTTTCTGGGGCAACATATCTGCACCCCTATGCAGGGTGTGGCGGTCCACATCAACGCATTCAACTTCCCGGTTTGGGGCATGTTGGAGAAACTCGCTCCAACACTGTTGGCGGGCGTTCCTGCTATCGTGAAACCAGCCACCAATAGTTGTTATGTTACCGAACTGGCCGTGCGGATAATTCTGGATAGTGGCATCCTGCCCGCCGGTGCGCTGCAATTGGTGTCAGGCGGGTTGGGAGATGTGCTCGATCACTTAAGCTGTCAGGATGTGGTCAGCTTCACCGGTTCGGCGAACACCGCGTTGAAGCTACGGCAGACACCTGCGATCTTGCAGAACTCGGTCCGGTTCGTTGCTGAGCAGGATAGCTTGAATGCTTCAATCCTCGGCCCGGATGCAGAGCCCGGCACGCCGGAATTCGATCTGTTCGTTAAGGAAGTCTCTCGTGAAATGACCACCAAGGCGGGCCAGAAATGCACCGCCATCCGACGCATCATCGCGCCCGATAGTCAGGTCGACGCCGTGATTTCCGCGCTCTCGGAACGGTTGGCGAAGATCACCATCGGCGATCCGCGGGCCGAGACCACGCGCATGGGCGCGCTTGTGTCGAACGGGCAGAAGGCTGACGTGCTGGAAAAGGCCGCTTTGATTGGGCAAGAGGCTGAACGGGTTTATGGAAACCCCGACGCGTTCGACCTGAACGGCCCCGAAACTGGTGCCTTCGTTCCCCCGATGCTGTTTCACTGCGCTGATCCTGACAAAGCGCTGCGCGTGCACGATACCGAGGCGTTCGGCCCGGTCTCAACCCTGATGGGTTACCGCGATCTGGATCATGCGGTGGCACTGGCCAATCGCGGGCAGGGGTCTCTGGTCACCTCACTGATCACCCATGACACTGAGGTGGCGCGGGATGTGGTGATGGGGGCTGCGGCCTATAACGGGCGGATTTACATTAACGACCGCGACTCGATGGCAGAATCGACCGGCCACGGTTCTCCGCTGCCGCATATGGTGCATGGTGGGCCGGGTCGAGCGGGCGGCGGTGAGGAAATGGGCGGCGTGCGCGGTGTGAAACACTATATGCAACGCACCGCCATTCAGGGCTCGCCGCGCATGCTCAGTGGTATCAGCACCAAATGGGTGCCTGGGGCGCCTGAAATCCAAGGTCCGGCACATCCGTTCACCCGTAAATTCGGTGAGTTGCAGGTCGGAGAGACGCTGCACACAGCCTCGCGCGTAATCACGCTGGAGGATATCGAACACTTCGCCAATTTCACCGGCGATACGTTCTACGCTCATATGGACGAGGACGCGGCGGCACGAAATCCGTTCTTCCCCGGTCGTGTGGCGCATGGCTATCTTTTGCTCAGCTTCGCGGCTGGCTTGTTTGTTGAACCGAACGAGGGGCCGGTGCTGGCCAATACCGGGCTGGATGGGTTGCGTTTCATGAAGCCGGTCGTCGCCGGGGACAGCATCAAAGTGCGTTTGACCGTCAAACAGAAAACCCCACGCAATGACGATTATGGCGAGGTTCGCTGGCACGTGTCCCTGACCAATCAGGATGGCGAGCCGGTTGCAGAATACGAACTTTTGACAATGAATGCCCGCTAACTCGTTAGCGTAACCTGTTTTTCTTATTGGGCCTAATGGGTTAAACTGGTCCCATGACCAATCAAAGCTCATGGTTCGAAACGGCCGTAGCCGATCTAGTGGATCCGCAAGACCAGCGGGTCTGGTCGATTATTGTCTCTTTGTTCGGAGATATGGCACAGGAACCGGGCGCGCAGATTTCGGGCGGCGCGCTGACCCAGATTATCGAACCGATGGGCATCAAACCCGAAGCGATCCGGGTGGCGCTCCACCGTTTGCGCAAGGACGGTTGGATCGAGAGTGACCGGATCGGTCGCGTCTCGCGCCATGTCCTCTCGGAATTTGGCAGAACCCAATCAGCGGCCGTCACACCGCGCATTTATGCGCGTGACTCGGCGCCTGTCGAACATTGGCATCTGCTGATTGCCGAGGACGGAACGGGTACGCAGGTGCTTGACGATGTAATGCTCAGCGATGACTACATTCCAATCGGACGCAACATAGCAATGAGGGCAGGTGCGGCTCCGCTTCAGGCGGAAGGATTACTTGCGCTGGATATCTCGCCGCAAACAGCCCCGAAGTGGATTCAGGATCGGTTATGCCCACCCGAGCTGCGCGCTTCGTGCCGGGCATTGCTAACTGCAGTCCAGAACGCAGCAAAAACTCACCCCGAGGAATGGACACCAACACCATTGCAGAGCGCCACATTACGGACTCTGCTGGTGCATCGATGGCGGCGTGTGGTGCTGCGCCAACCGGACCTGCCCGCAGCCTTTTACCCACCGGATTGGGTCGGCGCTGCCTGTAGAAACAGCATTATTCGCATACTTGATCTGCTTCCAAGGCCCTCAGCTGCCATTCTAAGCGGGAGCGGTTGACCAAACGGCACTCTGTTCAAAATGCGTTTGCGACCTTTATCATCTGATCAGCCGAGTGCAGCGCCAACGGAGGAGGCCGAAGGATGATGAAGCAAACAGATATGCTTATCATCGGTGCAGGTTTTTCCGGGCTAATTATGGCAATTGAGACGCGAAAGCGCGGCATCGCAGATATTGTCATATTGGAGAAAGCAGCCGACATCGGCGGTACATGGCGCGAAAACACTTACCCTGGCGTCGCTTGCGATATCCCCTCGCATCTCTACTCGATGGCGACACATCTGAACCCAGATTGGAGCCGCGCCTATGCAGGTGGCGCCGAAATCCAGTCCTATTTGCAGAAAATCGCGCGGGATGAGGGGCTGTACCAACTCTGTCACTTTCATCGGAAACTCAAATCTGCGCGATGGGATGGTACGCGATGGCAGGTCGAGACAGAGGACGGCAACCATTGGTCAGCGCGGTTTCTGGTCTCGGCTATCGGCGCGCTGCACGTGCCGCGCATCCCGCATATCCCCGGCGCTGACAGCTTTCCAGGCCCTAGCTTCCATTCCGCAGAATGGGATCACGATGTTTCGCTTTCTGGTAAAAGAGTCGCTGTCATCGGCACTGGAGCTTCAGCCGTTCAGTTCGTCCCCGAGATCGCTAAAACTGCGGCGCAGGTCACCATCTTCCAACGCAGCGCGCCCTATGTTCTGCCTCGCCCGGACGGCCCGATTGCACCATGGGTGCGCCGCTTGTATTGGTACTTCCCAGTGCTGCCCCGCATCCGGCGCCAACTGATCTATATGCTGTTTGAGTTTCGTCATCGCGTGTTTCGGGGCGAACCGCGGGCTGTCGATTTTGCAATGAAAATGTGGCGCCAGGCCTTGGACAGCGCGATCACCGATCCAGACCTGAAAGCCGCGCTGACGCCTGACTACACAATTGGATGTAAACGCATCCTCAGCTCAAATGACTGGTATCCGGCACTGGCACAAAACAACGTGGATGTGGTGCCGCATGCCGTCTCCAGGGTTGAAGGTGATCACATCATCGCGGGTGACGGCCGCGAGTTCATCGCTGATGTTCTGGTCTGGGGAACCGGATTCCATGTCACTGATGTGGTCGATAATCTCGACATAACTGGAACCAATGATCTGACACTGAAACAGGCCTGGTCAGGGGGTATGCAGGCCAACCTTGGCACCGCAATTGCCGGGTTTCCTAATTTCTTCATGTTACTCGGCCCGCATACCGGGCTGGGGCACAACTCTGTCGTGCTTATGATCGAAGCACAGGTGGCTCATATCGGTCGTGTTCTAACAGAAATGCAGGAGGGTGGTCTTCGCACCATCACCCCGAAAACCGACAAACAGGTGGCGTTTACGAAAGAGATGCAGGACCGTCACCTCGAAAGCGTTTGGCAATCTGGGGGCTGCACCTCATGGTATCAGGACGCTGAGGGGCGCAATACAACGCTGTGGCCGGGCACTGTGTCCGAGTTCAGAAAACGCATGGCGCGATCCGGGCTCGAACAATATCATCCTGTGAGAGAAACGATCGGAGACCCATGATGTCGATCCTGCTGACGATTGTCCTGCTGCTGGTGGCTTTCCTGCTGTGCATGAACTTCTGGACGCGCCGCCTGACCCGTCAAGGGATCGAGATGGTGCCACAATTGGGACAAATCGTGACCGTTCAGGGAGGCAGCATCCACTATGTCGAAAAGGGCGACCCCGTTAATCCGACCATCGTCCTGATCCACGGCCTCTCGGGCCAGTTGCAGCATTTTACATACGCATTGATGGATGATCTGGCAGAGGACTATCACGTTTTCGCGGTCGACCGACCGGGTTGCGGTTACTCAACCCGTGATACCGCTGCGCTGGCCGCCCTGCCTGAACAGGCCCGGATGATCCACGCGTTTCTGGAAACCAAGAACGTCGACCAGACCATACTGGTTGGCCATTCGCTTGGAGGCGCGGTATCGCTGGCAATGGCATTGGACTATCCCGACACTATCTCGGCGCTGGCACTTCTGGCCCCTCTCACGCAGCAGATGCCCGAACCGCCTGCCGTCTTCAAACCACTGGAAATCCGCTCCGATTGGTTGCGCAGCCTAATCGGAAACACCATCGCCGTCCCGATGGCCCGTAAAACAGCACCGCTGGTTCTGAAAGATGTCTTCGCCCCCGAACCCGCGCCTGCCGATTTTCTAAACCGCGCCGGGGGCGCTCTCGGCCTGCGACCTTCGGCCTTCATCACCGCGTCGCAAGACGTCATCGGCGTAGAAAGCAGCATGGGTGAATTAAACCAACGATACAGTGATCTGAAAACGCCTGGAGGCATCCTGTTCGGCACCGAAGATCCGATCCTGTCGGCTGAGACACACGGTGCATCAATGACGAAATTCGGCCTCACCTTCGAAAAACTGGAACATCGAGGTCACATGATCCTGATCACAGAGCCTGATATCTGCGCACGTTTCATCCGCCAGATCGCCGGCATGACCCACGCCGACATGACAAATCAAAACCCTCACTGAAAGCGCACACAAAGAATCCCATCAGACCCTCATTTCCCTCTTGACCCTCTCCGGTCCGTCGCTTACATCGCCTCTCACTCGTGGCGGAGTAGCTCAGTTGGTTAGAGCAGCGGAATCATAATCCGCGTGTCGGGGGTTCAAGTCCCTCCTCCGCTACCAAATTCCCTTAACAATATCAGAATACTGGATGCATTCTGGCATCACTAGTAGCGATGACCCCTTGTTCTGGGTGACATTTTGGGTGACGACAGTTGAACGCCATATCTCGGCGCTGGTTGAGCTTGGGCTTATCCGTCGCGTCATGAGCGCAAACGGTAAACGTTGGGCACGTCGGAACCGACAGGGCAGGGTGGTCACTGCAACCGGTCTTTCCCTGATGCCTTTATCTGAACGACACTCTGAGTTAATCCAGGAAGCCCAGAGGCATGCTGATCGAGTTCTCGAGTTCACTGTACTCCGCGACAAGGTATCGGCCGCTCTGGCGCGCCTCAGAGAGCTCGTAGCAGACGACACCGCGATCTCAGATTTGATGGCCACCGTGCGCAATGCTCTGCGTCGCAAACCAGAAGCAAATGTACTAGGCGAACTTCTGGCGGAGATTTTTGTGGAAATCTCCCAGATAAAACAGGCAGATACAGAAAATTTGAGGGCCAATGACCATGAAAATGAGGGGCACAAAGAGGACTCTTTGAATCCGATAGTTAAGAAAGAAAAACAAACTCAGATTCAAGTTTCTCCGGATCAAATGGAGCGCAGCTTTCCACGCTTGTGCTCCGAACTTCGCTTCGCCCGGAATCAGACGCATTGTGACCGTCTTATGGACGATATCGCCGAATACCTACGACTTGGTCAGACTTGGTATGCTATGAAATCGACACATGGCCCGGCTCTCCGTTTCATAGTTTTGGGATATATTTTCCAACGAGCGGAGAACATAAAATCTCACCAGGCCTATTTGATTTCTCTGACATCAAAGATCGATCGGGGAGACATGCAGCCAACCGCATTGTTGGCGCAAAATTCAAAGTAACCGCAGAAGTGAGGCCCGTACCCATGATATCTCATCTCGCTCATGAGTTCAGAGAAACAGATGTAGTTCATGCCATCGTTCTATTGTGAATAGTGTCCCAATGTAATACATTGTACTACACTGCGGAAACAGGTGATTGCGATGAGTACGACCCCATATTCAATCCGTCTCGATGAGGACTTGAGAAAGTCCCTGGAACGAGAAGCTGCGATAGAAGATCGGCCGCCTGCACAACTCGCCGTTCGGGCAATTAGAATGATGTTGGAATCCAAGGCCGCAAAGCGAGCAGCCATTGATGCAGCTGTTGAAAAAGCAGATCTAGGTAAGTTCATCACGGCAGACGAAATGAATGCCTGGATAGACAGCTGGGATACCGAGAATGAGCTCTCTGCTCCGGTCGCAAGCGGGCAATCCAATAGCCAATGAAAATTGTATTTCTCGAAGATACGGCCCGGGACATTCAATGGTTCCGCTACTACTACACGTCAGTTTTTCCTGAAGGCAGCGAAAGGGCACGAGCTCAACTCAAAACCATTCAGCTTACTCTTGCAGCCAACCCTTATGCAGGTCACCCAAGTGACACACGCCAAGACGTACGTGAGCTTTCAGTGCCGCGAACCCCATTCACGCTGATCTATCGTGTAATGCCCACTCAGATAGAAATTCTGCGTCTCTGGGATACCCGCCAGGGCGCAGATTACTGAAACCAGGGTTTGAATACTGGTGGTATATAGCGAGCGGGGTAAGGGGCAAGCAACCGAACCTACTTTGCAGTTAGATCGCTTTCTTCTGCGCAATTGTCGGAAATGTGCCCGCGCTTTCAATTGGTCGGACTCTGAATTTCAATCAGTCGAAGAGGCGACCTAGGAGTTTCTCGAGTTCTTCCCTTTGCTCGACGTGCTTTTTCGGGTTGTCCCGGATCAGGCGCTCCAGATTGAGAAGCTTCCAACGCACGGCGGGAAGATTGGCGGCTTGCGGTCGATCTATTACGGCGAAATCTGGCGCGCCATTGGGCGCGCCAGTTTCTATCGCTGGCGGCATCTGTATGACAGCCACGGTGAAGCCGGCTTGATCAACAAGCGATCCGTCCCTCACAGCCACCCAAACAAGACGTCCAAGGAAGTGGTTGAGAAGGTGCTGCATCTTCGACGTAGATACCATCTCGGGCCTATCAGGATCGTCTGGTATCTGGAGCGCTATCACGGCATCCGGATCTCCGATGCTGGGGTTTATCGGATTCTACGCCGGAACGGTCTAAACCGCCTTCCAGGCGGCACCCGCAAGCGGAAGGTCCACACCAAGAGATACAACAAGCAAGTGCCGGGTCATCACATCCAGATGGATGTCAAGTTTCTGACCTTCAAAGGAAAACGCGGTGAGAAAGTTCGCCGCTTCCAGTTCACAGCAATAGACGACGCAACACGCATCCGCGCCCTCAAGATCTATGAACGACACACGCAGGCAAATGCCATCGATTTCGTGGATTATGTCATCGAAAAGTTCCCGTTCCGGATAAGCGAGATCAGGACCGACGATGGCCACGAGTTTCAGGCCAAATTCCACTGGCATGTCGAAGACAAAGGAATCCGCCACGCCTACATCAAACCCAGCTCGCCTCAGTTAAATGGAAAGGTGGAAAGATCGCACCGATCCGACCAGCAGGAGTTCTACCAGCTTCTCAGCTACAAAGGTGACGTTGATCTTGAGGCCAAACTTGATGGGTGGGAGCGTTTCTACAACCTGGCGCGGCCGCACGGCGCACATGGTGGAAAAACGCCTTACGAAGCGCTTCGAGAAAAACTATAAATGAACCGCAAGATGTCTCGCTGAAACGCGCTCATTACAAGCCGTGCCCGAGCAATCAATTTGCTGCATACGTATTCGGCAGGTTTTATCGGAAGCCGACCTCTGATTTCCGAACTACAGAGCAAAGGTTCTGCTTATCCTTGTTCTAACTTGGGCTAGGCGGATTCAGATATTCTGTGGTCCTCCATTGTATCAAGGCTTGTATCGTGTGTACTCGAAGGCCATATACACACGGCTTACGTTTTTCTTTTTCGACCTGCTGTCTCCCAAATTCGGCGTTCAGTCTTTCGATTCAGACCGACCACGCCGAGTCGCCGCAATAATGCGGGCGGCAAGTATTAGGAGACTTCGACCATGGCAAATGGCACAGTAAAATGGTTCAACTCGACCAAAGGTTTTGGCTTTATCGAACCCGAAGATGGCAAGCGCGACGTGTTCGTGCATATTTCAGCACTTGAACGTTCCGGCATTAGCGAATTGAAGGACGGCCAGAAGGTTACCTTCGACATTGAAGCTGGCCGTGACGGACGCGACAACGCCGCCAACCTGGCACTCGCATAGCCTGCTGGGGGCACCCTTCTGGGGTGCCCGTTTGCTCAGAGGGCTCCTACGTAAGAGCCGTTGGAGAACAAGTCAGTTGCAACAGCAGGAATTGACCCGGGCGCTCGCGCAATACCATGTGCCCGATACGAAGCGTAGCGTTTTTGAACTGGCAATCACTGTCATCCCCTTTTTCGCGCTATGGGGCGCTGCGTGGTTTGCGCTATCCCTTAGTGTCTGGGTCACTGTTCTACTGGCCATCCTGAACGCCGCATTTCTGGTGCGTATCTTCATCATCATGCATGATTGTGGTCACGGATCTTTCTTTAGAAGCCGCACCGTTTGCAATTGGACTCGCCGGGTTCTGGGTGTTCTCGCCCTGGCACCCTATGACGTCTGGCGGCAAAGCCATGCGATTCACCATGCCTCAGCCGGTAACCTTGATCGGCGTGGTACGGGTGACATTCCTACATTGACTATTGAGGAATACCTGAAACGGAATTGGTTGGGGCGTGCCGCTTACAGGTTAATCCGGAACCTCTTCTTCCTGTTCTGTATCGTACCGGTCTACACGTTCTTTTTTCAAAATCGCTTGCCCTTTGGTTTCATGCGGACGGGCTGGCTGTATTGGGTAAGTGCAATGGGAACAAACGCCGCGATTGCGGTGGTCCTGGCTCTGATTTTTTGGACTGGAGGCCTGGGTGTACTGGTTATTGTATTCCTTCCAACCATGATCGTCGCCGCGTCGATTGGTATTTGGCTATTCTATATTCAACACCAGTTTGAACACACGACTTGGGAGCGGGAAGAAGGGTGGAATCTTCAGAACGCCGCATTCTATGGAAGTTCTCACTATGCCCTGCCAGGCATCCTGCGGTGGTTCTCTGCCAATATCGGTATGCACCATGTTCACCACCTTGCCAGCCGTATACCGTTTTATCGGCTAAACGAGGTTTTGCGTGACCATTCCGAGTTGGAAAATTGCCAGCGTATTACTCTATATGAGAGCCTTCATTGCGCACGATTGCATCTTTGGGATAAAAAAGTCAGCGCCTGCTGACATTTTCCGAGGCTTTGTCGAACGCCAATCCCAACAAGAGTTTAGTGTAATCTGGCGCGCACCAAAAAGGCGTCGACAGTATCACCGCCGAGGGCGCGAATGGCCTCTAGTCGATGAAGGCCTTCAATCAGCACGAACCTCTTGTTGTCCGCGCGTATCTGAATCGGGGTCTTCTGGCCGTTCTTCAGGATATCTTCGGCCAGCGTCAGGACTTTTTGCTGATCAAGTGTTTTTGCACGCTTCACAGGTACATAGATCAGGTCGAGCGGGTATGGTTTCTTCTCCAGCATAAGCTACGTGTGCAACCTTTCGTGCATTTGTTCCGGTTCAGAGTTCTCTACAAAAGCGGGGGCTGGAACGTACGTCATAGAACCGAACGAACAGCGTCGCGCAGTTCCTGATGCATAATCCAAGTTGCTGGCTCATCGTCACTTTCGATGTGAGAATATGCCAGGACCTGAGCGGCGCCATCATTCTGTACCGTTCCGGCTTCGGGAAGTTCGAGCTCCAGATATTCTGCGATCAATAGTCCGATTTTCTTGAAGACCTTTATGGATGCCTCGCGCGATTTGTAACCGGCTGCCTGAGACAAGTGACCAATGGTCAGACCGTCCTTGCCTGCGATTGTAAGTGCTTTGAGCATTGTGACTTGCGCAGGGGTGAGCCTGATCTGGCGCAATGCCTCGGCATATTCTCTTTCACTGGGAACGAGGGTGCCGGAGTTTCCCTCCAAACGGCGTTGACCGCTACGCTTCCTGTCTCGTTCTTCGAGAACTTCTTTTAAGGCTTCAATGGCTAATGCCGGCGTTTCGCCAACTGCATCGGCAATCATTGCCTGCGTTTTAGCTGGTGGCATGGGAAATGCCCGTGCAACACTATTACCGCTCAGAACGCCAGCCTTAATCAAGTACTTTCCAAATTCTACTTCAATCACTCCTGATACGTCAGCGTTCCGCGACTTACGAACACTGCGGTCCTGAAATGCTCTTTGTTCCAAACCACGAGCTGACATATTGTAGTCCGGAAGGGTTACTTGAGGGGCATTTTTGCGCATCAGAAAAACACCACAACAATTATCGCCGTAACAAATACCGCTATCGCGATAAACATCTTTACATTGTAGGACCAGCGATGCGCCCTTTCCGCCTTGAGCCTTTTGCCCAGATTTTCGTTAATCGAGTTATGGTTCACGGCTTGGTCCTTCCGGATATTTCAGGCGGTATTGATTTCCACCAACCTATTGTCGCGGCACATTTTCGGCGCACTTGTCATTCTGTCTCGTGAACGGCCGATTACATTCCCAACCGTCACCTCTTCGATTTAAGTGAGCGTTGAAAGGGACAAAGATCGCAACACACCTGTCCTGGTTCGCGCGAAAACCACGTTCGCATTTCCATCCGGAATAGGTTTCAGGCGCAAGATATGCATGCTGTGGAACAGCCACTGGCTCACAGCCGCTCTCCGCTGCCCTGTAACCTCTGAGGCATACCCAACCATCCGAGCTTCTTTTGTCGCTCAGACGACCGTTTTTTGGGACAACTATTGCAACACACTCCTGGCTTTCCTTACGAAATCCCCAGTTGCAGTGTACTTCTTGCGCACCAAACCGCGTTTCGACGTACCCATTTTGAGGTGCAATCAGTTCTTCGCATTCTTCTCCAACACGCCGGAACAGCCGATTGCATTTCCACTGATCTCCGGTTGATACAAGAAAGGCATTTTCAGGAACTCTTATTTCCTCACAGAGTTCTCCGACATTCTGAAAACCGTGATTGCATTCCCAGCCGCTGCCATAGGAGCTACCAGTTAAATATGCGTTTTCTGGTAAGTCTATTCTTTGGCACGATCCGTTCTTGTTTTCGAAACCTTCGTCACAAACCGATCCATCGGCATTGCCTGCGACTTGGGCAGGAAGCTGCGTTCCTGAGAGCAACACCAAAAGTGTCGGGATCAAACAAAGAATGCAGCGCGTAAACACGATGAATGACAGATTGATACGGAGCGTCAGACTTGATCTATCTGGCATCAAGTACGCAATTTATGAGCCATGTGCTGTTCATACGGCGCCTTCTTTCATGGGTCACGCGATGACTGGGGCTTGTCAGGTGACGGTTGCGAATGCTTGCGAGGAACGAGCTCATAGCGAAGACCCCAGCGAAACCCGTTCCTATGCTGGGGCACATGCTACAGTTAGTCTGAAGGCCATTGGATTATCGTAACCGGCAGCATCGCGGCGGCGAGTAATTTTCACCAATGCGCTTTTGTGGTCCTTACCCAGAATAGAGTCAAGGAAGTTTCCCTCATCGCAATGGGAGCACCGCTACGGCTAGTAGTATTTGAAACTGCCGGTGACCAAGGTTCCTGGTGAACTACCGAAAGAAATTGTCTGGTATTAGTTTTTCGTTGTGTCGAATTGGGGCCAGGCTATCAGCGGGTGGCAGTTTAAGTCCGCGTTTCAGTTGCCGGGCCTGAGTGCGGCGAGAGAGGAGTATGTGATCAAGGCTTCCTCGTAACTAGGAATGACTGGCCGGACGACATTTGCTGTCAGGCGGGGATGTTCGCGCCGCTTCTGCACAAGTACCCGCGGTGCGATCAAATGGCCGCTCGGTCCGGTACCCTGTAAATTGCGCCTGTGCCGAGAAATCTGTGCTGCGAGCGCATGCAACAAGATTTTGACATCAAAATGTACGGAATTTGTTTGCCGACTAGAAATTCAAGCCGCGTGGTTGGTGTCACGTAGAAATTGACAACTGACCCCAGTTCTCGTTCCCTTGCTACGCTTACGGCAGTCAAAACAGCTGGCAACATAATCAGTAAGATAGCAGGCATTGCCGGAGCCATCGCGGCGATACTTTCAAAGCTCTGATTGTAGCGAAACCGAGGTTCGATCCTGGCGATATCTATCTGGCTTTTGCCATTGTTAAGGGCATATTCCGCGAAAAATGATTGGTGCAATCCGGAAACATAACCTTCAACCGTCTCACCCTTAAATGGGATAGCACCGTCTACAGTTGCAAGTATCTGGGTTGGTTCACCCGTACTCATCTTTCGGTCAAAGTCAGGTGGTAACTCAACAACCAGAGAGACCTCACCTGACACTAAACGGTCGCGCCCTTCGCTGGCGCTTTGCAGCGGCGATGTGGCTTTAAAGTAAGACGATCCGGCGAATTCAGCCGAATAAGCACGACTCTCCGGCCCCTGAGAAAGGTCAAGTACAGCGAATTCAAGCTCATCGATATCCAGCGTAATTCCAAAGCAAAAAACCAACATTAGAATAGCAGAACCTAGAAACGCGAAAGCCAGACGCACCGGGTCGCGAGCTACTTCAACGGTTTCGCGCCGCGCATATGCCAATACACGAGAAAACGCTCCTCCCCCGGCGTGGGATTTGGTCCTAAAACCCACCTCTGGCGCGACAACAGAGACTGGTTTTTCTGCTGCTTCCAATACCGAAATGAAGGCGTCTTCAAGGTTTTCCGCCCCTTCAACAGCGATCAGTTCAGCCGGAGTACCTTCCGCTAGAACTCTACCAGCATGCATAAAAGAAACGCGATCACAGCGTTCCGCCTCACCCATGAAATGAGTGGACACAAAGATTGTAACCGACTCGTTTCGAGAAAGCTCAATCAGCAAGTCCCAGAAGGAATCGCGCGCCTCTGGGTCCACACCGGATGTTGGTTCGTCGAGTATTAGCACTCGCGGACGGTGGATCACAGCTACGGCTAGCGACAGTCGCTGTTTGATCCCCAGGGGCAGTGCCGTCGCCAACGTATGACGGTGCTCCTCGAGCCCAAAGCGCTCAGTGAGTTCCGAAACGCGTTGTTCTCGGTCGGCAATTGCAAATATCCGCGCATGCAATTGTAGGTTCTGATGGACCGACAACTCGCCATATAAGGAAAAGGCCTGGCTCATGTAGCCTATTTCACGCCTCATTTTTCGGTCATATGCATCGACGGGGTTGCCAAACAGCAGTGCTTCACCTGAGCTGGAAGGTAACAAGCCAGTCAGCATCTTCATTGTCGTGGATTTGCCGCAACCGTTTGATCCTAGAAACCCGAATATCTCTCCGCGATTGATTGTGAAGTCGACGTTGTCTACGGCCGTGAAATCACCAAAGCGTCGTGTCAGTCCACGCGCAACTATCACTGGGTTTGCTTCGATCTGCCCATTCGTTTTGTTTTTTCCCGCCGGTTCGACAGGCAACTCCCGTGCTCTCAGACGCCGATATGCAATTTCGAGGTCGACATCACTCCCTTTCAATTCGGCGGGCTTCCCATGAAAGATGACTTGACCCGCGTCCATCGCGACAATCCGGTCAAAACCCTCGGCTTCTTCCATGTACGCCGTTGAAACCAATACCGACAGTTCAGGGCTTTTTGCTCGGATTGCATCAATCAAAGCCCAGAACTGCCGACGCGACAACGGGTCGACCCCGGTCGTTGGCTCATCCAAAACCAAAAGTTTGGGGTCATGGATTAACGCACAGCAAAGACCTAGTTTTTGCTTCATCCCACCCGAAAGCTTGCCCATCAGACGGTCTTCAAACTGCGCAAGCCCTGTCGCAGCCAATAGCGCTGCGATACGTTCGTCCCGCTCTGAATGCCCTTGAGCAAAGAGACCTGAGAAGAACTCAAGGTTCTCGCGTACAGACAGCTCCGGATACAGGTTTCGACCCAGCCCTTGCGGCATGAAAGCGATGGCTGGGCAAATGCTGTGTCGATGGCGAGAATTGCCAATCGGGCCGCCTAAAACGTCGATATTGCCGGATTGCAGTTTCTTTGCGCCGGTGATCAAACCAAGCAGTGTAGACTTTCCCACCCCATCCGGCCCGACAAAGCCAACAAGCTGGCCGCCTGGCAGTTCCAACGAAACAGAATCCAGTGCAACATGCTTGCGATAACGGTGCGTAACACCTGAAATGTGAATATCGCAGGCGTCATCCTCTACTCTCATTCGAACAACTCTTCTGGGATGCGTTGTTCAAGCGCCTCAGGCCAAGCAGCGGCTGGGTTTAGCCGGATCACCGCGACACCGCGCAGACCGGTTTTGACGTGCTCAATCCGACTTTCAACCAAGTCTATTGGGATACGGACGCGAACGCGAAAAACCAGTTGCTCTCGCTCATCCAGGGTTTCGACCTGTTTGGGGGTGAATTGTGCCTCGGGAGAAACAAAGCTCACGTATGCAGGTATCGCATATTCCGGCAAAGCGTCGAGCACGATGCGAGCCTCAGCTCCAATGGGCAAAAGTCCGGCTTCACGCGCCGGAAGAAAAACCTCCATGTAAACATTCTCAAGGCCAAGAATAGTCAGGATTGGTTCGCCCGCGCCAACCACCTCTCCGGGTTCTGCAAGCCGGTAAAGCACGCGTCCGGGCAAAGGTGCAACTAGAGCGCTGTCTTCAATCTGTGCCTCAATCCTGCGCACTTCCGCCTCAGCGGCAGCAATACGGCTTTCCGCGGTTGCCACTCGGGCTTTGGCGGCGCCCAATACTGCTGTAGCAACCTTATGAGTGGTATCGCGATCTTCAAAAATAGTTTTGGAGATGTTTTGTCCTGCCAGCAACGCCGTGGCACGATCAAGCTCCTGCTCGGCCCTGCGCTGTTCGCTTTCGCGTTGCACAACGAGCGCTTCTGCTTCGGCCCTTGTCTGATTTGCCAAGGCTACTTCGGCTCTAGCCCGGTCCAGGGCGGCAGATAGCTCATCTATGTCCATTTCGGCCAGGATTTGACCGGCTGCAACCATACTGCCCTCTGTTGCCGTTACCTTCGCAACCCGACCTGCATTAGTTGGTGCTATTTCGACTTGTTCCGCTTCAACCCGCCCGTTTCCTTGCACAAATCCGACCGGCAATTCATCGCCATCCTCGGCAACAGCGACATACAGCAACGCACCAGCAATTACTAAACCAGCCAAAATAAGAAAAACCGATAGGTTTTTGGTCATAGCGTTTCACCTGAAACAGGGTTTCTGGCACAGAGTTTAGTGTCTCAAAAGACTCAAAGCCTTGTTTTGGATCAAAACCGATCCGGGCACCTCAGTTCCAAGCAATTGTTTGTATGAACACTGGTTTGGGTGTTGCAGGCTCTTTCGCGGTGGGTTGGAAGAAGTAGACGTGAAGCGCTTTTGTTATCAGTTTGCTATTGAAACGGGTTGTCTTTATGGCCGCCCCGGCTTGGCCTACACTGACAGGACCTCAGAAATCGAGATTTCGAGAAAGGTTCTGCCATGATACGCTTCTATAGAAACTGGACGTGCGAAGGTCATGTTTTTCGAGGCAGCTTTCTGGCTATCGACGCGACGGTTTTGGCATGAGAGATACGATCAGCCCCTCTTCGGAACTCGCCGCTATAGTGGCACGATGGATCAACGCCTACGGTCGGGGCG
This sequence comes from Ruegeria sp. O11, assembly GCF_056535285.1. NCBI lineage: Bacteria > Pseudomonadati > Pseudomonadota > Alphaproteobacteria > Rhodobacterales > Roseobacteraceae > Ruegeria > Ruegeria sp. O11. The sequence continues at coordinate 9,585 of NZ_JBQERS010000018.1, read as the reverse complement.
ATGGGGAGACGGTGGCACATCTATTTTCTGACGACGCTGCCCTGTCATACTTTGGCTCAGCACACGGCGAGGCTTGGAAAGGCGATGCGCTGCGTCGCGGTATGGAGCAATACATCGGTGAGGTTCCACGGTTCAAGTGGCACCCAAAAGACCTGAGAGGATTTGAATGCGGATCACTCGGTTGGGTCGAATGGGAAGCAAGCATTGAGGGTATTGAAACAGGACAGATCGCGCACCTGCGTTCTACGGTCATTCTGAAACTCGACAAAGGATCCTGGAAGATTGTGCACGTTCACAATTCCCTACCGGTCAACAACGTAGAGGGATTTGGGTATGAGGCCAGAGGCTTTGAGGAACTGCTTGATGCCGCCCTCTCTACACCCCACGAACTCGGCCAAAGTGGTATAGCGACCATCATGTTCACCGATATCGCGGACAGCACAAAAATCGCTGAGGCTATAGGCGATACGCTTTGGAGCGACGCCCTCGGAAGACATCTGCGACTTGTCGAAACGCAGATCGTCGGGAGTGGTGGACGTACGGTGAAATCACTGGGAGACGGGGTGATGTCGTCTTTTGCTTCTGCAAGGGCAGCATTGCTGGCAGCTCAAAATATTCAACAGGCGAACGCGGCGGAAACAATCGAGCCAAAGTTGCGGGTTCGCATCGGCTTGCATACCGGCGAAGTGATAACTTCTGATGCTGATCACTTCGGGACTGTTGTCAACAAAGCAGCACGTATAGCCGCCCTGGCAGCACCAAGTGACATCCGCGTCTCGGATGCCACACGGATCATGGTGGGCGGATCACAGGAGTTTCAGTTTGCCGAGCAAATGACTGTTCCGCTTAAAGGTCTCGAAGGAGAGCATACAATTTTCAAACTCAACTGGCTTGAGACAACTTGAGACCGTAAGCATGAAAACAGAAATCCCAGTGCAACGAATAATGTACTCGAGTGAAGTCCCAATCTAGACACCCAAAGCATATGTTAACACGCAATTTGATAGCCTAATCGGGAAGCCGGGTTGTAAAATGGAGCGGCGCCAACATGACTTCTGAAAGCAAAATTACTTATCTTTCTGACAAAGACTTGGAAGGTTTAGGTATCCAACCTTCGGAAGTTGCTGACGCGATTGAATCTGCGCTGATAGCCAAGGCAAGTAAGCAGCTTCATACGTCCCCCAAGACAGCCATTTTGCCCGGGGATGGACGGTACGCAATGTCGACCTTGGCAGTAGGAGATGATGGGTTCATCGTGACCAAACAGGTAACGGTGTGTCCGAACAATCCGGCAAAGGGGCTCCCTGCGATTAACGGCGCTATCATGGTAATGGACGGGCAAACCGGGGTTCTCCGGGCAGTCTTAGGGGCAAATTGGGTAACGGCTGTTAGAACAGCGGCGCTGTCAGTCGTCGCCGCGCGTCGACTTGCTGATCCAAATGCTGAGACAGTGGCTTTTGTTGGGGCCGGCGTGCAAGCTCACTCCCATTTAGTTGCGTTTTCCGAGGTTTTCCCATTGAAAAGCATTCGTGTGTTCGGACGTGGCAAAGCGAATGTCGACAAGCTTTGTCGCCGGGCTCGGGATATGGGCCTCGAGGCCCAAACAGCCACCAGTGCCAAGGACGCCTTGCGGGATGCCGATCTGGTAGTGACATCAATAACTTTGGACTATTCCATCGAACCTTTTCTGGATGCCCGATGGCTAAAGCCAACTGCCTTCGCCGCCATTACAGATGCCTGCATTCCGTGGCTTCCAAAGGGTATGACCGCTTTCAAAACCGTTATTGTTGACGACCGAAAACAGGAATCTGAAAGCGACAAACCAATGCTGCCATATCAGCGAGTAACTGGAGATTTGACGGAAATTGTCTCGGGAGCAGTCGATACCACTTTAAGCGAGAAACCGGCTGCATTCGCTTTCAGAGGGATTTCTTTGGGAGATTACGCCACAGCGGTACTCGCAGTTCGACGGGCGGCCGAGGCACGAGCTCGGCAAGAATAGGATTCTTTCGGCTTTGGGCTCAGCGCTGCCATTTTCTGCGATGAGCCTGATTGACCGCTCGCAGCCCCGAACGGTCTTTCAAAGTTGGAAATTAACACCTCAGCCACCGTGGCTCGCTCCGACCGATTTTATGCTAAAGTAAGCAGGCACCAATTGGAGATTTTTAGCTCGGAGCAACGGAGATGGAACGCAAATTAGCGGCCATTCTGGCCACCGATATAGTCGGTTTCGCAGGATTGGTATCACGCGATGAAAGCGGGACATTAGCTAAGTTGGTTCGACTAGAACGTGAAATCATCGGCATGCAGGTGGAAGCAAACCGGGGTCGTGTTTTTAAGTCTACTGGCGATGGGTTTTTGGCTGAGTTCTCGAGTGTCTTTGAGGCGGTCAATTGTGCAATCAACATTCAACGAGCGTGCGCGCGCGAAGCACGCCAATCGAACAGTGACGACCCACTCATTTTACGCGTCGGAGTTTCGCTCGGTGATGTCGTTGTACACGGCGACGATATTCTCGGAGACGGCGTAAATACTGCCGCACGGCTTGAGGCAATAGCGGAACCAGGTGGAATCGCGGTTTCAGGAGAAGTAATGGCGCAAATAGCGGGCAAGATAGATCTTCCGCTGGCGGATTGCGGTCACAAAAGACTCAAGAGCACTGATACTCCAATACATGTCTACATGACCGTTTCAGAACCCGGCGAAGAAGGGGGTTTTCTGGATTTTGATGAAGATGAATTGGCCAAAACCTTAGTGACAGGTGGCTGCATCTGTGGGTTGGTCCGGTATGAAATAAACGCACCCGCCATAAGCACAGGGTATTGCCATTGTAGTTGTTGCAGAAAATTTTCTGGTTCAGCAGTTAATGCATGGGCGGCCTTTCCCGCTTCTGCTGTTCGATTTCTCACCGAGGAACCTCGATACTTCGCAACTACGCCAATAGCAAATCGTGGCTTTTGTGCCAAATGCGGCGCAAGCCTAACTTATAAGCTCGTTAAGCCAAGAGAAACGGCCTATCTGGTCCTGCATACATCGAGCCTCGACCAACCAGAAAACTTTTCTCCTTCGGTCCACTCTGGAATAGAAAGCAAAATGCCATGGTTTGATATTTTGGATGACTTACCTCGCACAAGGTCTTCGGACTCTAAAGTTTTGCAAGAAGCATGGTCAAGTGTCGGTCTACCAGACCCTGAAACTTGGGGACCTTTGGCTAAGCCGCCTGAGGTTTTTTAGTGATCGAGCGATTTCTGCTTTATCCGCAAAGAGAACACTCCTAGCGTTTGAAAAATGACAACATCGAGCCCAATGCGGGCGCCCATCCGACGGCAGTGCGGCTGCACAAAGACTGAACGCTCGGAGACCAGATCGGTCGGTCGTTTTCCCCAGACTTCCAGTGTCCCCGGCTCACGATCTACTGATCGGTTCGATTTCCATTGAAGCCATGTCGCAGCGTTCAACATTTCTAACATGCGAGAGCACCTCCATCTCGAAACTTTCCTTGAAGGTAATGGTAGCTATGTACGCAGAGCAATCGTTCACGCCGAGCGCCGCGAAGGTTCGATTGCCGTTCGCCGCTATTCACTTCTACGACTGTTCGCAGACAACATTGTGCATTCTTCCAGCGGCAAAAAATACGTTTCCACATGTTGCATGCTTGCTATGACTGGCCGCTGGTCTACAACTGGTGTCGTCAATCAGGAATGCCTGCGGCTGCTAGCATTTTATAGTAGGCGTCATAGATTTCTGGTTTTGCGATAGAGATACGAGCGCGCATATGCCGGAACATTGAAACGCTAAAATCGGGTTCCCGCGACATGTGAATACGTGCGAGTTCTCTAGCTCGGCTCTCATTGCCGAGAGCCATTTCCGCCACAAGTTCGTTCAGGCGAAAAACAGTCACAGTATTATGAAATGCACGCATTTTTTGGGCGGTTTCTCTTAGATCGCGCCAGTTCCCTTCCGCGATTTGCGACAGGCTGATACCCATCTGGACACGGTAGTTTAGTGGGTCATTCGGGTTAAGTCGGAGCGCCTCCCTGGCGTGTGCCTGTGCCGTTTGTGCTTGGCCCATCAGGCCATGCAGTACGCAACTGGATCCCCAGGCTGAAACGCAATTTGGGCTTCTCTCGACGACTTGATCCACAAGTGACAAACCGTACTCTGTATCCTCCGACAGAAACGCGAGTACGTAACCGGCATATGCTTGCGCCTCTAGGTCAAGATGTGATGCCGCCAGAGCCTCATGTGCCAGCTGAATTGCGTAATCAAATCGGGCCTCGTTTGGACGCGTATCCGGGTTCCATAGCAAAGTGCGGATCCAGCCTCGAAGAGCGCTTGCCAATGGGTACTCACTTGAGAGTGAAAGAGCTTTTGACAAATGGTCGTCTGCTTCAGTGAAATTGAACCTGTAGATCAAGGACTGCGCACGTAGGAAGTGATCATAGGCTCCAAGGGTGTCAGGGCGCTTGTGAGCAGCACGGTCTATTTCAGCTTGTCGGATACCTGGCGCAATCGAAGCAACGACAGCCTCGGTAATCTGGTCCTGAAGCTCAAAAACATCATCGAGCTTGCCATCGTATCGATCCGCCCAAACATGAGACCCGGTTTCCGCATCAATTAGCTGGCCCGTGACACGCAACCGGTCACCAGCGCCGCGAACGGACCCTTCCAATATATAGCGGACACCAAGCTCTCTGCCGATACGACGCACATCAACCGAAAGCCCTTTGTAAGAAAAAGAAGAGTTTCGGGCGACCACGAATATCCAGGGCACTCTGGATAAGCTGGTGATGATGTCTTCGGTAATACCTTCCGCAAAGTAATCCTGTTCAGCGTCAGGCGACAGATTGTCAAAAGCCAACACCGCCACTGAGGGCCTGTCAGGACGGGATTGAGTTAACGGGGATTCAGTAGCAAATGCTGTTTGTACCAAGTAAGCAGTTACAGGGCGTGTGATGTTCTTCAGATATTGCGGCCCCAATTCGGTGAACGATAAATCCACCTTACCCACAAGGTCTTCGTAAACCCGACCTGAAACGATGATCCCTCCGGGAGGAGCAAGACCTTCCAGCCGGGCCGCGATGTTGACGCCGTCACCAAGAACATCACCGTCGTCATCAAAAACATCGCCCGCGTGAATTCCCATACGGAATTGCATTTCTGGACTTTGCCCGCGCGCCCCGTTCCGCTCAGCCATCTGACGTTGCATCGTTTCCGCACATGCCAGCGCATCTACAATCGAGGAAAACTCTGCAAGAAAACCGTCACCAGTTCTTTTGAATAGGCGTCCGCCATTCAGGCCGACATGCGGCTCCAGCGCCCTAAAGTGGCCCCTATATGTGTGCAATGCGGCTTCCTCGTTAGCACTGACAAGCGCGCTATAGCCAACAACATCAGCCACGAGAATGGCAGCCAAGTACCGCTCCAAACAAAATCCTCCCGCGTATCCATTGTGAAGGAGTGTCAAAGGGATATTAGGGGTTTCGCGCATAAATCGCGATCATTATTCAATGAACATCCGTGACCGAATAACGACACGCAAGCTTTTTGCTTTTGGGTAAATTAGGCAGAAGCGGACCTCGAAAACCGAACTTTGTAATTTCGACTTTGCACCGCAGCACAGACACTGGAGCAAGGTGCCGCGTATGACTGCCTTGAGGGCAAAACGAGCTTCTAGCCGCGAATGCAAGGTTTTGGCTTGGCACTTTGAAAGGCCTTCCTACTCGGGTGCCATCAAAATTCTAGGTTCAGCGCCGCATGCTTGCTATCGTTTCATTAAGGGTCCATTGGCGGAAATCAGAATGACGATACGGGCGTCTTCAAGGAAGGCATTCGAGTACAGAACACGTCTCACCGACAATCGGATTTGGGACATGTTCGCGCTGCGCCAAGGAGATGTGATTGTTGCAACACCGCCAAAGTGCGGAACAACATGGACGCAAGCCCTTGTGCTGTCGCTCTTGTTTGAAAAGCCAGGTATGGACAAGGTCATGGATGACCTGTCGGTTTGGCTCGACCCTGCGTTTCGAGATCAACTCCCCATAGCTCGAATGTTCGAAGCTCAAAGCCACAGAAGATGCATCAAGACCCATACGCCTTTTGACGGCATTCCTTTCGATCCAGATTGCACCTACATCGCGGTGTTCAGACACCCAATCGACGCACATTTTTCGATGCGCCGACATGTGGCAAACCTGAAGGAAGACCTGATCCAAGACAGGTTCCCGGATGAGCCGACAGCTTCATTCGCCCTTTTTCTTGGTGAGACCGTTCGAGAGGAGATGGCCGATGGGATCACCCTTGAGGCCATCGTTCATCACTTCAAGTCCTTCAAGTCCTTCAAGTCAAACATCCAACATCCCAACATACACATTTTCCATTACGCCGATATGCGGCGCGATTTGCTCTGTCATACTAGAAAGCTCGCTTCCGTACTTGGTTTGAAAATTGGCGATGAAATGCTGTCCGCAATTGCGGAAAGTATGCAGTTCGAGAACATGCAAGCCAATGCACGCGCGAGTGCTAAGGAAGAAACACAACGGTCCACAACCTTTAAAGACCCGTCAGCCTTCTTCGATAGCGCAAGCAGTCGCAAGTGGGAGGGCAAGCTTTCAGACGAAGACCTTCTTGCGTTTCACAAACGTCTTGCAGAGTTGCTTCCGGAAGCCGACGCGCAATGGCTTCAGTCTGGCGGAGAGCTTCCTGCTTAGGACCTCGCTTTCTTAGTAAAGATTGCCGCTTCGGGACCGTCTCGGCCATCTGAGACCTTTTGCCGGATGACCCGTAACCACGATGAGCGGTCATTCATGCCCGAAAACGCGGCCAGGGTTTGCCCTAACCAACAACAGCTGTTCGCCGCGGTTTCGCCAGATGACACAAATGTGGACGAAGCGGACCTTGCAAAGTTTGGTGGTCGAGACCGACTTTGGGCATGGTTTATGGTAAGATCCATGCAAGTGCTGCGAGGGAGAGTACCATGATCGACGCTGAACAGCGATTGGTAGACCACAACATCATTTTACCTGCGCCGCTAAAATTGCCTGTTGGTATGGTGTTGCCATTTCCGTGGATTAACGTTCGGGGCGACCGGGCGTTCGTATCTGGTCATGGACCACAAGAAATAGACGGTACTCCGGCCGCGCCATTTGGAGCAGTCGGAGAAAATGTGTCTGTGGAAGAGGGCTACGCCTCAGCACGCAAAGTCGGGCTTTCTATTCTCGGCAGTCTAAAGCGCGAACTTGGCAGTCTAAACCGAATAACGGGGTGGTGCCGAGTTCATGGGATGATAAATTGCAAATCTGGCTTCAGCGATACGCCTGCGGTTCTCAACGGTTTCACGGATTTGATCATTGACGTCTTTGGAGAAGAGATTGGCCGCCATTCACGTACGGCGGTCGGGGTGGCAGGCCTACCAATCAACTTCCCAATTGAAATCGAAGCTGAGGTTATTGTCTCAACGGCCTAGAATACACGTGAATCCGGAACGACGTACCGGTCAAAAAGGAGCAGGAATGTCGCTGCACCGGGCAGAAGTACTGTATGGAAGAAGGCATTTTGGTGAGCCAGAAAGGAGACTTCATGATCAAGTTTATGCCTAAGTTTCTGATTGTAACGGCGCTCTGTACGATCCAATACTCTCAAGTAGCACTCGCGCAAAGTCACACTCACGACGCTGAAGTCACGCCATACGCCGGACTGCAATCCAGGACCATCAAAAGCTTATCTGACACCGATTTAGAAGAGCTGCGGCGCGGCGGAGGTTGGGGTTTTGCTTTACCAGCGGAGCTGAATGGCAAACCAGGCCCAGCACACTTGCTCGAATTGAAAGATGAACTTGGACTCTCGAAGGATCAGCTGAGAAAAATTGAGGCGATCCATTCTGAAATGCGCGTACAGGCAGTCGTCGCAGGCGAGCGGTTTATTGAGGCCGAGGCGGCGTTAAGTGAAGCGTTTGCCGGTGACCAGCTTGAATTGGCCGAGCTAAACAAACTTGTTGAAGCGGCCGAAACTGCCAGGGCCGAGTTGCGACTGGTTCATCTGTCCCGGCACCTGCAAACAACACCACTGTTGAGCGCAGATCAAATCCAACAGTACAGCATTCTAAGAGGGTATGCGAACGACCCGTGCTCCAATGTGCCCGAAGGCCACGACCCAGCCATGTGGAAAAAACACAACGATTGCAGCTGAATCCTTTTGAAATCAGCGCAAACTAATGTTGGACATGGAGCTGAAAAATCTGATTGCCCTTCATCCATTCTCTCAGCTGTGTCGAGCAAACACACTCGTCGTCCCATCCAGACCAACGAGCAAGGTTTCATAAGGTTCTCGTTCGTCTGAAAAATCCATGCCGGGTGAACCCATCGGCATGCCTGGAACTGTTAGGCCGAGGCCTTCAGGATGTTCGGACAAAAGTCGATTTATGTCTTCTGCCGGGACATGACCTTCGACAAAATAGCCCCCAACAAATGCAGTGTGGCAACTGGAAAGCTCATCTGAGATTTTCATTTGTTCTTTAAGCGACCACAGCTGCTCCTGCCCTACGTCTAGCGTATCGGTACGAAATCCTGCGGAAATCAGGTGATCTACCCACGCAGCACAACAGCCGCAGGTTGGAGTCTTGTAGACTTTGATGAGTGGGGCTTCTTGTCCGACGGAAGGAGTAGCCAACACTGCTGCTGTACCCGCTAATAGAAATTCGCGTCGTTTCATTGGTCTCTTCTCCGCTTCCTCATGGGACTACAAAGATATTGTGCCAAGGCCAAATTTTTCAATGTTACCGGACTGAGCATCAAACGGGCAGTTTCGATACAAGATCTGAATCTCAATCCAAATAACACTGGTCGCCAAACGTTTTGTGAGTTGCATCGCGTATGGCTCAAGTTCACTCGAGCGTTCGGCAATGGACCTCGCGATCAACGTCGTGGTGAGGTCCATAGCAACCTTCTAAGCCGTGGCCATGCCAATTGCCTTGGTGGTGCCTGCCCGTGCACCCTGACAATGCAATCACTATGACCAAGAATGCCGCTCTTCGCGGGTGCTTGATCCAACAGTTCTGTTCCATGTGCAAACCAACCTAGTAGCAATCCGGCTACCTTTGCTTTGACGCAGGTCAACACCCCATTGCGGCAGCTTCCAAATAGCGGCAGTTAGTCTATCGTGAACAGCTCCTGTCTTTCAGCAACACCGCGCAATCTGTATTGCCCCAGGGAAACAAGACTTGGAATGGAGCCCACTAAGTCACCCGCCACCTTATCGGAAACCACAATGTTCTGATCAAGCGCGCTGCACATGCCTAAAATGCGCGAAGTTGTATTTACCGCTGGGCCGACCACTGTGAAATCCAAGCGAAACCTACCGCCAATATTGCCGTAAAGAACATTGCCTGCGTGCAACGAGAGAGTGAAGCCGGTCGTTGGCAAACCGTCAGCTTGCCGTCGTTGGTTGAGTTCCTCAAAGGTATTTCGCAACTCCACGGCCGCGTGAATTGCGACGCGGCGAGCGTCCGGAACTTGATTGATATCGAAGATGGCAAGCATTCCATCTCCCATGAATTTCAGAACGTTACCGCCATTGCGTTCGACTACG
>NZ_JBQERS010000017.1:0-62125 GCF_056535285.1 Ruegeria sp. O11 | reverse complement strand
AGACGCGGAGTTGGCCATCTTCCAATACATCAACGGCTTCTACAATCCGCGACGGCGGCACTCAGCATTGGGCTGGAAAAGCCCGGTCGCCTTCGAACGGAAAGTGGCCTACCTCCGTTCCACTCCCGGACCAGATGAGACCCAGGCCTGGCGGTCGTGGGCAACACTTTCCCAGCCGCAATCTGCTTCAGGCGTCGGGTGGTTTTCGCCGACACACTGCCCAGCGCTTTGCTTTGCGTATCCCAGATCAGCACCCGCTTAATAAACTGTGGTGACAGATACTTTGGTGGCGAGCGTCCGAAGGTCTCGCGCCAGCACTCGAGACAGACGGCGCGATCGAAAGTTTCGATCTCTGATATCAGGATCTACATTTCTTCGGTTTGCTTCGTTTTCATTGGGTGCCCTGCTCTTCGACAATCCGGTAAACCGATCCCTTGTCGGTCTCCAGTCTGTCCACAACGCATCCCGCTTTGCGTTGCGCGGATATCGCGGCCTGTGCCGTATGAGCCTGCCAACCGAAGGTCTTTTGAAGTTGCGCGATTGTGACGCCGGATTTCCGCGTGAGCATTCTGTGAAGCTGCTTATGACGGGTCAGCTTTTTACCAAACTTTGTGGTTCTGGCCGAACTTAGCGATGCCGCATTTGGTGTAGTCATCGTGTTTCGCCACTCTGCGGGCAAAGGTCCACCCCTCGCCCCGTACTGAGTGGAGCCCGGTGATCCCGGGCGAATGCGACACAGACAGTACGGCTCTGAACCGCCAGGAAGTCCAGTCCAGTTTAAAAAAGTTCTCGCCTCAATAGATCCCAGGGCACAGGCTTCAGTGTCTGCTTTCCGCTCTTAAGCAGTCATCTGAGTAAAATGCTCGGATGTCAGCACCTAGCCCAAAGCAGAAATTGCATTTCGGAAGCAAAGTCTACCTTTCTGAACTTTAGATTTGACTTTAACTGATCGCCTCCGCCACTACTGCAGTTGTAAAATATCCGGAACGCAAAGTTTTCTTTTTACCGGCATTTTGTCCGCACCATCCGATCGTTTCAGTCTTTTTGGCCCGTCTTTGACCTTAACCTTCGGCTTAGCCAGCGGGCCCTTTAAAGTCACTGGCCAGGGGCTTTTCGAAAGAGGTTCTCCGATTTTGCGGGGTTGTAGATTTAAGTCCAAGGCCTTGCGAGTCAAATCAACAGCGCCAAAGACGACAACCTGGACGTGATCTGTTTCCAATGTGGTTTGTTTCGTCGAGAGGTTTCCATTAGAAATAATAATCGGCGCTCGCAAACATACAATTGGAGCTACCTTTTGTTTGTCCTTGGTAAACACCCAAGGTAGCACCCCAAGCCCCGCCAGATCTAAAAGCTGAGTCTCGATCGAGCCATCACGCAGTGAGACTGTGGCATTGCCGCTCATGCTGTTTGCAAAATGCTTGGGTGAATCGGTTCCGCCTGTAATCGAAAAATCTGCATAGACTGTACCGCTTGCGCCCTTTTTGAAGTTCAGGTTGTGAAGAATATCATCCAGCTGCCAGCCACCTGCATTGCCGGTCAAAGTGAGTAGATTCGCGTCGTTTGATAGATCCATTTGCCCGCTAACGTCGAAGCTTGCGCCTCCGTATTCAAACTTCAAAGGCCCAGCCTTAAGCTCGTTTTTGTTGAGCGTCAGTTCGCTCTGCAAACTGCTGATGCCTTTCGCACCCTCTATGTGACGAAGATCTACGTCGACATCCATATCCATACCGGACAAGAGAATTGAACGTCCGATAGGTTTAAGCGTTACATCTCTCAACGCACCTTGATCGCCTTCGTCTTCTTGCTTAGACCCTTTCTCCTCTGGCTCTGGACCGCCTATTTTCCGCAACTGTGCAGCGGCCTGTACGATAGTTCGGATCTGATCTATCTTTATCAGGTCACTCTCAATGGAACCCCGAAGCACCGGCTCACTTGTTGCATCATCTAGATCGGCCAATATCTGTAAGACAGAGTCGGCGACCTCAACATTGGCACTAGCGTTCCAATCGGTGCCTTCGCTAACAAGGTCGATTTCAAGGCGCGCCTGTCCGGTTTCGACGCGTTCAAGCGACAGGGCTTCCAAAAGGTCCGCTCCGGATGGGACTGAGACATCAATTCCCAAATCCAGGTCCTCGAATTTAAGTACATTCTTGACAGTGCCACGCACTTCAAGGTTCCAGACGTCCGTATCGCTTGTCTTCCCATCCAAATTCGTCAGCGAAAGCTGATTGATGTCACCGTTCAAGTGGAAGTCACCGGAAAACCTGCCAAGCTGGTCGTCTGGTCCCAACAATTCTGGCGAGATCAAACTGCTTGCCGGTATATCGATTAGGCCTTCTGCTGATATGCCTTGCAACTGAAGCGTGTCATCGACCGAACCGTTCAAAATGATAAACGGATCGGCGGGGTTTCCAATTCTCAGGTTGATGTTTCCGACCTTTAACGCGCCTTCTGGTGTTCTGGAAAGCTCGGAGAACTTAATCGGTGGCGGGCCTTCGCCGGACGTGTCCAACGTGAAGCCATTGGTCTTAATGACCATTTGTCGCTGCGGCACCTGCCCGGGTACGCTGTCAATAACCATGTCGACCGCGATAAGTTTAAGATCATATCGCGAGGCGGCTGGCGCTGGTTCCGCATCTTCTGGGTACAACCTAATTCGGGTTGTCAGCGATACGTCTTCCGGGTTGCCCAGTTCCCCGATCTGCCCCGTCAGCGAAAGGCTTTGCCCGCCATCCAACTCAGCCAATACAGATAGGCCGTCAATCCGTGCTACGCCGTCGACTGAATTGAACGTTGCACCAATATTCCCCGTACCGTCCAAAACTCGGTTAAGCTTCAGGATATCGAGAAGTTGGCCAAGTTCTGCAATCTCTATGCTCGTCTTCACTTGTAGGCCGTTTTCTTGCGGGACTTCATCTGCGGCAATCGCAATCTGTTCAAAGTTCAACGCCACTTGAAACGGGTCTTCCACGGGAAATGTCGCGTTCAGCTCAAACCTCTCTCCGTTTAGCGAACCGGCCCCGACTGCCGTCGCAACATCGGTTTCTGTATCACGCTTTAAGAGCAGCTCAGGAAGCTGCAGATCCAACTCAAGTCCGTTCAAATCGTTCTGATAAGAAATGGCGATATCAGTCAGATCAATTTTGCGGTCCGTTAGAATTCCGGCTAACAGCGGCGTCGGGGAATTTGCAGGTTTCCCGGCTTCAGCTTCGGTTTGGGAAATGGACTGCCAGTTTCCGAAGCCGTGTTTGTCTGTGATTAGGTTCAGATGAACACCTGAGAGCGAAAGACCACTCAGTGACAGTTTACTGTTCCAAAGGTCGCGCGCGGAAACTTCAAACTCGATCTCATCGATTACCGCAAGTTTCACATCAGCATTCTGAGAACCGGGTAGTTCCAGCCCTGTCGCTGACACCTGCAATTGCCAACCAAGTCCCAGACGCACTTCATCTTCAATTCTAACGTACTGACCAAGTTTCTTAGAGATCAGATTTTCGACGAAAGTAGTCCTGATCGAAGAAAACAACGCAGAAGACAGAAAAAGCCAAGCTGCCAACATAGCGACACACGCGACAGCGAAACAAATCAATATACCTTTTGCAACGTATCGCACGTACTTCTCCTAAATTTTCGATTCATCTAGTGGGCAGCCTAGACCATTTAATCATTAAGTTAATGGAATATATGGTCAGTAAATGTTCTGAAATCTGAATGATCTTGCCTATATAGCCGTTATTCTCGCCTATTTAGTCGAACCGCTAAGAAGCGAGTAATTGATAGACGTTCGACTAGTGCGTCACGCCCGGTTTCTAAACGGCAGGCTTGAGCGTTGCATGAGTGCTGACTAAATCGGTCCGACTATCCCTCCAACCGAAAGAAAGCAGGGTTCTTTCGATACCCTTCATTTATTCAGTAACTGCTACAAATGAATTCATAAAACAATGATGACACGACGAGTTCACTAGCCAGAAAACAAGAGGGCCAGGCTGCGTTGTGTTCCAGAGCAGGGGCCGTTACGAGGCAGATTGTTCACAATGTCCGGCTCCTTAGTCGGGGTCAATGTCGGTCTATTGCATCCATTGGGTGGGGGCCTATGGATCAAAGAGCGCTTTATGAGGCCTTGCGTTGGAAATGCTTTCCGTGTTGCTGCAGCTTGGCTTGCTGCCGTGTCATCACTAATGCTGGCACTTGGCTTATCAGATACAAATCTGCCCACGTGAACAGAATAACTCCCTCCCGCTTAGGATCGGGCGCCCCAGCATGGGAAGAGTTGGCAATTCGCCGTTCGGGGCAGTTTGCGTCAACAAGTGAAGTTCGACTGAATGCTAGCTTTGTCCCGCACTGCCGCCGTTGACCAGTTCGGGACAGCTCATATCCCCAACCAAAACTGTCAGATGACCACTGTGAGCCCAAAGCGGTCGGGGTCAGTCGCTAAATCAGAACATCATTTTGACTTAGAAACTTGGCGCTCAATTCAAAACCGGCACCAATTTTCCTTTCCACCTAAGATCATCTCGATGCTAGGCTCAAGTAAATTTCGTCTAAATGAGCATTGAAAAATTATGACCAAACTGAATGTTACCCGCCGCACTGCATTGACCATCCTTGGAAGCGCGTCAATGATCGCTATTTCTCATGCCACGTCTGCTCAAGCGGCTTCGTCATTGCAGGATTTTGGAAGCCAGCTTCAAACACTGCCCGAAATCACTGTTTACACAGCGCAGCGCGTCATCACCATGGAGGACAACGACCCTGCTATCAACGCGGTTGCCGTGGTCGGAGACCGTATTCTGGCCGCCGGTCCGCGCGACACACTTGTTGACCGGATTGGTTCGCAGCCGTTTCGACTGGACGATCAATTCTCCGAGAAAGTCATTATCGCCGGTTTGATAGACCAGCACGTGCATCCTTTCCTCGCCGGATTGACCCTGACCTCCGAGATCATATCCATCGAGGATTGGAACATTCCGACTGGCTTTTCGAAGGCCGCCGAGGATGAGGCGGATTATAAGTCTCGTTTGCAAGCCGCCGAAGCGGTAATGGATGATCCCGACGCTTTGTTGCTGACATGGGGGTATCACCACTTCTTTCATGGCGAGATCAGGCGCGCGCAACTCGACGAGATCAGCAGCACGCGCCCAATCATTATAGTCCACCGATCTGCGCACGAGTTGATCCTTAACACTCCCGCATTGGAGTTGCTGGGCATCACCGAAGACTTTGTTAATGGCTTTGCGGGGCTCGCGCTTGAGCAATCGAGCTTTGAAGACGGGTATTTCTTTGAGGCAGGAATGTTCGCCGTTCTTCCGGCGGTCGCACCCGTATTGGCAACTCCTGAACGCTTGGGCGCGGGCCTTAGACTGGCCCGAGAGTACATGCACCGTTCTGGCGTCACTGTTGCCGCAGAACCGGGAGGTGTGCTGTCTCGACCTCTGCAGGATGCAACCAACGCGGTTTTTTCAGGACCCGATACCCAACTCAGGACCTATTTCATACCTGACGGGAAATCCCTGGCTGCCTTGCACTTTCAAAATGGTTCGATGATTGAAGAGACCGAAAAACTGCTGGACTGGGGTGTAGGTAAGACGGCGTTCATGCCGAAGCAGGTGAAACTCTTCGCGGATGGCGCGGTCTACAGTTTGGCCATGCAGGTCTCGGAGCCTTATGTGGGTGGCGATTTCCACGGCGAGTGGATCATGCAACCCGACGAGTTCAATCCCGTATTCGATGCATATTGGGACGCGGGTTACCAAATACATGTTCATCAGACCGGCGACCTTGCTGTCGATTTGATTTTGGACGCCGTCGAGCGAAACATGCGCCGGATGCCGCGAGCTGATCACCGCACGACATTGGTTCACTTTGGTTATGCGAGAGAAGATCAAACAAAACGGATCGCTGAGTTGGGCTGCATCGTCAGCGGCAATCCATACTACGTAACCGCGCTGTCAGATCGATATAGCGAGCTTGGACTTGGTCCAGAACGTGCAGATGACATCGTGCCCCTTGGGCCAATTAAGGCCAACGGCATTCCCATCTCATTCCATTCTGATGTACCAATGGCTCCTGGTGAACCGCTATTCCTTGTTTGGGCTGGCGTAAACCGAACGACCTTCTCCGGCCGTGTCGCAGGCCCAGAACACCGCCTGTCGGTCGAAGGCGCTTTGCGGGCTGTGACTATTGATGCGGCCCAGTCCTTGCGATTGGAGGATGAGGTTGGCTCTATCGCTCCCGGCAAGTTGGCAAACTTCACCATCCTTGAAGAAGACCCATTCGAGGTGGAAGCCTACAAGATTAAGGACATCGGTATCTGGGGCACCGTACTCGAGGGTGACATTTTTCCAGTGTCAGACGACTTCGATCTCGACCGCGCGTCATTGTCGCCAACCCGGGATACAATAAATCCGCCAACAAAGCCGCTGTATGCGCTTGCTGATGTATCGGGCATCGCCCAGAAAGGCATGCTTGCCGGATGCTCGTGTTGCGCTTCACCCGTATCTCAGTCGTGCACGACATCTGCGGCGGGGCAAATCTCTGCAGTTAGCTGTTGCGGGACCAATGCGTTGGGGTGGGCCGTCGTGTCTGAATGGGCCTCCAAAGTTTAGATTGGAGCCAAGTTGAGATCGCATAATCAAGTGTCCGGAATGTCCGCAAGTAGGTCATCGAACGCAAAAGGAACAAGGTCTGCTATCCAGAGGAGCGGCCGTTCGCGTCTAGACGTTTGAACACTCGGTATAAGTTGAGATGACGGACGGCTGCTGCCGTCCGCCAAATCCTCAAAGATCGATCTTCTCTGCAATGCTCAATTCATCGTCGAGTTCGATTCCAAGATACCTAACCCTGCTATCTACTTTTGTATGTCCGAGCAGAAGCTGGATGGCCCGAAGGTTGCCGATCTTTTGATATATCAGAGCCGCCTTAGTGCGACGCAGGGAATGCGTCCCGTACCCACAAGGCTCTAGTCCGATGATAGACACCCATTTGCGGACGAGACACGCGTACACGCAGTTCATCGCATTTGATAGCGGCCCTGCTGTCATTCCAGAGGATTGCCGGGCGGATTGGGCACAGCTTACCATCCAGCAAAACGGCCCCGTGCATCTGTCCGGACAAACCGATGGCCTTCGTCTCTGACAGTGGGATTTGCGCTGCAAGCTGCTTCAACGCGTCACGCGTCTCCTGCTACCAAAGGTCTGGGTGCTGCTCTGACCAACCGGGTTGTGGCGAGGACGTCTCGATCCCTGCAGAAGATATCGCAAGAATACGATCAGTATCCGCGCAGACAATCTTGACCGCCGACGTTCCGATATCAATCCCGAGATGCATTTTCAAACCTCGACCTGCACAAACGTCCGGAACTTGTCTGACTCTTGATTTTTTGTCGCGCGTAAAGAATATGTAAAAATAGGATAAGATCAAGACGGCTATGATCCGCAGGCAGACTTGCATGACCAAAATTAAGAATATGGAAGAGTTCGCGGCGCTCAGCGGCATCTCGCGGCCCACGGTATCCAAATACTTCCACGATCCCGACAGCGTTCGCCCAACGACAAGGGCGCGTATCGAAGAGGCGCTCGAACGGTTTGACTATCGCCCGAATATCTATGCTGTGAACCAGAACCGGAAGCTGACCAAGAATATCGGCATCGTCGTGCCCTATCTGGCCGATCCGTTCTTTGCCGAAATCGCGCGCTATCTGGAGCAAAGCTGTATTGCGGCAGGCTATCGCCCTTCCCTCTTTAGCGCCCACGGAGAACAAAAGCTGGAAAACGAAATTCTGGATGGGCTGCAATCCATGAAGCCCGCCGGGGTTTTGTTGGCACCCCTGGGCCGGATTTCAGACCGATCGGCGATTGAGAAGTTCTGCGCCAACGTACCGACTGTTCTGTTTGACAGTAACCTTGATGGGCTGGGTGCTGCGTTTATCGGATCGGACAATTTCAGCTTTGTGTCTCAGACCGTTGAATACATGACCCGGACGGGCGAGCCTCCATCATTCTTTGAAATGCGCACACCTGCGAACCCAAACGCCAACAAACGAAGGAAGGCTTATGTCGCCATGATGGAGCGCCTCGGGTTCGAGCCGCATATCATCAAAGTCGACGGGAAAGGATGGGCTTTCGAAGAGATTGGGCACAGAGGCGCGCTGAAAGTTCTTGAAGAGCGTGAATTGAGAACGAACTCCGTTCTGTGCAGCAATGACCGGCTGGCTATTGGCTTTCTTGCGGCCTGCTATGAACAGGGGATTCGGGTCGGTCGGAAGGAGGGCTGCACGCTGCGCGTGGCCTCAAATGACGATCATCCGTTCGCAAAGTTTACCTGCCCTTCTCTCACAACAGCCGCGCACGACTATGACAACGTGGCCAGCCGAAGCGTCGAGACTTTGTTCGAACTTATTGAAAACGGTGGGAAATTTGAAACACGAACTGAGACACTTTTCCCCGCTCGACTTGTTTTAAGGGACTCTGCGTAGGTTATAATCTTAACGCGCGTAAAGTTTTTATTGACTGCGCGACAACTTTCACTCTACGCTCCCTGCACGACATCCAAGCTCAGGGAGGACAGGGATGTATCTGAAGCACGCACTTCGCGCGGCGACTGCATTGACATTCGTCGCCACGGCAGCAGCCCACGCGCAATCCATCACGATCGCCACAGTGAATAATGGTGACATGATCCGGATGCAGGGCTACACCGACAAATTTACTGAAGCGACCGGCATTGATGTTGAGTGGGTGACACTGGAGGAAAACGTGCTGCGTCAGCGCGTCACCACCGACATCACCACCAAAGGCGGTCAGTTCGATATCATGACCATTGGTATGTACGAGACACCGATCTGGGGGGCGAATGGTTGGTTGGTGCCGCTGGATGGTATGTCTGCTGAATATGATGTGGACGACATCTTGCCTGCCATGCGCAACGGGCTCAGCAATGACGGCACGCTCTATGCCGCCCCGTTCTATGGCGAAAGCTCGATGGTAATGTATCGTACCGACCTGATGGAAAATGCCGGGCTTGAGATGCCCGACGCGCCTACATGGCAGTTCATCCGCGAAGCCGCTGCGGCGATGACTGACCGGGACAACGACATCAACGGTATCTGCCTGCGCGGTAAAGCTGGTTGGGGCGAAGGTGGTGCCTTCATCACGGTGACCGGGAATTCCTTTGGCGCCCGTTGGTTCGACGAAGATTGGAAGCCGCAGTTCGATCAGCCTCAGTGGAAAGAGGCTCTGACCTTCTTTGTCGATATGATGAACGAGTCAGGCCCTGCTGGGTATGCAACCAACGGCTTCAACGAAAACCTGTCGCTGTTCCAGCAGGGCAAGTGCGGCATGTGGATTGACGCCACCGTTGCGGCGTCCTTCGTGACGAACCCGGACGACTCGACCGTGGCCGATCAGGTTGGCTTTGCGCTGGCACCGAACTCTGAAGGTGTCGACAAACGCGCCAATTGGCTCTGGGCTTGGGCTCTAGCCATCCCTGCGGGCACGCAGCAAGAAGATGCAGCCAAGCAGTTCATCGAATGGGCCACATCCAAGGATTACATCGAACTGGTAGCCGAGAACGAAGGCTGGGCCAATGTGCCTCCGGGCGCGCGAACTTCGCTGTATGAGAACCCCGAATACCAGAAGGTTCCGTTCGCCCAGAAAACGCTGGATTCGATCCTTGCAGCCGACCCGGATAACTGCTGCGCGCAACCGACACCCTATGTTGGCATCCAGTTCGTCGCGATCCCGGAATTTGCAGGTATCGCCACGCAGGTAAGCCAGGAGTTCTCGGCAGTCTATGCCGGACAGCAATCCGTGGATGAAGCGCTGGCCAAAGCGCAGGCCTTCACCGCAGAAGAAATGGAAGCCGCAGGTTACTGAGGCATCCCTCCCCGCGGGCGGGCAGAGTTCTGCCCCCCGCTCCGCCCTTCCACAACTCGCGTTTTTCTCGCAGGCTGGGTTACGCCTGAACAGAGAGGGTTTGCGTTATGGCTACTCAACATTCCCGATCCGTTGCTCGCCTGATGATGGCACCTGCAGTGGTCCTGCTACTTGGCTGGATGCTCGTGCCGCTGACGATGACGCTGTATTTTTCCTTCAAGAAATACCTACCGCTGCGCGGTGGGGATCTGGGCTGGGTCGGGTTCGACAACTATGTCCGGTTCGTCTCGTCCAGCTCCTTCTGGCCCGCTGTGCAGGCGACGCTGGTGATCGTAGGCGGTGTGCTGGTGATCACGGTGGTGCTGGGCATCCTTCTGGCGATGCTGCTGGACCAGCCCATGTGGGGTCAGGGTGTTGTCCGCATCCTCGTGATCGCACCCTTCTTCGTCATGCCGACGGTTTCTGCGCTGGTCTGGAAGAATATGTTCATGGATCCAGTCAATGGCTTGCTGGCCCATCTGTGGCGCTTTTTCGGGGCCGAGCCAATCTCATGGCTCTCCGAGGCGTCGATGACGTCGATCATCATGATCGTCTCATGGCAGTGGCTGCCCTTCGCGACGCTGATCCTGCTGACCGCAATTCAGTCGCTGGACAGTGAGCAGCTGGAAGCAGCCGAAATGGATGGTGCCCCGGTGCTGAAGCGGTTCTATCACATAGTCCTGCCGCACCTCAGCCGCGCGATAACCATCGTGATCCTGATCCAGACGATCTTTCTTCTGTCGATCTTCGCCGAGATCTTCGTGACCACTGGCGGTGCATTCGGCACACGCACCCTCACCTACCTGATCTTCCAGCGTGTGTTGGAAAGCCAAAATGTAGGTCTTGGATCAGCCGGAGGTGTCTACGCCATCATCCTTGCCAATATCGTTGCCATCTTCCTGATGCGCATCGTCGGCAAAAATCTGGACGCGTGAGGAGGAACGACCATGGCCCGCGCCGTCACATCCCGTCGTAAATCGCTGAACACCGCCCTTGCCTGGGCCGTTGGTCTGCTGATCTTTTTCCCGATCCTCTGGACGATCCTGACCAGCTTCAAGACCGAAGCGCAGGCCATCGCAAGCCCGCCGCTGTTTCTGAACTTCGATTGGACGCTAGAGAACTATGCCATCGTACAGGAACGTTCCGACTACATGCGGTTCCTGTGGAATTCGGTGATCATCGCAGGTGGATCAACCATTCTTGGCGTGATCATCGCAGTCCCCGCAGCCTGGGCGATGGCTTTCGTCCCGTCCAAGCGGACCAAAGATATCCTGCTGTGGATGCTGTCCACCAAAATGCTACCTGCAGTGGGTGTTCTCTACCCGATCTATCTGCTGTTCATCCGGTTGGGTCTACTGGACACGCGCGGGGGGCTGGTCGTGGTGCTTATGCTGATCAACCTGCCGATCATCGTCTGGATGCTTTACACCTATTTCCGCGAAATTCCCGGTGAGATTCTGGAAGCCGCCCGGATGGATGGCGCCACGCTGAAAGAGGAAATCCTCTATGTGCTGACGCCCATGGCCGTGCCCGGCATTGCCTCGACGGTTTTGCTGAACTTTATCCTTGCATGGAATGAGGCGTTTTGGACGCTCAACCTGACGGCCGTTGACGCGGCCCCGCTGACCGCCTTCATCGCCAGCTATTCCAGCCCCGAAGGCCTGTTCTTCGCCAAGCTCAGCGCGGCATCGACCATGGCGATTGCACCAATCCTCATCCTTGGCTGGTTCAGCCAGAAACAACTTGTCCGCGGCCTGACTTTCGGCGCTGTGAAATAAGGAAGACGACTTATGGGACGTATTCAACTCAAGTCAGTGACCAAAAGCTTCGGCGATGTAGAGGTCATTCCACCGCTGGACTTGACCATTGGAGACGGAGAATTCACCGTCTTCGTCGGCCCCTCGGGTTGCGGCAAGTCCACTCTGCTGCGGCTCATTGCAGGGCTGGAGGATATCACGTCGGGCTCCATCGACATTGATGGTGCGGATGCAACCGACGTGCCGCCTGCCAAACGCGGTTTGGCGATGGTCTTCCAGTCCTACGCTCTGTATCCGCACATGACCGTACGCAAGAACATCGCGTTTCCTCTGCGCATGGCCAAACTGGATCAAGCCGAGATCGACAAACGTGTTGAAGGTGCCGCGAGCGTTCTAAACCTGACCGATTATCTGGACCGGCGCCCGGGGCAATTGTCGGGTGGGCAGCGTCAGCGCGTTGCAATAGGCCGGGCTATCGTACGCGAACCCGCCGCGTTCCTGTTCGACGAGCCTCTTTCGAATCTCGACGCAGCCTTGCGCGTCGGCATGCGGTTGGAGATCAGCGAACTTCACGAACGCTTGGCGACCACGATGATCTACGTGACCCACGATCAGGTTGAGGCGATGACAATGGCCGACAAGATCGTCGTTCTTCAGGCCGGTGTGATCGAACAGGTCGGCAGCCCGCTTGAGCTATACCGGACGCCGCGAAACCTGTTTGTTGCAGGGTTCATCGGCTCGCCTAAAATGAACTTCATTGAAGGTGAAGAGGCCGCGAAACACGATGCCCAGACCATTGGCATCCGTCCTGAACACATCACCGTTTCCGAAACCGGAGGTGAATGGTCCGGAGTAGTTAGCGTCTCTGAGCACCTTGGCTCGGACACCTTCTTTCACGTCCACGAGACCGGCCTGGCTGAAACAATCACAGTCCGTGCAGATGGCGAAGTGGGCTTCCGCCACGGGGATCGCATTCATATGACACCGCGGGCTGACGTAATCCACCGGTTCGACGCGAAAGGCTTGCGGATCGAATGACACGCTTGGCTGGCAAAACCGCCCTGATCACCGGGGCTGCGCGAGGCATCGGATTGGCCTTTGCCAAAGCTTACGTCACCGAGGGCGCACGTGTTGCCATCGCAGACATCGACATCCAGCGCGCGAGAGACGCAGCTTCTGAAATCGGTGAGGCTGCTTTGGCTATCGAGATGGATGTGACCAACCAGCAGAGCATAGATGAGGCGGTGGCAAAAACAGCTGCCCATTTCGGTCTCATTGATATCTTGATAAACAACGCAGCCATTTTCACCGCCGCACCAATCGTTGAGATCGAGCGCATGGATTATGACCGCGTTTTTGACATCAACGTTGCTGGCACCTTGTTCACCATGCAAGCCGTCGCGCGCCACATGATTGAAAAAGGGACCAGAGGCCGGATCATCAATATGGCGTCACAGGCCGGGCGAAGGGGTGAACCTTTGGTCGCTATCTACTGCGCCAGCAAGGCGGCAATCATTTCTCTGACTCAATCGGCGGGGCTGAACCTGATATCTCACGGTATCAACGTGAACGCGATTGCCCCCGGTGTCGTCGATGGCGAACACTGGGACGGCGTAGATGCGTTCTTCGCAAAACACGAAGGCAAACCCCCCGGCCAAAAGAAACGCGAAGTCGCCGCAACCGTCCCTTATGGTCGCATGGGCCGGGCAGATGACCTGACCGGGATGGCTGTATTTCTGGCTTCTGACGATGCCAATTACATCGTCGCACAAACCTACAATGTAGACGGCGGAAACTGGATGAGCTGATGGATCCTGCAGCGAATGCAAAAACTCCGGTGCGACTGCGACTTGACAGCCTTGCAGACCTGCCCGCTACCGTCAGGCACCCTGCCTATCGGCGGTCGGATCTGACGCCGGGCATCGTCCATATCGGGCTTGGCAATTTTCACCGTGCGCATCAAGCGTGGTACATTCACCAGTTAATGCAGCAAGGCCAAGCCCATGATTGGGCGATCATCGGGGCCGGCATGCGAAACTACGACGCGGAGATGAGAGAGCGTCTGCTGGCACAGGACTGTCTGACCACGTTGATTGAACTAGATCCCACAAGGACAACCGCCGAGGTCATTGGTCCGATGGTTGACTATTTACCGATTGAGGCAGGTAATGTTGCCTTAGTCCAGAAGATGGCCGACCCTGCCGTTCGTATTGTTTCTCTCACAGTTACCGAAGGCGGGTACTATCTAATCTCCAACACCGGTGCGCTTAACACCGATCACGAAGATATTCGCTACGATGCGGCAAACCCCAACCTGCCCCGAACGGCCTTTGGCTCCATAGTCGCGGCACTCAAACAGCGCCGTGCAAATGGCTTCAAACCCTTCACCGCGCTAAGCTGCGACAACCTTCAGGGCAACGGCACAATCCTGCGGAACTGCGTAGTCGGCTTGGCGCGCATGTCTGATCCTGATCTGGCCAACTGGATTGACCAAAACGGCGCATTCCCCAACTCGATGGTAGATTGCATCGTGCCAGCAACGACTGACGAGTTGGTATCGCAATGCCACATCCTTGGTGTGGATGACCGCGCTCCTGTCTCGCACGAGAACTTTCGTCAATGGGTGATCGAGGATGAATTCTGCGCCGGGCGACCACCCCTCGAGCAGGTCGGGGTAACGCTGACCCAGAATGTTCACAGCTATGAGTCAATGAAACTCCGCATTTTGAACGGAGGTCACCAGCTTCTCGCAAACGTTGGGGAAATTTTGAATGTCCCGACGATTTCATCCTGCATGCAGGATCCGGACATCCTGGCATTCTTCAGAACGGTTCAGATCGAAGAGATTCTGCCTCATGTCGAAGCTGTCCCCGAAACGACAGCGAAAGAGTACCTTGAGTTGGTTGAGAGGCGATTTGCAAACACAGCGATTCATGACACAACTCGCAGGGTCGCGTTCGACGGATCAGCGCGGCATCCGGGATTTCTACTGCCATCGCTACGCGATGCACTTGCATCGGGCTCTTCAGTAATCGGGCTTGCGCTGGCCGAAGCATTCTGGTGCCGGATGTGTGCGGGGGTTCGTGAAGACGGTTCCGAAATCGCCCCGAATGATCCCCTTTGGGAAAATCTATGTGAAACCGCGTTGGCTGCCAGAACCGATCCAGGACTGTGGCTGGAACAAAGTCTGTACAGCGGTGACTTTGACCGCGGCACACAATTTTCCAACGCCTTTGCCTCGTGGCTAACCAAGATCTGGCAGCGTGGTAGCCGAGCAGTATTAGCTGAGTATGTCGCGACCAATTCATTGTCGCACTAACTTCGCGTTACTTCGATCAATGGGTCGCGGACACACATTGTTGTTTTAGGATGGAACGGCAATGTCCGCCTCAGACACTCGGCCTTCGAAAAATACTGTTACAGCCACAGCCTGCTTCCCTCCGATCCCGCAAAACATCGAATGACCGACAAGGCACCAAATACCAAAGTGATCAAAAGCAGAAATGTGCGACACAAAACTCGACTCAAACCGACTTACGAGCACTGCCAATTGAGCAAAATTCCTTTATATTTTTAAATTTCAATATGTTGACAATAGACCCTGCCACTCCAGCCACGAATTCACGAAAACCAATGAAACCTAGGGGCAAAATCTGTGCCTGACACGCAGTGTGTACCAGTCCTCAGTCACTGTAGATTAGAGTGCAACGCACCCCAATGCGCGAAAGCGCGCTGACACGTCCGGTCAATATCTAATCACAGCTCTGATCTTTGGATCCGTCGAGCGGCCGGTCGAAATGGCACCGGAGAGAGAAATCGTGCTCGTTCGGTCCAGCATGTGAGGACGCGGAGTTGAATTGGCAACTTGATGCGCCGCTGAGAACCGAGATTTCAAGCACCAGACAAACTCAAATCTTAAGTCGCGATCACGCCAGGCGAATTGAATCTTACCTGACTGGGCCAAGCCCCATCCGACCGCGTGCAGTTAGCGACGCATCGATTGTCCGTTGTGGAACAAGTGCACCTTTTCCGGAGGGGCAGTGACGGATACGCTTTGCCCTCGCAGATTGCGCTGAACTCCCGGCAGTTTAGCGATCACTGCCTCTCGTCCCTCGGGCGCTGCAAAGTAAAGCAATGTAACCTCACCCAGAGCTTCGGTGAAATCCACAACACCTGAGTAGATCGCGCCGGCCTCAGTCATCTCCAGATCTTCGGGCCGAACGCCGATATTGACCTGTTTGCCTTCATCCGCTGCCTCTGTTTGGATGGATGAGACCGCAACACCGCCGTCGTCCAGTGTTACGGTCGTCGTCTCTCCGGTCGAGGTGATAGTACCCGGCAACAGGTTCATTGCAGGCGAGCCAATGAACTGCGCGACGAATTCATTGTCAGGCGTCTCATACAATTCCAGCGGAGTACCAACCTGCGCAATTCCTTTGTTGGCCAGAACGACGATGCGGCTGGCGAGCGTCATCGCCTCAACCTGATCGTGGGTGACGTAGATCATCGTGCTGTCAGGCATCGCTTCTTTCAGACGAGCGATCTCGATCCGCGTCGCTACGCGCAGGGCGGCATCCAAGTTCGAAAGCGGCTCGTCGAACAGATAGACCTTCGGATCGCGAACAATGGCACGACCGATGGCTACGCGTTGGCGCTGACCGCCGGACAACGCCTTGGGCAGGCGATCTAGCAATGGCTCAAGCTGCAAGATCTGCGCCGCACGTTCTACTGCGGCATCAACCTCGGCACTGGGCAACTTGGCGATCTTGAGCGCGAAGGCCATGTTCTCGCGCACCGTCATATGCGGATAAAGCGCATAGGACTGGAACACCATCGCGATGCCTCGCTGTGCGGGTGGTACGTCATTGACCACCTGCCCTTCGATCTCAAGCGTTCCGCCCGTGATCTTTTCAAGGCCCGCGATCATCCGCAGCAGAGTAGACTTGCCGCAACCTGATGGGCCGACGAAGACAATCAATTCGCCTTGCTCGATCTCGAGATCGATATGCTTCAGAACATCGACCGGGCCATAGGATTTGGCCACATCTGTAAGCTTGAGTTCCGACATGGTTTACCTCTTTTCCCGAGCCAATAGACAGAATTGAGCGGCGTTCAGCATCAACGTGCCTTCCCCGCGAACGCCGCCCAACATCTCCCCGATTACTTTCCAGTCGCCTTCTGGCAGTGTCACGTCCACCGGATCGTCACCCAGATTGAAGGCGCAGAAAACCTGCTCTGCTTCATCCTCGCGGGTGAAGGTCAAGACCGAACCGATTTGTGACATCCCTGTCTGCTTGCCGGACATCAGTGCCGAGTGCGCATGGCGCAAAGCAATCGCATGGCGGTAGTGGTGTAGCATCGACGCCGGGTCTTGTTCCAACCGGTCCACCGCCCGCTCAGCTTGAGTGGCACTGACCGGCAACCAGGGGCGACCCGCGCTGAACCCGGATTGTTCGTCCTGCGCGGCCCAGACCATTGGTGTGCGACATCCGTCACGGCCTTTGAATTCAGGCCAGAATTCGATGCCATAGGGGTCTTGCAAATCCTCGAACGCAACATCCGCCTCGGGAAGACCCAGTTCCTCTCCCTGATACAGGCAGGCCGAGCCACGCAGGCACATCATGAGAACGGCGTGCTGCCGGACAGCTGCATCGTCCAAACCCCAACGCGAAGCATGGCGTTGCACGTCGTGGTTCGAGAAGGCCCAACAGGGCCATGCATCACCCGCCTTGTCCTCAAGCTGGTCAAAAACCTGCTTTGCGTAAGCTGCAGTCAAAGCCCGCTTTTCAAGGAATTCGAAGGCATAGCACATGTGCATCCGCTTATCACCACTGGTGTATTCCCCCATGATCTCCAACCCGCGCTGTGCGTCACCGACCTCACCCAGACAGGCGCGGCCTTCATATTCGTCAGTCAGGGCGCGCAGCCGTTCTAGGAAGGCGATATTCTCGGGCTGGCTTTTGGAATAGAGGTGGTCCTGATGGTTATACGGGTTCACCATCGGGGCAATTGACGCGTTGCGTTGATCCATCGGCAGGCCGGGATTGTCGCGCAACTGAGCGTCGTGGAAATAGAAGTTGATCGTGTCCAGACGAAACCCATCGACTCCCAAATCCAACCAAAACCGAGCGACATCCAGCAGGGCATCCTGAACATCTTTGCAATGGAAATTCAGATCGGGCTGTGACGTGAGGAAGTTGTGCAGATAATACTGCAGACGCCGCGCATCCCACTGCCAGGCCGAGCCGCCAAAGATCGAAAGCCAGTTGTTCGGAGGTGTCCCGTCCGGTTTGGGATCAGCCCAGACATACCAATCGGATTTCGGGTTCTCGCGGCTGGCGCGGCTTTCACTGAACCATGGATGCTGATCCGACGTATGCGAAAGCACGAGGTCGATCATCACCTTCAGCCCATGCGCATGAGCCTGATCCAAAAGTTCTTTGAAATCCGCCATGGTGCCGAACATCGGATCGACATCGCGGTAATCGCTGACGTCATAACCGAAATCCTTCATCGGAGATTTGAAGAACGGCGATATCCAGATCGCATCAACCCCCAGCGAGGCGATATAGCCAAGCCGCTGTGTGATGCCCTTTAGGTCTCCGATCCCGTCGCCATTGCTGTCCTGAAAGCTGCGCGGATAGATCTGATAGATCACCCCGCCTCGCCACCAGT
The DNA here is from genome assembly GCF_056535285.1 of Ruegeria sp. O11. Taxonomy (NCBI): domain Bacteria; kingdom Pseudomonadati; phylum Pseudomonadota; class Alphaproteobacteria; order Rhodobacterales; family Roseobacteraceae; genus Ruegeria; species Ruegeria sp. O11. The sequence continues at coordinate 43,782 of NZ_JBQERS010000017.1, read as the reverse complement.
CAAACGACGTCTTGGTTGTTTCGAATGCTGTCGCGTTGGTCTGCACGTTCATCACACGCCCTTATTTTACGGAACCGGCCAGCAAGCCGCGAACCAGATATTTCTGCATTGCAAAGAAGACGGCCAACGGCACCGCGATTGAGACAAACGCCGCCGTGGCCAGGATTTCCCAGTTACCACCCCGCGTGCCCAACAGCTCGACAATACGGTTGGTCATTACCGTGGTCTGGCCACTGGCATCGATCAGGAACACTTTGGCAACCAGCAGATCGTTCCATGTCCACAGGAACTGGAAGATCGCAAAGGATGCCAGTGCCGGGAAGCTGAGCGGCAGGATAAGCTTGGTGAATATCTGAAACTCAGTCGCACCATCGACCCGCGCGTTCTCGATCAGATCACGCGGCAGCCCGGCCATGTAGTTCCGCAACAGATAGATCGCCAGCGGCATCCCGAACCCGGTATGGGCCATCCAGACACCCAGATATCCTTTGCCTATGCCGATATTGAGATGCAGCTTCAGCAACGGGATCAACGCCAGTTGCAATGGCACCACCAACAGCCCAACCACTGCAGCGATCAGCAGGGCTCGCCCCGGAAAGTCCATCCAAGCCAGCGCGTAAGCCGCAAAGGCTGCGACAAGAATTGGGATTATCGTTGCCGGGATCGTCACCGTCAGGGTATTGAAGAACGCCTTGCCCATACTGTCTGAACTATTTGCGTTGAACAGAACATGGGCATAGTTCTCGAAGGTGAATTCAGGTGGCAGAGTTGTGGTCACAAAGACCCGGGGGCCGCGCTTACCCGAAAACTCTTCGGTGTTCTCCATGCGATAGTCGCCATTGGCCTGAACCGTGATCGTCCCGCCGCGACGCAGCTCGGCTGTTTCCCCCGGAGCAAAGGCATCAATCGCGCGCGAATTCACACCCCATCGCGAAATGTCCGAGGCCCGCTCACCTTCGAAGATATTGCCTTCGATTACATAGAGACCATCCTGCAAGACTTGCGTTTCAGGTGCAGCCGCGCGCAGAGTCAGGTTCTGCTCAGACGGGAAGAGGGCCCGCCACCAACCACTACTGGCAATTTGATCCCCTGTTCTGAAGGACGAAATCAACAAACCCAGTGTAGGGAATACCCACAGTACGACCAGCAATACGACCGAGGCGTGTACAACCCATCTAAGGGCTGGGCGGGTTCCTGCAATATCACTCATATCCCCAACCTCCTACTGCATTTCTTTGCGCGCATTGCGCACGTTCCAGATCAGGATCGGTGTCACCAGCAACATGATCACCATGGCGGATGCCGACCCCACGCCCCAGTCATTGGCGCGGAACATCTTGTCGTACATGTAATTGGCCAGAACCTGCGTCTCCCACTGGCCATTGGTCATGGCAAAGACGATGTCAAAGACCTTGAGCACAACGATTGTAATGGTGGTCCAAACCACCATGATCGTGGTCTTGATCTGTGGCACTTTGATCTTAAAGAAAATCTGAAACGGGTTGGCCCCGTCCAAAATGGCGGCCTCAATGGTCTCTTCCGGGATACCGCGCAAGGCAGCAGACAAGATGACCATGGCAAAGCCGGTTTGAATCCAGACCAGCACAATCATCAGGAAAAAATTATTCCAGAATGGAAGCGTCAGCCAAGTATGCGTCTCGGTTCCACCAAAGAAGATATAGATCGCGTTCAGGACGCCGATCTGATCCTGATCGGGTGGGCGCGCATCATAGACCAATTTCCAGATCACCGAGGCACCCACGAAGGAAATCGCCATCGGCATAAAGATCAGCGACTTAGCGACATTGCCCCAACGAATGCGATCCGTGAGCTGCGCGACTAACAGGCCAAAGGCAGTGGACATCGCAGGCACAACAATCAGCCAAAGCATGTTGTTGCGCATTGCCTCCCAGAATTTGGGCTCGGCGAGCATTTGGGAGTAGTTATCGAAACCCGCCCATTCGTATCCGCCACCGGCTACGCGATCGGTCAGCGAAAGGCGCAGTGTTTCGAATACCGGATAGGCAAGATAGACCCCAAGCGCGAGGATCGCGGGAAGCAGGAACAACCAGGGCCGGATCATGTTCGCGCGGTTGATATTACGCCCCGCATTAGGACCACGCGCAGGAAACAGGACCTTATCCAAGAACTGGTTGGACAGATAGAAATAGCCCACGCATCCCGACACACCGATTACGATTGTTAGCAGGCCCTGAATTGCCGGATTCATGGCGTCCTCTCCCTTGCTAGGGTTCCGGGCAACCTGAATGATAGGTTGCCCAAAGGTTCAGTGGTTTACTTGAGTGCGTCCCAGGACGACTGGATTTCGCTGGTGACATCTTCGGCGGATTTACCTCCGGTGTAGTCGACCATCCCGGTCCAGAATGTACCCGCGCCCACGGCGCCCGGCATCAGGTCAGATCCATCAAAGCGGAAGGTCGTCGCACCCAACAGAATGTCACCCAGACCACGCAGAGTATCGTCCTTGTAGGCTTCGGTGTTAACGCCTTTATGCGGGGTCAGGAAACCTGTTTGCGCCATCATCACCTCATGCGCGATTGGCTCTTTCAGGAACTCCATGAACGCGCTAGTCGCATCCGAGGGATTACTGACGGCCATCAGCGTACCACCGCCTAGAACCGGGTTACCCAAGTCTTTGTCGGCGAAAGACGGCATATAGAAGAAGTCTGCATCGAGACCGAACTCAACATCTTCGGGGAAAAAGGCCGGAACGAACGAGGCCTGACGGTGCATGTAGCATTGCGGCGGCGATGAGAACATGCCTTTGGGACTGTCGCGGAAGTCAGTCGAGGCCACGGCCCCTGCCCCACCAGAAACCTTCGCGTCATCGCGTGCAAACCAGCCGAATTCTTCGATTGCGGCGATCACGCGTGGATCATCAAACGGTATCTCATTTGTCACCCACTGGTCATAAACTTCAGGCGGCTGCGTCCGCAGCATCATGTCTTCCACCCAGTCAGTCGCTGGCCAGCCCGTGGCGGCACCCGATCCTAGACCAATGCACCAAGGTGTCTCACCGTCAGCGACGATCTGTTCAGTCAGTGCTTTCAGTTCCTCCATGGTCGCTGGCACTTCGTACCCGGCATCCTCGAAGTTCTCCGGGTTGTACCAAACCAGAGACTTGACGTTCACGTTGTAGAAGAAGCCGTACATCTGGTCATTTCCATCGGCATCTTTATAGGTGCCTAGGTCAACCCATGAATTTCCGGCCGCATAGTTGTCGCCAACCCAACTGGCCATGTCTTCACCCAAAGGCGTTAGTTGCCCTTTGGAGGCCATGATCGCCGCCAGTCCGGGCTGAGGGAATACGGCGATGTTCGGGGCGGAACCCGCTTCGGCATCGATAACGATCTGCTGCTCGAAACTGTCAGAGCCAGTGTAGATCACATCCGCGCCGGTCGCCGCCTCGAAATAGGCGGTCATATTGTTGAAATAACCATCTTCCGGCGTCAACCAAGGACCAGCGATAGTGACGGTCTGACCGCTCAGATCAGGCGCACTTTCAGCCCAGGCATTATAGCTATCCCAGTTGAACGGCCCCTCACCAGGTGTGAAGGCCAAGTCTTCGGCATACGCGGTCCCTGCCAGCAGAGCGGTCACTGCCGCACCTGCATAAAGCGAGCGTTTCATGAATTTTCCTCCCAGACTTTACGGCGCAAACGAGATTCGTTTTCAAAGCGCTTTGGATAGGTCACTTTATCCGCTAACATTCCGAGTCTGTCAACATCTCGCAAATAGTTGCTGTAATATTGAGTTATTAGATTCAAATATCAAAACGGGTTGACGGAACCTGAAATTCCAAACAAAACAATAGAACCGCAACTTGAAAGCGCTTTGAATACTATGAACCTAAAGAAACTCTCAGAGATTCTTGGTCTTTCACAGACAACCGTCAGCCGAGCGCTGAACGGTTATCCCGAAGTGAATGAGGAAACGCGTATCCGGGTTCAGGCTGCCGCTACAAAACACGGATACCGCCCAAATAGCCGCGCCAAAGGACTGGCGACAGGGCGATCCATGGTAATTGGGCACGTGATCCCGTTCTCTTCTCAGCACGAGATGGTCAACCCGATATTTGGTGATTTTGTTGCAGGTGCTGCGCGCACTTACGCACAGAATAACTATGATATGATGTTCACTCACGCGCCTGACACCTCAGTCGAAGACTCCTATCGAAGCCTGTTCAACAGAGGGGTTGTGGACGGCGTCGTGCTTCAAGGCCCCAAAGTCAACGAGCCGCGGATATCCGTCCTGTCGCAAATGGGGGTGCCGTTCATTGTACATGGTCGTTCTACGGGTGCCGACGTTCCTTACGACTGGATCGACGTGAACAATCAGCGCTCATTCGAGAGGGCGACACAATTTTTAATTGATCTCGGCCACCGGCGCATTGCACTGATCAACGGGCTGGAAGAGATGGACTTTGCTCAGCGCCGTCGGAATGGATACGTCTCAGCGTTAAAACACTCAGGAATTGAGATTGCGCCGGAGCTGTTGCGCAGCGCCGAGATGACAGAAATTTACGGGCATCAAACCGCCTGCGACATGCTGGATTTGGACGATCCGCCGACGGCCATTCTTGCCTCGTCCATCATCTCAGCCGTTGGTGTCCGGAGGGCCCTGGAAAATCGCGGCCTGAAGATGGGGCGGGATATTTCAGTCATCGCGCACGATGACGAACTGTCCTACATGCGCAACGGCATAGATGTACCGATATTCACCGCCACACGGTCCTCGGTCAGACATGCCGGAGAGTTGGCTGCTGAAATGCTGATTGGACGGATCAACGCCCCCAACGACCCACCCAAAACGCGCCTGTTAGAGGCCGAGCTTGTTGTTGGCAGCTCAACCGGTCCAGCACCACAAAGGATGTGAAATGAAACACAAACGCTCGGATTTTCCGGTCGATTTTCAGTTTGGCGTCGCAACGTCGGCCTACCAGATTGAGGGTCATGCTCAGGGTGGCGCAGGAAAGACCCATTGGGACAGTTTCGCGGCCACTCCGGGAAACGTCGTAAACGCTGAAAACGGCGATTTGGCCTGCGACCACTACAATCGATATGAACAGGATTTGGATCTGATCCAGGACGCTGGGTTCGACTGCTATCGTTTCTCGACCAGCTGGGCTCGAATCTTGCCCGAGGGACGCGGGCCAGTCAATCAACAAGGCCTTGATTTCTATGATCGTTTAGTTGACGCCCTACTTGAACGCGGAATCAAACCCTGCGCAACGCTGTATCACTGGGAACTCCCCTCGCCGCTTGCTGACTTAGGCGGCTGGCGAAACCGAGATATCGCAAATTGGTTCGCTGATTTTACAGAAATCATCATGGGCCGTATCGGCGATCGCATGTTCAGCGTGGCATCGATCAACGAGCCGTGGTGCGTAAGCTGGCTCAGTCATTTCGAGGGCCAACATGCCCCTGGCTTGCGTGATATCCGCGCCACCGCCCGTGCCATGCATCATGTCTTGCTTGCCCATGGTCGCGCAATCGAGGTTATGCGTGGATTGGGCATGTCCAATCTGGGCGCGGTGTTCAATCTGGAATGGTCGGAACCTGCCGATGATTGCACCGAAGCACATTCTGCGGCGGCCCTATATGACGGGATCTACAACCGGTTCTTTTTGAGCGGGGTCTTTAACAAATCCTACCCCGAGAATGTTCTGGAGGGTTTAGCACCGCACCTACCCAAAGGTTGGCAGGGCGATTTTGAGACCATCGGCAGTCCGGTCGATTGGTGTGGGCTGAATTTCTATACGCGCAAGCTAATTACACACTCCGACTCGGCCTGGCCCGCTTTAAAAGAGGTTCCAGGCCCGCTGCCCAAAACGCAGATGGGGTGGGAAATTGATCCTGCGGCGCTTTCGCGATTTCTGATCCGAACTGCACGCGATTACACGGGCGATCTATCGATATATGTCACTGAAAACGGTATGGCGAGCGCTGAGCGCCAACAGGATGAAGACCGAATTGATTATCTGGATCAACATCTGGCTGAAGTACGCCGGGCTTTGGATCACGGTGTGCCGATCAAAGGATATTTTGTCTGGTCGTTGCTGGACAATTACGAATGGGCGCTGGGGTATGAAAAACGCTTCGGACTGGTCGATGTAGATTTCAAAACGTTGGAGAGAACACCCAAAGCATCATATTTTGCCTTGAAAAACGCGTTGACGCAAAGCTAACGCACTCTAGTCCTGCAGGGTCAGCACCGGCTGATCGCGATACACCGTATAGCTGAAGGCACCTTCGACCGAAATCAAACTGACGTCCAGTTTCTGAGCGTCGGGAAATAATTCAAAATAGGTGAACCGGATCGACGTCACCAAATCTATTTCCTCGCATTCCAACACATAGTCCGCTTGAAATTCGGCGTGTTCCCTGGTGTGATTTTCGGTTTTGTCATCCACTTGCCCAAAACCAACCCCAACAAGGGCCACATTCGCAGACGCGGTTTCGCATCCAGCTTCTGATGGCAAATTGAACAACCTCAACGGTTCTGAGAGATCCGAGATCGCGGCCGCAACTTCTGCCCGTTCTTCGTCGTTTTCTGCTGAGTGCTCAAAGCCCACAACATCCATGCCCGGGGCCGCAAGAATCACGGTGAACTGATTACTATCCATTGATATTGCCACTCGTCCAACACCGTGGGTATGCGCTTCGACCGCAGCCAACTTTTGAGCCATTGGTATGGTTGGCAAGAGCATTAACAGTACTGCCGCGCATTTCATCTCAAACACCATTAAACAAACAAATCTCATGATATTTTAGTCTAATTACCCTCCTGCGCAATTGGCTTACATGCATTTCAACCCCACCAGATATGGGGAGGCAAATTCAGACTTTATATCTGATAATAAAAGTCAGGTTGACTTTGTTGACTAATTAACTCAGATATTTTCGCGTCCACCCCGCAACTGTGCGGGAGCCGAACCCGTTGAGAAGGAATGAATTCCAAATGACCAAATTATTCACTGCGACCAGCGCCCTTACGTTGTGCATCGCAGGTGCAGCTGTCGCCGACGCCCCGTCTAAAGCAGATATTCTGAGCACCTATGGCAACATCGCGGAAGCCAAGTTTGACGACAGCCTGATTGCCGCGAAAAACCTGCGAGCTGCCGTCAACGCTCTGATCGCTGACCCGTCTGATGCCACGCTGAACGCCGCCCGCGCTGCATGGGTCGCCGCGCGTGTGCCTTATCAGCAGACCGAGGTTTATCGCTTTGGCAACGCAATCGTCGACGACTGGGAAGGCAAAGTGAATGCTTGGCCATTGGACGAAGGCCTGATCGACTATGTGGACGCGTCGTACGGAGGCCCGAGCGATGAGAACGAGTTCGCCGTGCTGAACGTCATCGCCAACCCCAGCTTTGAACTGTCTGGCGAAATCATCGACGCCAGCGAAATCACCCCTGCTCTTTTGTCGGATACGCTGCACGAGGCTGACGGGATCGAGGCCAACGTCGCCACCGGCTATCACGCCATCGAATTCCTGCTGTGGGGTCAGGACCTGAATGGCCATGGTGCTGGCGCAGGAAATCGTCCTTATACCGACTATGTACACGGTGACGGCTGCACTGGCGATAATTGCGATCGTCGGGCCCAGTATCTGAGCGCCGCAACCGATCTGCTGATCAGCGATCTGGAATGGATGACGGCCCAGTGGGCTGAAGGCGGTGATGCGCGTGCCGCACTTGCAGCAGACGAGACTGCCGGTGTAAGTGCAATCCTGACCGGCATGGGCTCACTATCCTATGGTGAACAGGCGGGTGAACGCATGCGCTTGGGCCTCATGCTGAACGATCCCGAAGAAGAGCATGATTGCTTTGCGGACAACACCCATAACAGCCACTATTACGATGGTCTGGGCATCCAGAACGTATATCTGGGAAGCTACACCCGTATCGATGGCACTCCGGTATCTGGTGCATCGTTGTCCGATCTGGTTGTCGCAACCGATCCGTCTTTGGATGCAGAGATGAAAGCCAAGCTCGCGAGCACCATGAAAGCTTTGGGCAACATCAAGTCGACTGCCGAGGCTGGTTTTGCTTATGATCAGATGCTGGAGCGCGGCAACGAAGGCGGTGAAGCTCTAATCATGGGTGGCGTGAATGGACTGATCGACCAAACCAAAACCATTGAACGTATCGTAACCTTGCTGGAACTTGACCAGATCGAGTTCGAAGGTTCGGACAGCCTGGATAATCCTGACGCGGTTTTCCACTAAACGCTACGGCCGGGCGCGATTGAATTGCGCTCGGCCAATTCTACGAAAGGAGTGTGGCGTCTTGACACTGGACGCAAAACAAAAAACCAACTATTTCACTAAGAAAAACGAATTCAGGCTGAGTCGCCATGATTGTATGCCACTGTACTAATATCTCAGACCACGACATCCGCGCCGCGATCAGCTGGATGCGCACCGCAGATCCGCAGACCATAATCACCCCTGGCAAGATCTATCATGCCCTTGGTAAATCAGCGGATTGCGGCGGATGCATGCCTCTTTTCCTAGACACAATGCGTTCTGACGATAATCTGGAAGTCCCCATGCAGCTTCGAACATTGCGGTCCGGAGCATCACAGGAGAAATCACATGAAAGGCGATCCCAAGGTTATCGAATATCTCAACAAATCACTGCGGCATGAACTAACGGCTGTTAGCCAATACTGGTTGCACTATAGGCTTCAGGAAGATTGGGGCCTTGGCCATATGGCCAAGAAAAGCCGCGAAGAATCCATCGAAGAGATGGAGCACGCGGATAAACTGATCGAACGCATTATTTTTCTCGAAGGTCACCCCAACCTGCAAAAACTTGATCCCTTGCGGATCGGCCAGACACCCAAGGAAACTCTTGAATGCGATCTGGCAGCCGAAATTGATGCAAGAGCTCTTTATAAGGAAGCGCGCGAATACTGCCGGGATGCCGGCGACTACGTGTCGATGTCTCTGTTTGAGAAATTGATGTCCGATGAAGAGGACCATATCGACTTTCTCGAAACGCAGCTCGACCTCTATGGAAGGATTGGCGAAGCCAACTATGCGCAACTCAACGCATCAACCATGGACGAGGGCGAGTAGACTCGCCCTGGCATCGGTGGCCGCACTGTCGGCCACCCCCTCCCTCGCGACCGAGCTACGGGACCCACATCTAAACTTCATTCCCAGAACAGACGAAGAGCGTGCGCGGATTGCTGCGGTGACAGCCTCACCCGAAAAGTTCAGTGCACTCCAGCGGTTCGAAGAATTATCCGCTGGCGCGGCGACTGTACGCGTTCGTACCGATGCCGATGCGTTTTCTCAGCCCTCCGCCAACATCAGTTTCGAACAGGAATTGGATTTCAAAGTAGGCAATGGATTGTTCAAGAAAATCTGGGTCTCATCGCCCTCCTCAACACTGGCTTCAGATGGGTTAGGCCCGCTTTATAACGCCCGCTCGTGCCAGCGGTGCCACATCAAGGATGGGCGCGGCCATACACCTAATGGACCGGATGACAACGCCGTCTCGATGTTTCTACGGGTCTCGATTCCCGGCAACCCAGAGGATGCTCCTGCCGAGATTGAGGACTATATCGCCACCTTGCCCGACCCGAATTATGGCGGGCAGATGCAGGATTTCGCACTGGCCGGCCATCCGGCAGAATATCGGTTGAGCATCACATTCGAAGAAGTCCCAATCGAGCTGTCCGAAGGTGAAATTGCTTCGCTTCGCCACCCGACCTACCATGCGGCCGACTTGGGGTATGGCCCATTGCATCCCGATGCCATGCTCAGCCCCCGAGTCGCGCCACAGATGATCGGCTTGGGATTGCTCGAATCCATCCCGGTTGAGGACCTGTTGGCACGGGCCGATCCTGATGATGAAGATGGCGATGGGATATCGGGACGACCGAACATCGTGTGGTCGTTAGAATTTGGCGAACCGATGATGGGCCGCTTTGGCCACAAAGCCGGAATGCCTACGGTGATGGAGCAATCATCGGCGGCCTTTGCGGGTGATATCGGCATTTCTAGCCCGCTTTACCCTGCCCCCTTCGGCGATTGCACCGAGCTGCAGACCAACTGCATAGATGCCCCGCACGGTGACACTGATGTGCGCGGGTTTGAGATTGACCAAATCGGCATGGATCTCGTCGCTTTTTACAGCCGCAATTTGGGTGTCCCCGCCCGGCGTGAGACTGATGATCCACAGGTATTGCGCGGCAAAGAAGTGTTTCACACATCTGGCTGTGCCTCCTGTCACACACCTGCTTATGTCACCCATCGAATGCCCGATCGACCCGAACACAGTTTTCAATTGATCTGGCCCTACACTGACCTGCTGCTGCACGACATGGGCGAAGGACTGGCCGATAACCGCCCCGAGGCCCGCGCCACGGGCCGTGAATGGCGTACTCCGCCGCTGTGGGGGATTGGATTGACAGAACGTGTATCGGGCCACACCCAATTCCTGCACGACGGTCGGGCACGCTCTCTGCTCGAGGCTGTCTTATGGCATGGCGGAGAGGCCCAAACCGCCCGCGACACGGTTGTATCAATGCCCAAGTCTGACCGTGATGCGCTGATCCAATTTCTAGAGAGGCTATAGTTGATGCGGAGCCTTACCCTATTCACCGCTTTATTGATCCCATTCGGCGCTTATGCGCAGGATCGCGCGCCGATTTTGATGGATGTGACTGAAACACATATCCTGCCGCGCTTTGCGCAATTGGCGGATGCGACTGACACCTTGGCCACCACCGTGCAGGCCGATTGTGAGCCACAATCGGATACCCTGCGCGCAGCCTACTCTGCAGCATTCGATAGTTGGATCTCAGCCAGTCATTTGCGGTTCGGTCCAACCGAGACGGATGACCGGGCCTTTGCCATGGCCTTCTGGCCCGACACAAAAGGGTTCACACCAAAAACCCTTTCCCGGCACATCAAAGACGAAGACACAGCTGTCGAGTCGCCCGCCGCATATGCCGAAACGTCGATTGCCGGCCGCGGTTTTCTGGCGCTTGAACGAATGCTGTACGATCCAGCCATGGCCGAACAAGGCAACGTCGCCTATCGCTGCGCGCTGATCCGCGCTATCGCTACCGACATTGATCGGAATGCAGATGAAATGAACGCCGATTGGCAGAGTTTCGCACCAAATCTAACCCAGCCGGGTGACGACAGCCCCTATCGCACGGGCGATGAGGCGATGCAGGAACTGTACCGAGCGCTGACAACAGGCCTCGAATTCACCGCTGATACACGGGTCGGTCGCCCCTTGGGCACATTCGAACGTCCTCGTCCAAACCGCGCCGAAGCGCGTCGGTCAAAGCGATCATTGCGCCATGTGGAGCTATCATTGATCGCGCTACGCGATATGGCCGCCCGCCTGTCCTTCGACCACCCCGAAATCGCAGCTGATCTTGATACAGCCTTTGCACAGGCAATAGATCGGGCTCAATCGCTGGATGACCCCGACTTTGCCAAGGTCGACACACCGCAGGGCCGCATCCGGGTCGAAGCGTTGCAACAATCGATCCACAAGATTAGCGAGATCGCCTCAACCGAGCTTGGTCCAACGCTCGGCATCAGTGCTGGGTTCAACTCACTGGACGGAGACTGAGCTTTGACCAACCGGCGCAATTTCCTTGCAGGTCTCGCCGCTGCCAGCCTGACGCCCGCATCCGGCTGGTCATCGGTGGGCGCGCCTGTTTATCTTGCCGCCGGGCTATTCCCCGATGGCAGCTATCGGCTTTCCGGGCTGGATAACGCGGGCGCCATACTCTTCTCGATCCCTTTGCCTGCGAGGGGCCATGCTGCGGCTGCCCATCCGTCCAAGGCGCAAGCCGTCGCCTTCGCACGCCGTCCGGGCACATTCGCCATTGTGGTAGATTGCAATAGTGGTGATGTCATCAAACGACTGACAGCCCCTAAGGGCCGCCACTTCTACGGGCACGGCACATTCTCGGCCGATGGCACACGGTTCTTCACGACCGAGAACAAATATGAAGCCGCAGAAGGCGTCATAGGCGTTTGGGACGCCAACAACTTTACTCGGCTTGGAGAGTTCGCCTCGGGCGGCGTTGGTCCCCACGACATAAGGCTGATGCCCGGCAGTGACATGCTAGTTATCGCCAATGGCGGTATCGAAACCCACCCCGATACCGGCCGAACGAAGCTTAACTTGCCTACAATGTTGCCCAATCTCGCCTATGTCGACCTATCGGGTTCGGTATTGGCAAAAGTGGAGCTAACCGGCGCGCAGCACAAAAACTCAATCCGTCATCTTGCTGTGCGTGGCGATGGTCTCGTGGGTTTCGCGATGCAATGGCAGGGCAATCAGACCAAGCACCCACCCTTGTTGGGCTTGCACAAACTTGGCGAAAACCCTCGCCTGCTTTCCGCCCCTGAAAGACAGCAAAGCGAGTTGCACGGGTATGCTGGCAGCATCGCGTTCTCCAGCGATGGACATTCAGTTGCAATTACCTGCCCCAGAGGCAACGCGCTACATCGCTTCGATGTGACGAGTGGTACTTTTATGAATGCCTACACGCTTGAGGACGTCTGCGGATTAGGCGCTGGCGCAGAAGATTTGGTATTCACCACCGGTACCGGTGCCTTTGGGTCTCTGAATGCCGCGCACGCCAAAATCTCGTCTCGGCAGGATTGCCAATGGGACAACCATTTGATCCCAATCCAAACAACCGATTAATACGCAGCGAGAATCCGATTCGCAGTTTATGCTTGGACGAATCGAACCGCTACCGTATTGGCAGGCGCGAAACCTGCACCCTGATTCCAAGGATAAACCTGATTGAAACAACCGCCCATCGCACCGCATTCCATCTACGGGGTTGAGAAATGGGGCAAAAGCCTCATTGAGGTGACAGATCAGGGCGAGATCGGTCTACGTAATCCGATGGCTCCCGATGCCACTGCGATTAGCCTGCCGGGTATCCTAAGTGACTTGGATGATCGGGGCATCAAGGCGCCGATGGTGCTACGTGTGGCGTCTTATCTGGAACATGAGATCGCGCATTTGAATGAAAGTTTCCGCGACGCAATCAAGCGCGTTGACTACAAAGGCCAATATCGCGGCGTTTTCCCGATCAAGGTGAACCAGCAGGCTCAGGTCGTCGATCGTATCGTCGAGTTCGGCAAGAAATACAACTATGGGCTTGAGGCCGGTTCCAAACCCGAACTGGTCGTCGCGCTGGCCCACCGCTTGGCCTCTGAAGCGTTAATTGTCTGCAATGGCGTCAAGGACGCCGAGTTCATCCAGCTTGCGATCCTCAGCCGCAAGATCGGTTTCAATACGGTCATAGTTCTGGAAAGCCCAAAAGAGGCTGACACGGTTATCCAGGTCTATAACGAGCTTGGCATCGAGCCCTTGATCGGCGTACGGGTCAAGCTGACCAATCAGATCAGCGGTAAATGGGAAGAAAGTTCGGGCGACCGATCCGCCTTTGGGATGAACACCGACCAATTGGTTGCCACAGTGGATAAACTGCGCGACGCCGGCCTGCTGCATTGCCTGAAGCTGCAGCACTCACATCTGGGCTCACAGGTACAGGACGTCAACGACGTGCGCCGCGCTGTAGGCGAGGCGTGCCGCTACTATACCGAACTCACGCGCGAAGGCGTACCGCTCACTCATTTGGACCTGGGCGGCGGTATGGGTGTGGACTATACCGGCGAAAAGAAAGCCGCAGAAAATTCAATCAATTATACGGTTGAAGAATACTGCGCAAACGTGGTCGAAACTGTGGCCTATGCCATGGACGAAGCTGAAATCGATCATCCCACACTTATCACTGAAAGCGGACGGGCAGTCGTGGCCACATCTTCGATGCTGGTCTTTAATGTTCTGGAGAGCACGCTTTACGACGCCCCGACCGGTCCCGAAGTCGAAGCTGATGATCATCATATGGTCTCGGACCTCGCTGCAGTTCATGGCTATCTAAGCAGCGATCGGCTGCAGGAATGCTGGAACGACGCCACCTTCTACCGCAACGAGCTGCGCGCGCTCTTCCGGCGGGGCTATGTCGACCTGCGCCAGATGGCCCGTGCTGAACGGATCTACCTGTCGCTTATGGCACGCCTCAAGTCTCTGGCTGCAAGCGATGATCTGGAGTCGGATGTGGACGACCAATTGGAGAAAGTGGCCGATATCTACCACTGCAACTTCTCACTGTTCCAATCCCTTCCTGACGTTTGGGCCATTGATCAACTTCACCCCATCGTCCCACTACAAGGCCTGAACCAAACGCCTGACCGCCGCGCCGTTCTGTCAGACATCACCTGCGACAGCGACGGCAAGATCGACCGGTTCATTCTGGCCGACGGTGTCTCACCCAGCCTGCCAGTACATTCCCTGCCCGAAGATGATGAGTACTTCATGGGTGTCTTCTTCGTTGGCGCTTATCAGGAAACCTTGGGCGATCTGCACAACTTATTCGGCGATACCAACGTCGTCACCATCGACCTGCGTGCTGACGGAGGCTTTGATCTGCTGCACGAACAAGAGGGCGACACGATCAGCCAAGTCCTGTCTTACGTGGAATTCGACCCACAGGATTGCGTCGCCGCCTTCCGCAAAATGGTGGACGAGGCGATCTCGACCGGTACTCTGATGGCCAAGGACCGCAAAACCCTGATGAGCGCCTATCGCGACTCGATCAATGGCTACACCTATTACGAATAAAAAGGAGACAGACCATGGGCAAAACACTGGTTGTCGGCGCAGGCGGCGTATCTCACGCTGCAGTGCACAAGATGGCGATGAATTCGGACATTTTTACCGAAATCACCTTGGCCAGCCGCACAAAATCGAAATGCGACGCCATCGCCAAGGCGGTGAAAGAGCGTGTAGGCGTCGATATCAAGACCGCCGAACTGGACGCTTACAAGGTCGAAGACACGGTCAAGCTGATCAAGGAAACCGGCGCAGAAATCCTTGTGAACCTCGCCCTGCCCTATCAGGATCTGGTGCTGATGGACGCGTGCCTTGAGGCGGGCATCCATTATCTCGACACCGCAAATTATGAGCCTGAGGATGAGGCCAAGTTCGAATACCATTGGCAGTGGGCCTATCAGGACAAGTTCAAAGAGGCCGGTCTGACAGCGATCCTCGGCTCTGGCTTCGATCCGGGCGTGACCAGCGTATTCGCCACTTGGCTGAAGAACCATAAGCTGGACACCATTCGTCAGATCGATGTGCTGGACGCTAATGGTGGCTCAAACGATCAAGAATTTGCCACTAACTTCAACCCCGAGATCAACCTGCGCGAAGTGTTGGCCGAAGTACGTCACTGGGAGAACGGCGAATGGAAACATTCCCCCGCCATGACCCATAAGGTCGAGTTCGACTTCCCTGCCATCGGTCAGAAAAACATGTACCTGATGTATCACGAGGAACTGGAATCACTCTCGACCCACTTCCCCGAAATCGAACGCGCCCGCTTCTGGATGACCTTCGGCGATGCCTACATTACCCACGCCAAAGTGCTGGAGAATGTCGGCATGACCCGCATTGATCCGGTGATGCATGACGGCAAGGAAATCATCCCGATCCAATTCCTGAAAACTCTGCTGCCTGATCCCGGTGACCTGGGTGCAGAAACCAAAGGCAAAGCCTGCATCGGCGACATCGCCACGGGCCAGGCCAAAGACGGCTCGGGTGAGAAAACCTATTACATCTACAACATCTGCGACCACGAGGAATGCTATGCCGAGGTCGGCAGCCAAGCCGTCAGCTACACCACTGGCGTACCCGCGATGATCGGTGCCGCACAGGTGCTGAAAGGCAACTGGGTGCAGCCCGGCGTGTGGAACATGGAACAGCTCGACCCGGACAACTTCATGGACATGCTGAACGAACACGGCCTGCCGTGGCAGGTCCACGAGCTCGACGGCCCGGTCGAGTTCTGATCCATCGGGGTCGGTCTGAGCGACCGCCCCGCTTCATCTGGCCCAAAATATCTCGGGGGGGCCCGGGGGGCTGGTCCCCCGGGGCCTCTCCACCCAACGGAGACGCCTGTTATGTCCGACATGATGACCACGCAGGCCGGCGACGCCGGAGCCTTTCGCAACTTCGATCTAAGCCGGGTTCCCACGCCGTGCTTCGTGATCGACGAAATAGCCGTCGAGCGGAATCTGAGCGTGCTCGCCGAGATCGGCAACCGCTCAGGTGCGCATGTCCTGAGCGCGCTCAAAGCCTTCTCAATGTTCTCGCTCGCCCCATTGGTTCGCCAATACCTCGGCGGCACCTGCGCGAGCGGT
Source organism: Ruegeria sp. O11 (assembly GCF_056535285.1). Lineage (NCBI taxonomy): Bacteria > Pseudomonadati > Pseudomonadota > Alphaproteobacteria > Rhodobacterales > Roseobacteraceae > Ruegeria > Ruegeria sp. O11. Next base: position 27,498 of record NZ_JBQERS010000017.1, on the reverse strand, counting down.
ATCTATGAGGCACGTTTGGGTCGTGAAGAATATGGCGGCGAGGTCGCGACCTTCTGCGCCGGGTACAAAGACGCAGACACAGATGAAATTCTCACTCTGTCCGACCATATCATCTTTAACTCTCCGGCTCAGAAGGATCGCTTCCTCTTCAAAGCCCAGGCAGCAGGCGTACAGGTTGGCCTGCGTATCAACCCCGAGCACTCCGAGGGTGAGATCCCCAAATACGACCCCTGTGCGCCTTGCTCACGTCTCGGCACGCCTGTCAGCCAACTGACCGCAGACGCCCTGACCGGCGTCGATGGGTTGCACATGCACACACTCTGCGAACAGGGGTTCGAGCCGCTGCAACGAACTTGGGACTCTGTGGACCCCAAACTCGCCCCCTTCATGGACCAGCTCAAGTGGCTGAACTTCGGCGGCGGCCATCATATCACGCGCGATGACTATGACCGCGACGGGCTGGTGGCCTTCATCAAAGCCATCCGCGCAAAACACAACGTCGACGTCTATCTCGAACCCGGGGAGGCGGTGGCGTTGGACGCGGGCATTCTGATCGGAGAAATCCTAGACCTACCAACAAATGGCATGAACCTCGCAATCACCGATATTTCGGCCACCTGCCACATGCCCGACGTGATCGAAGCCCCGTATCGCCCAGCCCTGATGGACGAAGCCGCGTCAGGCCATACCTACCGTCTGGGCGGTCCGTCCTGTCTGGCCGGCGATGTGATTGGCGATTACACATGGGACAAGCCTCTGGAGATCGGCCAGCGCTTTGCTTTCCTCGATCAGGCGCATTACTCGATGGTCAAGACCAACACCTTCAACGGTGTTCCCTTGCCCACCATCGCCTTATGGAACAGCGAAACAGACGAACTGAAAATCATCAAAAAGTTCAGCTATGACGACTTTAAGGACCGCCTTTCATGAGCATTTTTCTTGATAGTGAACTGACCACATCCGAGCGCACCGAGGACGCCCGCTTTCGCGTGATCCCGGTGCCTCTGGAGCGCACGGTCTCTTACGGATCTGGCACCGCAAAAGGGCCTGAGGCGATCATTGAGGCCAGCAACGAGTTGGAGCGCATCACGGGCCACGCAGAACCTTGCGTAGACGGCATTTTCACCGAAGAACCCATCGATTGCGACGCCGCCCTGCCTGAAATCATGGAACGCCTCGCCCAACGCACCGAAGCTGCCATCCGTGCGGGCAAAGTGCCCGTGACCTTGGGCGGAGAACATTCGCTCAGTTTTGGTGCAGTGATGGGTATCACCCGTGCGCTCAACAAACCCATCGGCATCGTCCAGGTCGACGCCCATGCCGATCTGCGCAACGCCTATCAGGGGGAAAAGCACTCCCACGCCTCGGTCATGCACCTTTTGGCCGAAGAAGGCATCCGGCTGGCGCAATTCGGCGTTCGTGCCTTCTCGACCGAAGAAGCGCAGAGCCGTCTGAAGAACCGCATTTTCCATGTGGACGCCGAAGAATTGGTGACTGGTAATATCCATTCGGTCGACCTGCCCGAGGATTTTCCCGAACTGATTTATGTCAGCTTCGACGTTGACGGGCTGGATCCATCACAAATGCCTGCGACCGGCACGCCCGTACCCGGAGGGCTGGGATACTATCAGGCGCTGCACCTGGTCGAGCACGCCCTGAAGGGCCGGAAATGTGTGGGCTTCGATGTGGTCGAGTTGGCCCCAGACGGCAATGCCGCCTGGGACTTTACCGCCGCTCAGATCGTCTATCGACTGATGGCCGCCTGTTAACCTTCAGACGTCTCGTTCAACTCCATATGCCCCTCGCCCTTGTTTAAGACGCGGCGTAGCATGGGTTCAAAGAACTCCAGCGGCTTTGTTGGATAATCAGGGTCAAATGCTTTCTGATCGTATTCGTGGCAGAAATATCGGCAGTCCTCCCAATACGGGCTGTCGCGATACTTGTCGCGCGCATTCCGGTCACCACCGAGATGGTGATTATAATAGTATCCCTGGAACACACAGTGGTGCTTGAGGATCCAATAGGTTCTCTCGCTTACATATGGCTTCATCATCGCAGCTGATAACTCACCGTGATTATAAGGCGACAGGATATCACCCGTGTCATGGATCAAAGCTGCTACAACCAACTCTTCATCGGCACCATCCTCATAAGCGCGTGTCGCGGCTTGCAGGCTGTGTTGGTAACGATTCACCGGATAAGGCGTCCAGTCTTCATCTAGCGATCGGATGGCATCGAGAATACGATCTGGCAGAGCCGCGTTATAGGCCTCTTCATACTCCATGACCGCATCCCAATCGGCCTTCGTTGCCTCTTCAAAACTGGTCCAGGTGGGTTTGTGGGTTTTGTCCAGCATTGCGCGCTCCTGTGGCTGCTTTCGCGCCTAGATTATACAGACCGATCAACAACGCAAAAGAATTCGACGCGACAAACGCCAAGTATCATACAGAGGAAATGGCGCCGTTGCCGGATGACTTACGGAGCAAGGGGCGTCCGGCAATAGTCAGGAACAAGCCTGACAATGCGACGCCTAGTATCGCCGGAAGGTAAAGCAAAATCCACAAACGTGGATCTCCGATCACTATAGGTGAAACAAACCCCCTTACGCCTTCCAACAATACGAGAATCGTGAAGGCTCCGAGTATCTGAGGCAACAAGCCAAAACGCGAAAAACTGCCGAGCATGAGCGCCGAATAGCCGACCAAGGCAATCGCAATACAAATGGCGATCCATGAGAATCGCTGATGCAGTTCATCAACCAGATGACCGACGCTGTGGTAATCTTTCACGGCAACAGCTTCCCGATCCCAGATCAGCTCGATCGTAGGTATCGCCTCAAGGCTCCGGTGGCCCATTTCCGAGTTCAGTGTCAGCTCTGAAATGTCGTAGGATGCATCTTCGAAAAACGTTGATGACAACGTGTTGCCAGCCTCATCAAATCGCAGCGCAATCCCATCTAGCATAACCAGATGAATGCCTGAGGTCTGGTTGACCAGATAAGCTGTGGTGCTGGAATAGCTGACGGGATTTATCGCTTCTCGCCGGTCCGAAACAAAGACCTCGCGCAGCGTACCGTCCAGATCGATACTGCCAATATAGACGGTTACACCGTCTGCCGGGTGCAGGAATTCGCCTTCATTCAGCAGCTGAGCAGTCACATCACCAGCGACCTCATCCTGTCTTTTTTCCAGCTGATCAACCGATGCAGGTCGAAGAAACACACTGATGACCGCCATTATCAACCCAGCGCTCAGCCCGAACATCAAAACCGCGCGCGCCAGACGCCAAGGGCTCGATCCAGTCGCCAGCATAACCGTCATCTCACTTTCCCGGCTCAAGCGGTTGGTCGCGTAAACAGCGGCAGCAAACACCGCCATCGGCATAACCGTCCGGATCAGTGTCGGTAGGGTTAGCGCGGTGAATTCCAGAAACACCATTGCAGACTGGCCACCGCTAATCACGCGGTCAAACAGGCTGACCGAACGTGTGATCCAGAAGACACCGACAAGGACCAGTGTGAAAAAGCCAAACAGCACCAGCAATTGCCGCAGGAAATACCCATCAAAACGCGACATGCGACCTCTTGTTACTTGGCGGTTGGCGTTGCGGAGAAGCTTATGCCATTCGGATGGCAGAGGGAACCGTGATTAAGCCCGATCAGTTGCCGGGATCAGTATGCGATGGTGCCAAAGCCAGTCCAGAATGCGAGCCGCTCGTTCGGCATCGAGTGTATAAGACCAACATGCAACGATCTTACTCGCGTTTTGTGGCCAATGTAAGCGCTGCAACAGGAGGCCAAGCGAAGCGCCCTCGAGATTTGCGACAGGCCGCTGCAGATTTGGGTGCTTCAAAACAAGTCCCGGCTCAATATGCGCGGCGACCTGAACCCCAGACGTAATCAGCCGTGTTTTCGACGACAGGGTCAGGGGCATATCATTGCGCAACCTCTCTGGGTTAGGGTCGGTTCGAGGCGATTTGAGCCAGTCCAACGGATGTGCCCGCTCGGCCCAGAACAGCGAAGGACTGACCGCATGCTGCCTCGCATAGAAATCCGCCGACAGCGCGGCGTGGGTCTGTACACGCTCAAACTGGCGGTCTGCGTAGAAGGTCAAAGCCAGTTCGCTGTGTTCGGGCGTATCCAGCAGCGTGTTTATCACTGCTGCGGCCTGCACTGCCTGCCCCATGGCCAATTGCACCCCTTGCGATGACAAAGCGTCGACCGATAAACTGGCTTCCCCGACCCGCAGAAGATCTCGCGCCGGAGGTGTGACCTCGGTTCGGCTGGTTGCGTCCACCCTCCGGACTGGCCCGATCCGGCGCTGTTCCAGACATGGGGATAACAAGGTCGATTGCGCCAGCAGGTTCAGGTAAAGATCGCGCCGGTCCGCAGGTGAAAGCCCTGTGCAGCTCTCGGGTTCAACAAAAACCATTGCATTGACCACCCCACCCGGCAACAGTGCACCCCAGTACCAGTGCGACTTGCCTGCTTCGACCCGCGCTTGTGGGCCGAAGCCTGGGGGAACCTGCCAATAAGCATAGAGCGCCAATAAAGGCTGAGAGGCTGATCGAAACCTGCGGCCCAGCCCGGCTTGCCGGCCTGCGGCATCCAGAAGGATCCGAGCCTGAACCTGGAATGCTTCCGTATCGGTGCGGACCGGTATTGCCCAGCCTGATCTATCGCGCATCGGGCGGTATGCCCGTGCGGGCTGGATGATCTGAACTCCCGCCGCCCGCGCGGCCCGCAGCAGTTCCGCATCAAACTGGCCTCGATCCACTAATAGACCGGGGTAATCGCCGTCTGCACCGCGACGCTCGAACGTTCCGGCCCAATGCAGGATCGATCCGCTTGCGCGCAGAAACCCGGCTTGCGCCACGGTTTCTTCGACGCCCAGAAGGTTCAGGATCGGCCAGATTGATGGTGGCAGAGATTCTCCGACATGCTGGCGCGGAAAAGTTTGTCTTTCGATCAGGCAGACGCGGCGACCCAGTTGAGCTAACCTCAGCGCCGCCGCGCTGCCTGCTGGGCCGCCACCGATTACGCAGATTTCAGTCTCGATGGCCATCCTATCAGGCAGAGGCCGCCTGCGTAGGCACGCCAAAATAATCGGGCCTCGCTTCGGACAAGCGGACATAGGCCTGAAGGCAATAGTGCAGCCAGCCGCGAATGTAGTCGCAGGCTGGGCGTCCGCGGTGGATGACCTCGTGATGACACCCACCGCCACATAGATACCGCGCCCAGCACGTATTGCAGGGTGACTGGGTGTGCACGTGACGGTCCGCCAACCAGTTTTCGCGTCGCAAGTCGGGGCCATCATAGACATCGCCCATGGCTCCGGCTTCGTCCTCGACAAAGCGATGGCAGGCAAACAGGCCACCATCGGCGGACACGCCGAAATATCCGCCCCCTGCCCCGCAGGCATAGGGCCGATGGGTGCCGCGATGGATTTCCTGCATCGCCGCCGCCATGTTTGAAAACGGATACCGCCGTCCTTTGATCACCGCCGCCTCGAACACTTCACCACAGTGGATCATCTGGGTCAGCATCTCGTCCAGATCGTTGCGTTCCAGCTCATGTTGACCATTGGGCGACGCGAGCATTGGCGAGAAGCCGATCGAGTGGAAACCCATCCCCACGAACTGCTCCAGCGTCTCTGGCAGGTTCATATTCTGCGGCGTGACCGTCACCCGGGCACCGACCTGCATCCGGTGCTGTGCAGCCAGAAGCGGCTCGACCCGTTTCAGGATCATGTCGAAACTGCCCCGCCCTCCTCGATTTGGGCGCAGTTTGTCGTGAATCTTGCCCACGCCATCCAGACTAATGGTGACCGCAAATCCATGTGCCTCAAAAAACGCGGCATCCTCGGGTCGCAGTAAGGTTCCATTGGTGGTGATCGAAAAGCCAACGCTCAATCCGTTTGCCTGCGCCTGTTTTACAGCATAGTCCGTGGTTCGATGCACAAGATCACGGTTGATTAGAGGTTCTCCACCCAGATAGGCGAGGTTGATCCGCACACCGGGTTCGGCTTCGGCCACCAACCGATCAACCGAGGCCTTGGCGACCTCCCACTCCATATTCCGCGCGGGGCCGCCAAATTCGCCACCCGCCGCATAACAATAGGTGCAGGCCAGGTTGCATTTCTGCGCCACGGCCAGTGACAGCGAGCGCACGGGCAGGTCCTGTGGCAGTGTATCGTCGATGAATGGAGTACCATCCAACCCCATGGACCTGAGGAAAGCACTTTGGCCCGCGGTGTTCATCGCCGCAAACCGGCTCGCCGTGCCCTCGGGGACGTCGAAGACGCGCGAGCCATCGATGGCGAGCATGTGATCTCCATTCCCTGTTTCGAAGAAATGCACCTGTGCGGCGGGTGCGATCACGCCTTGCCCTCCGTCCAGAAGGGAATGCCGATCCCTTGGGCCGCCAGCGCTTCGCCCTCGACCCGGAACAGCTTCATGTCATCGCGCACCTGCTGGATAAAGGTCTGAGACTCTTCGAATTTGCCATCCGCTTCAAGCGTATAGGCATTGGCCAACCCATCCTTGACCTTAGCGTAGAGTTCCAACGCTGTTTTGGCCTGCTCTTCGGTCCCGACCTTAATCGGGCGCAAGTAAGCAGGAGTACCTTCGCCGGCATCGTACTTGGCCAGAACATCCTTCATCTGGCTAAAGCGCAGGAAATGCTCGTCCCCGTCGGTGTCGATCCGCACCGCCAGCGCATAGAGACGGCGTTCGGGGAATAAGTCCTCCTGCTCCAGCGTTGCAACACATTGCGCATAGGCGCGGTCGATAAAGCCACCGGGACGCTCGATCTCGATGAAATCCGCAAGCGCCTCAGCCGTCAGTGGCCTCAGCGCGCGGGGCTGCGTCTTACCCTTGCCTGCTGGCAAGGTTTCAGACGGGGTCAGGATCGGTTCATACCCTTCTGGCTCAAGCTCCCACAGCAGTTGGTTCGCCCAGCGCATATGGGTCATCTCGCCAATCGCAACCTCCAGAACCGAGCGGCGGGCGAAGATCAGGTCGTCCTTCAACGTCGGCCATTTCCTGGTATCCGCGGTCTCGGGGTCTGCCAGCGAGAAATAAGCATAGAGATATTGCAGGCTCAGCGTCATCTCCATCGCCGCCAGACGGGTCTTGAGATCCTCGATCATCTCCTCGGGCGTGTCATAGGGGTCCACGCCCTGCATTTCAGGATCGACCTTATAAACCTCGCCGGTTTCGCGGCCTTCGACCACGATGGGCAGCTCGCTCCACATCTGGTTCACCTGATAATGGTCGATCTGATAAGGGCGGTTTTGTTCCACCGTGTTCAGCGCCGCCACGTTGCCCGATGGCGACTTGTCCGAACGCAACCAGTCCAGATAGGTTTCGGCCTCGATCGGGTTTTTCGACTGGCCCGATGGCAGCTGGTCGTCATGTGCTACCTCGGCCATCACCACATCGGGGTGGTTTGAGGGCCAGTAGTGGCAGCCGCAATCGCGGAAGTCATGGGACCACGGGTTGCACAGACTCTGCGTCAATTCTCCGGGATCATAGGCTTCGTTGAAGACACCCGCCTCGGTCCGGTACTGGCGCCGAAATCCGTGCAGGACCACCTGCTCAGTATCCACGATGCCTTCGTGATTGCGCCGCTCCAGAGCAATACTGACCGGTTTGTCATCGCCATGTTCCAGACTGCGGATAAACCGCCAGATCATCAGCCCGTCATAGGGCGTGCCGTCTTCCTCCTTGAAAGTGATGCGCTTGCCGCTTTGTTCGACCCATGACAGGAACCAGCGCCCTTGGCTGAGCTTTGCGCCCACGTCGCCGCTGTAGGCCTCCAGCAAGGTCTGCACCCATTCTTCGGGGCTGTTGTCAGGCAGCATCGGGTCGTAGAAATAATCGACAAAGACCAGATGGAAGCCTTGTGAATTCTTCGGCGCCTCGGGCACGGGGTTCAGCGGCACGCGCGCGGCGTTGAAAACCAGACCGGGGAAAAAGCGCCGATCAAGGTTGCGTACATCCATTTCCAGACCGGGAAAGCAATTGCCCACCGATCCATCCAGTCGCGTGTTGTCAGGGTTGCCCGGTACCTTATAGGCCGCGCGGGCGGTCAGGTTGCGGGGTTTGACGCGGATTTGGCCGGGTTGATCAGACATTCTGAGCCTCCGATTCCTGTGCAACCAGATAGTCGATGAACGAGATCACCAGATGATATTGCCTGCGTGACAGAGACAGCGGGTAATAATTGGAATCGCGCATATAGGGCGGCATCCGCGCGTCATGCATCGAGTCGCGGATGATCCGGGGATCGCGGAACTCCGGGTTCGGGGCCTGATCGGGGTTCGGGTCTGCCTCAAGCTCGGTCAGGATGCCATAGGGCGGGCGCAGCAGCGTTTTAACGAAATCCGGGCGACGGCGCAGGAAATCCAGCAGATTCGCCTCGTCGATCAGTTGCTCATGCACAAACTTCGTCGCCACCGTATAGGGCAGCCGGTCATTGGGCACGGAGTTCGAGAAAACTGAGATCGGCTGCGGCCGGATCAGTTCGTCGATCTTGTCCGGCGGCCTTGCATCCTCCTCCGTCATGGATTTCGCATCAGTTGACGGCAGGCCGGGCGTCGCCAGCATCCCGGTTTTCGCCTGCAGTTTGGCATTATCCTTCAGACCTTGCGCCCGGATATCGTCGAGGTTGATCAGGCTGTTAGTCTCGAAGGCACGGCGGAAGATATCAACCACCTCGCCCTTGGCCTGTGTGTAGTTGTCTTCTGTGACCGAAATCAGCGACAGATCGCGATCGGCCAGATCGTCCTCAAGACTGTAGAAGGGCCGCGCATCAGGCGCAAAATCAGGCGGGCCGGTCATGATCGTCGCGCGCGCGGTCAGACGCTCGCCGCGTACGGCCAGCGTCGCCTCAATTACACCATCGCTGGTGTCATCAGCCACACCCCACGACCGATCATTGCCGACGCGCGCACCATCGTAACTGTCATGCGGCTCTGGGTCATCCGAGGTGCCGGACATCATGATCCATTTCGACCAAGGAGTGTCGGGGTTCAGGATGCGGTTCTGTTCGGGCACGATTTCATGGATGCGGCCATATTCCGATTTCAGCGGGTCGTTCTGATATCCCGGCACTGCCAAGGTTGCCGGGCCGTAGGCGGCATCGGGCGGGCCATAGACTTCGCCTTTCGGAGGCATAAAGCGCAGGCGCAGGATACTGCGGTCTACGAACTCCCCTTCGACCGGTTCGTCATGACCCTGCACCGGATGCATCACGCGGATCGAGCCCAACGGGATCGGGTTGTGCTCGTAGACCATCGGCTGCTGTTCCGAGGTGTAGGGGCTAAAAGCCAGCAGGGGTTTCGGGGCGAAATCCTGCCCCGCAATCTCGACCCGCGCGCGAAATCCGCAGGCCGCATCCCCGGTCCGACGCTCGGCCTTAGTATTTCCGACGGTGACCGAATAACGCACATTCTGCAGCGACAGCCCCTGATCGTCGAGCAGATCCAGCGTCAACGGCGTCTCATATTCCTCGCCCGTCTCGGCGTCATGCATCCGCGCCCACAATTCAAAGAACGGAGCAACCGGGCGCAGCGCGCCGCCTTCGTCGCGAAAGCGGATCATATCGGGGTCGGGAAGATAGGCCGATACGCTGCCATCTTCGACTTCGTGCAGGGTTATGTTCGAGCGGATGACCGTCTTGTTGTTGCCATGGGCGTCTATGTCCTGCTGCCACTCATAGCTTTCCAGCGGTGTTTCACCCGGTCCCAGGCGAGCAACCGCCATGGGTGGCAGAAAGAAAATCTCTCGGATCGTGTCCATGCTGGGCCCTCCCCCGTTTGGCCTTGGCTGCCCCCGCTTTCAGGGGTTCGAATAGTCTTGGTATGTGATCTTCGGATCATCAAAGATAGGTTTCGATGTGTCGCGGACGATGTCGGACGGCGCATCGTCGGGCACCGGTGAAATGCTCTGCTGATAGTGGAAGAAATTGTCCGGATCGAATTTCCGCTTCACGAACAGCAACGAGCTGAAATATTCGCCCCAATATTGCCAGCGATAGTTCTTTTGCGTCCGACGGGGGTAGTTCTGATAGACCCGGTCGATGAAATAACTTTCCTCGGTCATCAGCTTCATGAAGCCGTCGAGCCAGGGTACCACCACCTCTTTTTCCTCTTCCGACAGCCAGAACACATCAACATAAAAGTTCAGCGACACATCACGGTGAATAAAGGCATTACCCTCTTTGCCCAGCGGCATTCGGTTGATCGCACCGCCATAAGGTTCGATAGCGACCGCGCCATAGTCATTGGGCGTGCTGTCGAGATAGTCCACGACGCGCTGCCACTCAGCCGCACTGAGCTGGCGCTTGATATATCCGGCCTGTTTGTCCTCGCGCGCCTGATCAGGCACAACGGGGATGTCGTACTTGTCGTCATAAAGCCACGAATTGATGTCCTGATAGGTGCCGTAGTTCTGATCATCAGAGCCCATCTGCCCGCCGATTTCTTCGCTGAGCAACGGTTGGATAAATGCGTTGCCCTCTTCGGCCGTCCCATCATAAAGCGCCGACACCAGCAGCACTTTCTCATCGCCCTGAAAAGCAAGGAAAATATAAGCTCCGAACCGATCATCATCGCAGGTACTCATATAATTGGCCTGAAGGAACTCCAACGCCTTTGCGGCTTTGTCCAGCGGCCATGTGATATGGCAGCCCCAGACCATATACAGCGGGTGTAGCTGGTAACGGATCTCCAATAACACACCAAAGTTGTTACCTGTTCCGCCCCGGATGGCCCAGAACAGGTCGGGGTTCGTGTTTTTGTCCGCGATCACTATGCTGCCATCCCACAACATCACGGTTACGCCCAAGACATTGTCGCAGGCCATCCCGTAGCGGCGAGAGGTAAAGCCATAGCCGCCGCCCATCATGAAGCCGGCGACACAGACATCCTGACAGGCCCCGCCCGGCACATGCAGGTGATAGGAATTCAACTCAGAGTTCAGCATCTTGAACGGCGTACCCGGACCGACATAAGCCATCGGCACCTCAGGATCGACGGTGACATACCGCATTTTGCTGGTGTCCAACACCATCTGGTTGTTGACCGAATACCCCGCCGTGCTGTGGCGACCAGACCGTGCCACAACCCACAGGCCGTGCTCACGCGCGAAAGCAAGGCTGGCGCGCACATCCTGAATGGTCTCGCAATAGACGATGATCTCGGGGTAGTCCTGAAAGGCCGGATTCCAAACCTGCCGGTCATTGTTGTAGTCGGGGTCTGTGGGCAGAGTGACCGTTCCGATCAGTTTCTTTTCAAACGCGCGGATCTGCTCGGGCGTGATCGAGTGATATTGCTGCAGCGCCAGATCGGTGCGGCTTTGCGCTACAATATCCTTGGCCAGAAGCGTTTTGCTGATCTTCTTCATCGGGTCTCCTCACACCAAATCAATTGGTAGCGTGGAAACGCATATCCCCACGCCACAACTATGAATTTTCGGTATCATCCCATATCTGCCGCTGACCAAGCTGGCAGCAATGGGCCCTGTCGGTCAAGTGGTCGTTTCCAATAACGCTCGCGCCTCTTCCAGATCCGCCAGATAAGCGTTCGATTCGAAATGAGACAAAGCGGTGTTAAGTGCATCGCCCGCAGGCTTTCCATGGTCGAGCCGCCAACGTGTCAGCGCAACCGCTGCACGCAGTTCGTACAAGTGTGCCCCTTGCCGTCGCGCCGTTTCGATCGACCGTAACAGCAAAGGCTCTGGGTCGCCCCCGGTGCCGGCAACAAAACTGGCTTCGATTCGCAGCTGTTCAGCTTCGGCCCATTTCTCTTCGGTTTCAGCCAGCATTTGCGCCGCGTGCGACAATGTCTGCTTAGCCGCTTTATGGTCACCCGCGTTTATAAGAAGCTCGGCAATCAGAGAGGGGAAGAAACATTTGTAGTTCCCGGCCCCGACTGCCCACCAGTCCTCTGATGCTTGGCGCAGATCATCGATATGCGCAATATCCGAGGATTCGGTCGCGTTGGCCCAGCTTTCCCACAATCGCGCGATGGTGGCCATGAATGGCAGCGAATGCTCTTCAGCGACTTTGGACAACGCTTCGACATCCTGCTGCAACGCGGGTATGTCGCGTGCCAGCAGATGAACCTTACACATATAGACCAATATCTGCGCTACACTGTGGGCGTGCTTTAATTCCTTCGCCCAGCCCAAAGCCGTGCGTTGAATCTGCAAGGCTTCTTGGTGCCGCCCCATGAGGCAATAACACGTACCTAGGAACGCCGAAGTAATGGCGGCATGATCAGTCCCATAGACATAGGCCAACTGACTGTGTTTATCAAAATCATATAGCGACCAGGCCTGTTCGAGATGGGTTTTTGCCTTAGGCAGATTACCCAAATGCAACTGCACAGCACCCATCGCGCGATGGCCAACCATTCGGTGTTCAGTCCTGCCGCTTTCCGCTGCCAGATCAAGAATTTGCGCCGATACATCTTGCGCCAACCGATATTCGGCCCGCACCAGATGGAAGGCATACAGCCCGTTAAGAACCGGAAACAGCCTGTTGGTCTCATCCGCTCGATGGCAGAGGTCTCGCAACCGCCCATACGCTTCGCCTGTGGCATCCCCTGAGATACCGCTGGTTGACCGCAGCACTCCGGCGCGCAGGATTTGAATATCAATCTCTTGCAGATCTCGATCTTTGCTTTTGGGAAGATCTGCCAGTTGATCCAGAGCTTTTGACAGATGCGTCAATGCCTCGGTTTGGGCCGAACGTTCAATCGCCCGCCGCCCGGCGTTTTGCCAATGCATCACCGCCTCATCCGCACGGTGCGCTAACGTGTAGTGCTGCGCCAGTAGCTCGGGTTGAGTTTGGGCAAGCTGCGGCTGGTTTTCAAGCAGCGCACCTGCCGCCCGGTCGTGCAGCACCCGCCGTTCCGTGCGCAGCAAGCTGTCATAAGCCATGTCGCGTATTAACGCGTGGCGGAAGATGAACTCATCTTCTGCCTCATCCGGGGCCTGCAAAATGATACCGGCAGAGGAAAGCTGTTCCAGCCCAGCCTCCAAGACCGTTGGTGACAAAATTGAGACCGAGGCCAGCAACGCGATTGAAAACTGTCGACCAAAGACAGCACCAGTTTGTGCAACCTCTTTGGCGGTTCCCAGCCGGTCCAAACGCTCCATCAGAGAATCCTTGAGCGTATTCGGCACAGAAAGCGCTGGCAGTGGACCGCGCAAGGCATAACCCTGGTCGGTCAGTCTTAGTTGTCCGGATTCCAGCAGGCCACGCGTTACTTCCTGAACGAAAAGCGGAATGCCATCGGTTTTGGCCGCGATCAGATCGCAGACTTCGGCTGGAATAGAATTCCCTCCTGCCACTTCCGCCACGATCTCGGCAATGTCCCGGTTTTCCAGACGCTTCAGCGGCAAGTGCAACGTATTGTTATGGTGCCCCCAGCCTGGATCAAATCCGGGGCGAGCGGTAATAACAATCAAAACCGGCAAATCCCGAATGCGCTCGATCACTCGGTCGGTCAGCGACAATGTGGTCGGATCGACCCAATGGGCATCCTCAAACAACAGTAAGACAGGTTTCTCACGAGCCAACGCTGCTAGTTGCTCGGTCACTGCATCGAGTGTCTGTTCAAGTTTCGCCTGTGGCGGCAGATCAAGCGGACCTAGTGAAGCGTCCGCTTCGACACTCAACAAATCGGCGATCAGGCGCATATGCTCGCGCGGATGATGTCGCAGGAGGTACGAGAGTTTCCCGAGCTTATCGTCGTCGCTGTCGGTTGGCGTGAACCCCGCCGCGCGCTCCAAATGCTGAATGATCGGATAAAGCGCCGAGTTGGCGTGAAATGGTGAGCACTGAAAGTTGAGCCGAAGTGCGCCCTGATCCTCCAGCTCTTGGCTTAACCCCTCGATCAAACGTGATTTGCCAATTCCGGCCTCACCAGAAACCAACACAGACTGACCGGCACCCTGACAGGCCTCTCGCCACTTTTCGATCAGTTTGCGAAACTCGACCTGTCGCCCGACAAGCCTCCCAGCCCCGGCATCCGGCATAATGTCAAATCTACGCTCGATCCGAGCCTGTCCTGTAACTGTCCAGGCCTGGACCTGCTCCGAAAATCCTTTCAGTGCGAATGAGCCCCGATCCTCCAACTCAAATGCATTGCCAATCAATCGCCGGGTCGAAGGGCTGATGATCAGGGTATTTGGCTCGGCCAACGCCTGCAATCGAGCGGCCAGATTGGGCGTGCGCCCCATGACCACGTCATGTTCTTTCAGCCCTTCGCCGTGTATCTCGCCCACAACGACAAGGCCCGTCGACACCCCGATCCGCGCGCTCAGTTTTTCCTGACCTTCGATGCGGGCCAGCCCGCCCAGAATATCCAGTCCGGCATGAACTGCCCGTGACGCTGCATCTTCAAGCGCGTGAGGGTAGCCGAAATAGATCATCGCCCCATCGCCCATGAAGCTTGCAACATGGCCACCAAACCGAGCTACTGAGGTTGAGCAGATTTCTTTGAACCGTCGCAGCAGCTCACCCAGATCTTCCGGGTCCAGACGTTCTGACAGGGCAGTCGATCCAACGAGGTCAACAAACATGACAGTCAGTTGCCGTCGCTCAGCCACAATTTTCCCGTGGCCATGAATAGGTGCCGGATTCGCCTCGCGCGCCTGACCCAAAGCTACCGTCAATCGGCGCCTCGGACCCAACGGTAGCCCCATATCTATCAGGTCGTGTTCAGAGAGATGTACAAGATCAGCCAGAGAGACCTCGTTGGCAGCAAACACAGGGGCGTATTTGGTCAGCCCGAGCCCTTCAAGAAATACGTCGATCTCTGCCATTATCCCCATTTGCCCCAGATTGGCTCCGGGCTCCCCTACCCGGTCAGGCTTACTGCCATCGGCACAAAAGTCGAGCGACCTTAGCACGTTAGGCGGACAACCCTGATGGCCTCTCCGCAAGCCTAGTTCAAGCTTTTTCTTTCTTGCCCTAAACGTCAAGAGAATTGAGTCTGACGTGCGCGCTAAATGCACGCGTCTGTCGCAGCAACATCATTGATTTGAGAGAGTGGCAGGGGCAGCAGGTTTCGAACCCGCGACCTACGGTTTTGGAGACCGTCGACACAACCTATCCCCAAGTACTTACCCATATTTAAGCATCTGTTTTTCATTGACTTTACGTACTTTTGAATATCCCGTAATCGGCGCACATACACAATTTTCCGCACAAGAAACGCACGAAATGATGACACGATTTAATGAGAAGAAAGCTAGTGAACTTAAGCCCGCCAAAACCGTATATGAAGTTCGCGACGAAATCGTTCGAGGCCTGGTATTGAGCGTCGGGAAAAAGGGGCAGAAAGTCTGGGAGGTTGTCTTACATGTTGGAAAGCGGCGGCGGCGACAACGTTTGGGGACTTACCCGGCAATCTCCGTAAAGGATGCCCGAAAACGAGCGGAAGCCGCGTGTCAGATTGCCAACGGCTGCGTGCTTTATGTCAACAACGCAAGTGTCAAAGAAAAAACTCTGCCCGTTCAACTACCCAAAACATTGCGACCAGACTTGCGCACGCGGCAACGGCAGCGCGAGAGCTGACCCAGATACGGCCTGGTTGTTTACGCAGCAACAACACCAGGGGCCAGACCAATAGAACGATTATGACTTGTCCAGCCTCTACTCCAACATTGAAGGCCAGCAAGCTGTGCCAAACGTTTGGTGCATCAACTCGTAGAATTTGATGCAACATGAAGGAAAAACCAAACCCGTGCAGCAACCCAATCCCGGACGTGATGGAAAAAGCCTTCAGGTCGCCGTGTCCTTTCTCTGGTGGCCAAACCGCCATCGCAGCAGCGTAGATAATTGAAAGTGCTATTGCCAGTTCGACAGTTGGGATGAACCACGCTCCGCTCGGCGCGAAGCCAAAAAAACCTAAAATCAGTGTTACCGTGTGGCCCAATGTAAACCCTGTGACGCGGGCTAATAGGCTGTGTAAGTTCAATGCACCGATGATCATGCAAAGCACAAACAGAACGTGATCGGGACCTTCCAAAATATGCCGAATGCCTTCGACAAAGAAGGTCGAAGCGGCTGCGGTTGCAGATCCGGAAACTTCGACCGGGGTATGCATCAGGCCCCGCGCACGAAATGTCCGAACATCCTGCCCGTTATAGTCGAGGATCAGGTTCGCCGTTTCTTCTTGTTCAGGAAGTCCCGGATCAGAAGTGTAGGATAAACTGTATGCTCCAACCTCTCCCGTAAGAAAGCGCAGATGTACGTCAACCATCACCTCGCCAACATAAATCTCCTCGGTTGTTGGAAAAACATCTCTTGGCGCAAGTGCCGAGCGTGCCTCATTGAGCGTAGCAAACCCTGGCTCTTGCCCCAACGGATGTAGTCTTATCGAGACGATTTCTGATGTTTGTCGGTCACCGTCGATAGATAGCTCAAAGCTGTTTTCAGCAATACGAGCCAAGCCGGTTGGGTCTTTGTGAAATGCGGTCTGATCCAAGTAGTGCATAAGCACGCCATCTTCGGTCAGATTGTAAGTGTACGGAGCCGGTGCGGGCAAACCGTCCGTACCTTCGGGACCGACGAGTTCTGCAACCAAATAAGGCATCGGAAGGCGCAAATAGACATCTAGGCCATCTTCCGAATGGGCAACATGATGGATGCGGACATTCTGGTTTAGATTGAAATGCGCCTCTGCTCTGCCTGAACACAAAAAGATCATGGCAAACAGGAACGTTGTATAAAACAACCTCACGATAGCCACTGAATTACCCTCCTGTTTTGGCGCTAATAATCGTCAGGTCATCAAGCATCCAATGGTCGCCATGCCGCGAAACATCTAGCAAGCCACGATAAGAAACCGCTTGCCTATGTAGATGCCCCCAATGACCTCCGCTTACACGGGCAGTCCAATTGGCGAGGGCCTGATGCTGATTTCTGTCTTCGCCAGGCGTGAAGCTCTCGACATTCAGGTCTGAAATCGCTTCGACGCGAGCCATAGCACCAGAGGGCAAGGTAACTGACAAGCCACGACGCATTTCTGCTTGAACCTTGTCGCGATTAATTGCTTCGACATATGGCTCCATCGCACCTAAGGTATTATCATCTCGCGTCTCAAGCATCGTAGTTCCGATGTTGGTCACTAGCCCTTCTATGATTTGACGCGTCGCGATGTCATCCGGCTCGGGCGCTGTCGACGGGTTGTTCAGCCAATACGTGACAATCGCAGCGGCACCGAATGCCCCGGTCAGGCCAAGCAAGATCAGACGCTGACTATTTGCACGCTGCAACGAGTAATAGGCGCATATCAAACACAGGAAACCTAAGCCGAACGCAAACGAGGGCACCTGTGTTACACCCGCGACTTTGACGACAACCGGGCTCGTCTTTGGGTTTGTCCAAGTTTTCAAGTGATTGTTCCAACTTACAACTGGATCGGATTCATAAATCTGCGAGGGGACTGCCCCTGCCGGATCGGAGATGGTGATCGGAATAATATCCAGACCATCTGGAAAAAGTTCCCATGCCAGATCAACTCGGTTCGGCAAGGTCTCAACCGGATAGGAAAGGACAACGCCCAGTAACAGCGTCTTTCGGTTTGCCTCCGCCTCATCCGGAAGAACACGCAAGCCTTCGGCCCCAACTTCGATACGTGAGACCTGTACCGTTTCCGGTTTCATCGGCTTGCCGTCTACGGCGAGCGGGTTTCTATTCGCAAGAAAGTCCGATACGCCAGACTTGATCCTGGCGACATCATCTGGAGTTAATCTCTCTGCGCCTCCCAAGCCCAGATCGGCCCAAGTTTCGAAATCTTTCAAACGCAATATGATCTCGTGCCGGACGACACGCGGCTCCATGGCCAGGAACGACATCATAGGGGACTTGTGGTGGCGGGTGAGATTTGGGTTTTCAAATTTTGTAAACCACGGATCGTTCCAATCTGGACGCATGGTCTCAGCCTGAGAAAGGTAACGATAGTCTGTCACCGGAACACCCATATGCTCGGCCACAACGCCAAGTGAAGCCAAGGGAATCCCGTCTGAATTTAGCGGGGGAATGAACGTGATCCGTTCAGGCTTGCCATTGAACGGAAACTCCATATCCACGTAAACGACATTTTCGCTGCGCGGTCGCGGTCGATATTGAGCACTCGCTGCTGTTTGCCGGGTAATTCTAGGGCGCACATCAATCGTATTCGTTGTGCTGGTCAGTTCCTCTTCATCTGCCCAGACTTGAAGGTTTTGACCCGTACGCTCAGCCAGCGACGCACCTGAACCATCATCTGGAATGACGAAAATGGGATAGTCGCCCAAATCGACCTCAAGGATAACGCGAACATGATCAGGCTGTACCGAAAGCTCAACAAAGTTTGGGGCGGTTTCTCCGCCGTAGGGGGACACGAGGTCAGCAATCGATTGGTTAGCGCCAATCGCCCAACTTGCGAGCGCCGCGCCCACCCAAACCCATGTCTTGCTGCAATCGCCGACCTTAGAAATGAAACGCGACGGCAGCATAGATACCATTCTGGTCAACATCATAGGCAAACTCCCCGCCCGAGCGGTCAGTGGAGTAATCAATTCCATAGAACTGATAGCCAAACCGCAGGGACGTGTTCTCCCAGCCTTTCCAGTCAAAGCCAGCCAGAAGCAGGTATTGCAGGTCATCGCCATTCACGCCGAACCCACTCAGTTCGGCACGGCTGGCGAAGCTCCATTTGTCGTTGATTTCCATCGCATAGCGGAGCGCGATCATCGGCTCGAACCAATCCTCTGTTCCGCCCAGCGTCATACCTGGGCCGGGGCCCGAAAGGTCGATCTCTTGTTTAAGGCGGTTCCACTGAACGCCAATTGCAGCGTCAGCTGCATAGCGTCGACCCGAAGCATTGACCCCGTTCGCAAATCGGTAGGCTCCCTGAACATTTACAAAGGTCTGCCGGACATCAACATCGACGTCTACTCGTCCGCCTGGCAGGGTTCCGTCTTCGCCAAGCCTTACATAGTACACTTCCGAGATGATCCCGAAGTCGCCGTTCCAGCCTTCGTAACGTACCGAAGCTGCGCCCTGTAGCACGTCCAGTACTTCGCTCAGACTCAGGTCCAGATCGACGCTTGTTCCATCTATAGTTGATGTGCCCGTAGTGCTGAGCGGAAGGAACAGATAAGGGGTGATCGAGTGCCGCCAACCACCTTCATCATCTTCAGAACGTGCAAGAGACTGGGCGTTGGCGGCATGAGATATCGCGACAAGCAACCAACCAACACAGACCAAATAGCGAGAAATCAATGAGGTATATCGCATAGAGAGTTCCGATCAGAATTGAAAGAACCGGCGCATGTTAAAGTCGCGCCGGTCAAATTTGATATTAGTTGTCAGCCGGATAGGTAAATTCTTTACCCAGTACTTCTGAAGCTTCCTCATAGATTGGGCGCAGTACATCGTCCACGTCCCAAGTCCCTTCCGCAATAAACTCAGAGTAGTTCATTGCTTCTATGGGAACGCCACTAACTTCAGAAAAGGCTGCGCGATCTTCTTCTAGCTTCGGGGCAATTGCGGGCGATGCCAAGGGCGGTGACCAAGTATGGTGATCTACTATGGCGAGCCGCTCTTTGATGTCGTCTTTCGTGACGTTCCAAACCATGTAGTCTTCGGCGAGGCTCAGCGGTCCATCGTAGGTGGATCGAATACGATCATAGACCTCAGCGGTTGTGTCGTGATCCTTGAAGAAATGATAGGCGACCGCATGGCGGGGTTGGATCGAGCTCATGATCTTGCCGAAAGCCTCTGGCGCCGTGTGGATTTGCGTACCTACTTGCAACGCGGCCTCGGGGGTGAAGCCCATTTTTTCAACTAGGCTAGGCACTGCAATAAAGCACTCATGGATCACGAAGTCAGCGTCCCTAGCGTACTCGTCAAACCACTTGTTGGGATAGGTGTCCGAACTGAAGACGAACTTCAGGTCGTTCCATTCAAGAGCATAGCTTACTGGGCCGTCTATCGAGTGAATTGCAGGGAAAGAGCGAATTACGACCCCGTTCTCCTCGTACACAACTTGGTTTTCAGCCATGTAGTCGAACTCATTGACCTCAATCACAATACCTCTGGTGTCGGTCTGGCCAACGCGACCAGTAATATCCCACAACAGCATTTTTTGCATCGCGTCCATCGCCGCCGCAGTTCCAAGTTCTGGGGTAGGCCCGCTGGGCCCCCAAATACGCAGCGGAACATTTCGTCCCATAATCATCCCGCCAACATACAAGTCGATCAAGTCGCCGAAATGGTCGGTATGCAGATGCCCAATGAACACCTTGTCGAGGTAGTTGTATGGGATCTGCATTGATGAAATCCGCTCTGCCGAGCCGGAGCCAATGTCGAACAAGAACTTGTCTCCGTTGCCCAGTTCCACAAGGAAACACGCAGCAGCCTGAGCAGCTCGCGTTGTAGGCATTCCAGTTCCACACGCGATGACCCGCATCTCGTCTTCGGCGAGATCTTCAGTATTGGGGTAGTACACATCGCGTGGACGATCACGCACCATTGTCGGAGAAACTTCCTCCGTTTCCTGCGCGTATGCTGCCGAAGGAGCGACTACATCTATTAACGCATCATTAATCGCTTGAGGAGAAACAGCCCAAGCGCCAAATATCGCACCAATTACGAAGTGCTTGCTAAGTCTTCTGTAGTTCATAGGTTGGGCCATGTGTAATCCTCCAGTCGCTCAACAGATTGGCAAGCTGGCACTGCGGAGTTTCGCGCTCCGGCTCGCTGTTTTGGTCACAAGGTTATGGTTTAAGAGACATTCACGTAAGTGACTCACGGTGAATACAGGGTGACTCACGGGCCATTAAATGCAAAAATACGAATGTGGTACGACAATTTGAAAACATCTCGGGCGGTCAGAAGCGCGCTGCCCTCGGCAGGTTGCTTGCCGACGCTCATCTGGATGGATCCGATAGGCTTCAGGCGTTCCTGACGTACATCGTCGAGGAAGAGCTCGCTGGTCGGGGAGATCAAATTCGAAGCAAGACTATCGCTCAAGATGTATATGACCGCGATACTTCAGAGGGGACCGATCCGGAAAACATCGTTCGCGTCGATGCACGGCGGCTTCGTCAGTTCTTGGAACTGCATTACGAGGGTATCGGAAAAGATGATCCGGTACGACTGTGTATCGATAGCGGTGGATATAGGCCGCGGTTCGAAACTGTCTCAGAAACCAGTGCGGTATCAATCTCAACAAAAGCCAAACGCTTTGGGCTGCCCATAGGGGCGTTTACCATTGGGGCCATCGTTGGTGCGTTGGTCGCAGTTGGCCTTGCCCAAGATGGACAGGAAACTGCTTCTGCCGAAGTGGGTGGCATAGCTGTAAATGACTCGAACGCGTACATGCAGCGCGTGGCAATTTACGAAAAATCCCCAGCTGCATTACAAGCATTCAATTTGGCGGAACAAGCGCGGACAATGATATTTCCGATCTTCGACCGACAACGCCAGCTACTGGTTCTGTCCGTATTCGAAGGCGTGATTGAGATCGATCCAGAATATTTCGGTGGTTATGCTGGTGCTGCGCAGGCACTCGCGTCCCTTGCGGTGATAACTCCGCCGTCTGACGCCAAGACCGAATATGCTGATGCCGCCATGAAGCTGGCGAACCAAGCGGTTAGCCTAGCCCCAGACCAAGCCTGGAGCCAGTCTGCTAAAAGCTGGGCCTTTTTCGCCAATCGCGACTATGACGCCGCGCTACAACTCAGTAGACGCGCATCAAAACTTGACCCGAATGATGGTGCTGTACTCGACTTTCTTGGTGCTGTGGCGATGTTCTCGGGCGAATTAGAGGAAGCAATTGCAACGGTTGACAGACTTTCTCTGCTAGGTTCCAGTAACCAACGATTTGCTAACAGAAATATCTCGGGCGCGACTTACTTTCATCTTGGCGAATATGAAAAGACCGTAGAGCGCTTTGAGGAGGCTAAGCAACTTGGCGATCCACTCAGCGCTCCTTCGCTTGCCTACGTTACGGCAGCGCTATCAGCCATGGGGCAAGATTATGCGGCTAAAGCCAAACTGGCTGAACTTGAGCGTGCGTGGCCGGATGCGCCAATAGCTGCAATGCTCAAAAGCATCCACAAAGATGTCGAGAACGCAGAAGCCGTGCTACGCGAGTTACGAAAACAAGGCTGGGTAAGCCCAGTACGATAGGGTGATGCATAACAGCGGGTAGCAGTGCCAAGGTCAAAATAATCGCTACTGGCACGGGCAATCAGGTCGAAACGCACATGACTAGCGCGGAACCGAGATCGATAATGGAAGCCCAGATAAGGTACGTTCTGCGCGACTTTGCAAAGTCTGCTTTCTGCGCATTTCTGACGTCTACAGCCGGGAGGCACGACAGGGCCAAGGGCAGTCAGCTTCTTTTTTACGGTTCCTTGTATCTACCCGCCCATTTACTTGGCGATTAAAACAAGGAGACCTGCAAAATGACTTATCTGAAACTATCGAAAATCGAAGATTCCATTGCGCATTTGGACCAACGCTCTAGCCGATGGTGGAAAGCAGCTCAGGCCCTCACAGGGCGTCGAATGGTCGAACTCTTGGAGGAAATGGGAGACCGTTGGAATCCCAACGACTCAGGACTGGGCAGTGATGGTATCGACATTGAGCAAATTACTGCTGATTCCATGAAGCCGTGAAATTACATCCCCAAACGGCTATAATATGAAACGTCTTTCTTTGTTTGGGCGAACGCTGCCCACGCTTTCATCATCCCAAGCGCAGCCGTACGATTCACCTGATTGCTAACTGGAACCTTGTGGCCCATTGAGGCCCGCAGAGCTTCCCCCAGATGCCTGTTAATGAGGTTTGTTAACACAAACCCAATCCCGAACAGCCCCATGAATAATCGGCTCATCTCTTGCCCCGCAAAAGCTCAACAGAGTGGGCAAAAATAGCAAGCAAAGCTCCCTGATGGCGCACCACTTTTGCCAATTCCGTAGCGATCAATTCTTGCTGCGCGTGTTACTCACGAAAGTACGTCTCAAAAGCTCTCTTAATTTCAAAGTATTCTTCGGTCTCAATCGTAGAATTTTTTTCATATTGGGCCTCCTGGCCTGCTTTTGAGGTGTGCAGAAGGAGACGCAGCGCAACCCATCGTTAATATTTCCGAAACCCTGCATGATACTCAGGATCAGACCTCGGCAGATTAGTAACCTCACCGTACTTCTTCAGAGCACGGGCAAGCACAGCACCTTGAGCCTTCACGACAATCTCTGCTGCGCCCTTTTGATCTTCCGGCTCCTTGATAGCCAGACTGGGAAGACCTACAAGCTATTCAGGTCCAAATGCAAAGTCGAGGCCGTCAGCCGACGCATGGAGCTTGAGATGGGCCATAAGATCACGTCTGGCGCTCACATCCAGTTTTCAGAAATGCGCCTACGCGAGCAAGGTCTCGACGAGCTGGCAGACAGGCTGGCCGCAGCTTTGGGGGAAGACAAACCCCGCACCGCTTACTGCCATGACGAATTCCAGCAAGCGAAGCGAAACGACTTTAACCTGCCTGCCCTTCGCCAAAGCCTGAAGCACCTGGCTGAGCTGGGCCGTTCAGATCAGCCGAAAGCACTAGCCGAACTGATCGACCGTCTGGGCTTGAAGCGGGTCGACACTGTTCAGGATCACCGAGGCCGTAGCCGGATCAACATCGAGCTCGGCGGCGATCTGAAGCCCCACAACGCAAACCGCACTTTGCGAGTCAAAGCCGCAGACGTGGCCAAATTCATTGAGAATACAAGGGAGATACGGCATGATCTCAGATCCGACAAAGAACCATATCTCGCAATCGAGCGAGGCCCCGCTACTGGATCTACTCTTGGTGATCATCTCGGGACAGGAACAGATTCACCAGAGCAACCAAAAAATGATCCGTCGCCAAAACGCACTGTTGAAGGTGCTGGTGGCGATAGCCAAGAGTTAACAAGTGAAGCGTTCGAGCTCGCGATTGCCGCTAAATACCTCTAATCAGAAACCCGACAGTTCGCAGCCAACAGGAGTAGCGATTTGACTGCTGCCGATCTGGATGCACCGCCCGATATCAATGATCCCTACATATTGAAGAAGCTGGCGGCAATTCTGAAGCGACAGGTGTCCAAGGCCAACGCTTTTATGTCGCTCGCGTTTCGTTTTGCTGCCACTGATAGGTGAGAGATCTTGGATGTATGCCAAGATACCAGTGCTCACGCACTAGGTGATTCTATATGCGTTCATATTCAACTATCACCTAAGAAAATCGAACCCAAGCTGCAAACCGTTTCATGCGGCTAGACGCAATGGAATCAGGTTCTGTTTTTTTGAATAACGCACAAAAAACTGTACAAAAAATTTTGGGTAGGCAAATACAAATACGCCTAAGTGTTTGATTTTTATGGCAGGGGCAGCAGGGTTCGAACCCGCGACCTACGGTTTTGGAGACCGTCGCTCTACCAACTGAGCTATACCCCTAGGCTGGGCCATCAGATATGCCAGAGGCGCAGCGGACTCAAGAGGCTTTTTTAGTTTTTACCTCCGACAAAAAAGTTGCACCCCAGGCGCAGTTGTTTAAGACAAGGTTCGGCCAGTAAAAGGAGCGCAGACTTGAGCATCCGCAAGAAAATTGCCGACAGCGAAGCCGTTCTGAACTGGGTCGCGCGGCGAATTGCCAGCTATATCAGGATGGTCAATCGCAACACAAACTGGCGGCGCATAGGATACGAAGAACTAGATCAACTGGCCGAACAGGGCGAACCCGTCATCGTGGTTCTCTGGCACCAGCGTCTGGCTCAGTCACCTTACTTCTTTCCCTTGGACAAGGGCCGCATCTGCTCGATCACCTCTGCTGCCCGCGCAGGCAGTATGGTGGGCCGTGTGCAGAAGTTGTTTGGTATGGACACGATCGCGATGTCCAGCCGCAAACGCCACGTCGCCTTGTCCCGCGAGGTGCTCGGAAAAATGAAACAGGGCATCTCAATCGGAATCGCCGCCGATGGCCCCCGAGGTCCTGAACGGGTGTCTTCAACCGTACCGCTGGTGTGGGCGCGCACGTCGGGCAAACGTGTCTTTGGGATCACCTATTCCGCCAGGCACGGGCGCGAAGCAGGAACCTGGGATCGTCTGCTGATGCCCCGCCCCTGGCGCAACGAAGGCGTGTTCCTGTGCCGCGAGTGGACCGCCCCAGTTCCGCGAAAGGCAACCGAAGAACAAATAGAAACACTGCGGTTAAGTCTCGAGCAGCATATGAACGACATCACTGCCGAGGCCGACCGCATGATGGGGCGGAAGCCTTGGACTAAAGGTGCTTGATAGCTCTCCAACGCAAAAATGCCCGACCGGATCCGCCCGCACCCGACTATTCCTAGTACATGCGAATCATGATTTGTATCTGGCACTGACCCGTTGTGCGCTTTCTGATACGTCAGCAAGCTTGATGTCGAACCGTTTTCGCTCACGACAAAAATCGCTGACATTGCAATCAACTTCGTGGTCATTTCCGCCTAGAACCGCGTCTCGCATATCCTCCAGATCCTTGCTGTGAAGGATTTGAGTTCCATAGTTGATGAATTCAAAACTAAACATGATTTCCCCCTGATCTCAGCGGTTCGCCGCTTCTGCGTTCCACGTCACTCGCTGCATTTCACAGGTGGGCTTTTAGTCTTTGATTGGGGTGAACGTCTGATTAAGAAAAGCCCCATTCGTGTTTCATTTAACCTCGGCATTGTGGGCCTAAGATTACTCGATGAAGAATCTTCTCATCATCCCCGATGTATTCGAGGAGTTTGGTGTCTCTTCAATGATCCAGAGTCCTTCTTCAGAACATATGTTCACGCCAAACTCGATCACCTCTAATTCAATTTCGCTGAAGCCCACTCAATAGAATTCTGTTTGCCAAGCAAGGCATCTTGTGACCAAGAACAACCATACCAATTCTAAGACAACGAGAATGCCCATGATTAAACGCATTGATACCGGCGAACGGTCCTCGAAAATCGTGAAGCACAACGGCGTAGCCTATCTGACTGGACAAGTTGCCGAGGGTGAGACGATTCGGGAGCAGGTTCAGATTTGCCTCAACAAAATAGATGCCCTGCTCGTACAGGCGGGATCGTCACGAGAAAAAATGCTGCGCGTCACGATATGGCTGGCTGATATGAAGGATTTCGCTGGTTTGAACGAGGTTTGGAACGCTTGGGTTCCAACAGGCCACGCCCCTGCACGCGCTTGTGGTGAAGCCAAACTGGCACGCCCAGAACTGAAAGTAGAATTCATCGTGGACGCTGCCTGCGACTAAGTTCGCTGCAATCAAAAGGGGCCGCCCTTGTTCTTGGGTGGCCTTCTAAGTTTCGACGATGTGCCGGGCTCGAGCCCGACCTACCCATGACCCGATGATTTCCGAAACAGCGTCGGTGCCGAGAATGCGGTTACCTTTTTCTTTAGTCAGGAATTTGGTCGCGGCCTTGGAATTGGTGTGGTGAGATTTACATGCGAGAGCGCTTTCGCATCAGAGACAACGCCTTTGGCCGAATAATACCGAATGACATCGCCGTAGCTTTCGAATTCTGAACCGCTGGATTGAAAGACGTGATCCGCCAGATGCATCCTCCCCCGCACACGCAAGCGTCTGGGGCGATGGTAGTGCAGCAGCCGAGTTCCCTCATCAGGTAGATCCGGGGTGTCGTTCCAGATACGACTAACAGAATTCAACGCGTCCTGACCATAACGGGCAATTGCTACCGGCAATGAAACCTGATCCAGCCAGGGTCTGCGTCCTCTCAATCCTGTCATCTTATCAATCTGTTGTGCAGTATCCAACCACAAGTCACCGAATGAACCAGTTGGAAACAGTACCATCCCGGCGTTGAAGAATGGATGTGAAACTTGTCCTAGTAGCAACTGAACCTTTGCTTCAGGTTTGGGCAGTCCAAATAACGCATAGACCTGACGCCAAACACGCGGGCGGTTTGTCCAGGCATTTCGCGTTTCCGGGCAGACCGATACTTTCTGCGGGTAGGCTATCTCGGCAAAAGATGTATTTTGCGTCAGAAACGTGTCGGTATCGAGAAACAGAGAGAAGTCAGCGTCTCTTTCCAGAGCAGCCCCTGCTATCTTGTTTCCCGCAGGATATCCATCGCTAAACGGATTTTCAAGCACTCTGAGTTTAACATCCCTTGACGCCAACATTGTTCTCGTTTCCGGCTGCAACTCATCAATTCGATCAGACCGGCAATGTGCGTGCAGCGAATGATAGTCTTCGCAAAAAAGCTTGAGGGAATTGACTAACAAATGAGCCTGGACCTCAAGAGGTCCAGGCTCGACATTAAAGAAAACCGCAATTTTTTTTGTGGTTTTCTCAGGCATGAACAGCCTTACTCGATGATTTTCGACACGACGCCGGCGCCGACGGTGCGGCCGCCTTCGCGGATGGCGAAGCGCAGGCCGTCTTCCATCGCGATCGGCGCGATCAGCTCGACGGTGAA
>NZ_JBQERS010000016.1:0-76520 GCF_056535285.1 Ruegeria sp. O11 | reverse complement strand
CACGCCTTGAAGATCATCCGGGACGAGGCGACCAGTTCGACGGTTTTGTAAGTCAGTTCCTGCACCGAGATCAGCGACAGGATCGAGCTGTCCTTGATCAATGAAATGAACTGGTTGGCTAGCGGGGGCACAACCTTTTTCATCGCCTGCGGCAGCACTACGTAGCGCAGCTCTTGCATGCGGCTCATCCCGATCGAGCGTGCCGCCTCGCGCTGACCCTTCGGGATCGACTGAATTCCGGCACGCACGATTTCGCCGACAAACGCACTTTCAAACAGGGCCAGAACGATCACCCCTGAAACAAGCGAAGGAAAGCGACGCATTTCGCCGAAGAAGAAGGTCCAGATCTGGTTGTTTTCCTGCCGTGCAATACCGCGCGCCCAACGTTCAAGGTTCAGCGCATCGATCAGTTGTTGAGATAGGAAAAAGAAAAAGATGAAGACAACGACGACGGGGGGAACATTGCGCAAAAACTCGAGATAGGTACGCGCAAGCATGCGTATGGTCAGATTGGCCGAACAGCGTGCAATTCCCAGTATTGTACCAAGAATGAGCGCTAGAATACCCGAATAGATGCTGATGCGAACCGTCGCTGCCAAACCCTGCAGCAGCAGATTTGCAAAATACTCTTCGCGCCCGGAATGCCAGCCAACAATATAGCTTGGGATCAGTTCCCAACGCCATTTGTAATTCAGCGTACCTTCGATCGACAGCCAGATATACCCAAAGAAGGTTATCAAAACTGCCACGATCACATAGTCAGGCCATCTGAGTTTTCTAAGGAATTCCTGCACCAAAGCGCTCCGCATAAGGACCAGGGGCGGTGGGTCCGCCCCCAGTCAGTGTGGTTATTGGGCGACCTGGTCGGCCCACTCTTCAGTGGCAAACCAGTAATTATGGCGCTCTTCCAGCCAGCCGGACCGCCAATTCTGTGCAATCCAGTTGTTGAAGAAATTCATCGCGTCGGGATCACCTTTGCGCATCCCAAACGCCTCACCACGCGGGTCGAACAGCTCACCTTCAAGCACAACCAGTGTTTCTGGATTGCGCCCCGCCTCGCGGTTGGGGGTTGGCTGCGATGCCATTGTGGCGTGGGCGTTGCCATTAAGAACTTCCTGAGTCGATGCGCCATCTTCATCAAACAACAGCAGATTAGCCTCAGGGAATGCCTTGGCAATCACGGTTGCCGGCGTTGCACCGCGACGCGCAGCAAAGGTAACGTCAGATGAGTTCAAGTCCTCACGCGCCATGCCTGCAGTCAACTCTTTGTTGGCCAGGATGGCCAAGCCAGAATAGGCATATGGGTCAGTGAAGTTGATCGTCAGGTTCCGCTGAGCAGTCACCGACATGCCCGAGATGATCACGTCGAAATTACCAGACACAAGGGCCGGGATAATGCCATCCCAGGCAGTTGGAACAAATTCGACCTCAACGCCCATGTCTTCGGCCAATTTTCGGCCGACATCCAGTTCGAACCCGATCAGATCGCCGTTCTTGTCACGCATCGACCAAGGTACAAACAGCGATAGGCCAATCCGGATCACCCCATCCTGTTTGATCGTTTCAATTACACTTTCGCTGGACAGTTCCTGAGTTGCGCTTTGCGCCCAGCTTGAGGTCGCCATGCCAGTTGCCACGACCGCGCCCAGGGCAACCCCGAGCATTCTGCGAGATAGCTTCATCTTGGTTCTCCTTGTTGTCCGGTTAAATTCTTGTGGTTATTGGTCGACGGCATATTTCTTCTCCAGATAACTTACGCCGATCGACAGGATCAGGGTCACCACCAGATAGACCAGTGCGATGGTGAACCAGATTTCAAAACTCATGTAAGTGTCGGATATGATGTTGCGTCCGAAGGTGGTCAGCTCGGCGACGGCAATGACGCTGACGATGGCCGAGGATTTGATTAGGTGAACAACCTCGCCCGTCATCGGCGGCAACATAAACCGAATAGATTGCGGAAGGATGATGTAACGATAGGTCTGATAGGGGGTCATCCCGATGGATTTAGCCGCCTCCCACTGACCAGTTGGGATGGCATTAATCCCAGCCCGCAGAATTTCGGATATCAGCGCCGAATGAAACACCGCCAAGGTCAGAATACTGGCGGTATACCGGTCAAAACCAAAGATCGGACCCAGCACGTAGTAGAACAGATAAAGCAGAACCAGCAGAGGAATGTTTCGGATAAGTTCAAGGAAGCCAACTGCTACAGCCGTACCAATTACCAGGCCGGATAGACGCAGCAACGCGACCAGGAGTCCAATAGCAGTGGCCAACAGGAAAGAAATGACAGACAATTTGATCGTGGCGACCAACCCTATGGGTATCTCACCCCACTCAAAGCCGATTTCTGTGTTGCGGTAGAGGAACTGGGGCACCCGGTACCATTGCCAGTTATACCCCATTCCCTGAGCACCAACGTACGAGCCATAGGCAATTAGCCCAACGATGATTGCATAGATCCCGACCGAGACAAACACCGAGCCAAAGAACCGCTTGTAGAATGGCGGTTTCGGCAACGACTGCCCTTTTCCCCGTGATATGCCCAGATCGGTCACGTCAGTGCTCCAATATCTGGTTCAGGAACAGGCGACAGCGTTCGCTGGACGGGTTGGTAAAGAACTGTTCTGGAGGTGAAATTTCCACGATCTGCCCGGCCTCCATGAAGACCATAGTGTCAGCGACCTTACGGGCAAACCCCATCTCATGGGTGACAACAACCATGGTCATACCGGTATCGGCAAGTTCCACCATCACATCCAGCACTTCATTAATCATCTCTGGATCAAGCGCAGAGGTCGGCTCATCAAACAGCATGATCCGGGTTTCCATGCACAAGGACCGCGCGATGGCAACGCGCTGTTGTTGCCCACCCGACAATTGCGCCGGATACTTGTCGGCCTGCTCGGGAATGTGAACACGATCAAGATAATTGCGTGCGGTTTCCTCGGCCTGAGCTTTGGAAATCTTTCGCACCTTCATCGGCCCGATCATCAGGTTTTCAAGCACGGTCAAATGCGGAAACAGGTTAAACTGCTGAAACACCATTCCGACTTCTTGCCGCAACTCACGTATTTCTTTTGCGTCTTTGTAAACTTCGATGCCATCAATCACGAGACGTCCAGAGTTATGCCATTCCAACCCGTTGAAACAACGGATCAGCGTGGATTTTCCCGACCCAGACGGGCCGCAGATCACAACCTTTTCACCCTGATGAACAGTCAGATCGATATTCTTGAGTGCATGGAAAGTGCCATAATACTTATCAAGATTGGTCACTTCTATCATGGGGGAGGGCTGAGTCATGCCGAACCTGTCGATATCCGGGTCAGACGCAATAGCTGACCTTTGAGGTTGCGAGTATAGCCCGTCAACAAACCAGGCGCATTTCGACTTTGCGCGCATTTGATCAACCGCGATCCGTCGTCATGCCTGTTGGCACAAGACATCTGCAGCTTTGAATTTGGCAAAGCGGAGCAATCTGGCAAAGCTTCAGAATCCTCAAATCTGTTGCGCGCTAATCAATATGGTTGCTTAATGTGCAATATTCGTCAATAAAAAAACTCAACGGGCGCTCTGTCGCCGCCCCGAAATACGAAAATAAACTATAGAAGGACGAATGAATGTCTGCCTGGATTCGGATGATATCTGACGAAGATGCCGACGAACATTTGAAGAATACCCTTGATTTAGCGCGTACACCGCATGGGACAGTGGACAACGTGATGCGTGTCCATTCGCTACGTCCCAACACCATGAAAGGGCACGTCATTTTGTATCGCGCCTGCCTTCATGATGACGCCAATTCAGTGCCTATGTGGTTTCAGGAAGTCATAAGCTCCTACGTTTCCACGCTGAACACGTGCCCTTACTCCTATGCCAACCACTGGGCAAACGCCCGTCATCTGATCGGTGACGACGCACGCGCCGACTCAATTGAGGCTGCGCTTACCGCGCATCGCCCTCAGGATGCGTTCGAGGGCGCACATCTGGAAGCGTTGAGCTATGCTGAGAAGCTGACGCTGTCGCCGGGCACCATGGAAGAATCGGATGTAGACGCCTTGAAAAATGCTGGCTGGGAAGACGGTGAGATCCTCGAAATCAATCAAATCGTGGGATATTTCAATTATGCCAATCGGTTGCTGAATGGTCTGGGTGTCACAACAAAAGGAGACGTCGTAGGCTATTACGGCGAAGATTGACGGAACGTTTCATGCAAGTTGACACGCCGGGAAGACAGATTGACCGTGCCATTGGCGCCTCTCTGAGGGAGCTGCGTCAAAGCCGGAAGCAATCCGCCCGCCGGCTTGCCGAACAATCGGGTATTTCGGCTGCGATGGTCAGCCGTATCGAAAATGGGCTGGTTTCACCTTCGATTGACACTCTTGCGGCATTGGCGGAAGCACTAGAAGTCCCCATCGTTTCACTGTTTCGCGAAGCAAGAACTGATCACACTGACTATACCCTCGTGCGCCATGGCGAAGGTTTGAAGTCCACTCGCTTGGCCGGTGGACATTCGCATGAATATGTCAACCTCGCATTGCATTCTCGGAAAGACCTGCGATTCCAGGCCCGTCGCGTAACGCTGTTACGGGATGAGGGACAACCGCCCACCTATGTCGGGCACGGCGTTGTGTTTGTTCAGGTCCTCGAAGGGCAGGCAGTCTATCGCTATGGCGAAGCAAGGTTCACGCTTTCAGCCGGGGATAGTATTAGTGTTGATGCGGAATTGAACCACGGCTTTGAAGAGGTTCTGACACCCGAGTTCGTCTTCCTCACCGTTCAAGCCGAGCGCCCTTAGGGGCTTACTGAGATGGCTGCCCCAACCGAGATTGATCTGACACGCGGGCCGATTTCAGCCCATTTTCGAACCTTAGCCATCCCAGCGGCAATTGGGATGCTGTTCAACACGCTCTACAACGTCGTAGATATGTTCTTTGCGGGGCTCCTCTCAACCAGTGCGCAAGCAGGCCTGGCATTGGGTTTTCAGGCATTCTTCATCGCAATCTCGGTCGGAGTTGGATTGGGCGCAGCAATGAGCGCGCTCGTCGGTAATGCCTTGGGTGCCGGTGATAATCGCGCGGCACGGCGGTTTGCAGCTCAAGGGATGATCTACGGTTTCATCGCAGCCGGAGTTTTGGCATTGGCAGGGCTCTGGTACGGCCCGGCACTTATTCAATTGGTTTCGGAACCGGGACCATATCGCGAAGCGGGATTACGCTATTTCTACTGGCTATTACTGGCCCTGCCCGGGTTCCTTTTGGCCTTTGGATGCAACGGAATTCTTCAAGCACATGGGGACGCGGTTTCGATGCAACGCGCTCTTATCGTTGCGTTTTTTGCCAATATTGGCCTCAATCCGTTGTTGATCTTTGGTATCCCGGGCTTGATCCCCGGCATCGGGTTCGATGGCCTCGCAATTTCTACGGTAATCAGCCAAACCGGTGTGATGGTGTTCATGATCCGCCAGGTGCTCAGACGCCGAAGAATGAGGCGCATGCGGGCAAGAAATTTCATTCCGCGCCTGCAAAAGTTCAAGGAAATCTCAGTTCAAGTCCTTCCAACGGCCACATCGTTCATCGTGATGCTCCTATCAGGTTTTGTCGTGCAGTTCGCGTTGAAAATCTTCGGCGAGCACGCGATTGCGGGCTTCGGTGTCGCTATTAGGTTGGAGCAGATTCTACTATTGCCTGTGCTCGGGGTCACTGGTGCGCTGCTTCCCATCGCGTCTCAGAATTTCGGGGCACGGGACTATGAAAGGGTGCGCGAAGCCCTGTTTTATTGCTGGAAAGTCGGGCTGGTCATGACCGCTATTGCGGCCCCTATCCTGTGGATATTTGGCCGGTCTCTGCTGGGTCTCTTTACTGATGATCCCGAAGTTATTCGCGTGGGGCTCAGCTATCTACGTGTCGATAGTCTGATCCTTCCATTCTATATGATGCTGTTTTCAATCAACTCGCTGCTGCAGGCGCTAAAACGCCCAATCTGGACAGTATGGATAAGCCTCTATCGTCAGGGATTTGGCGTAGCCTTTTTTGTCTGGATTTTTATCGGCGTTCTCGGCTTCAACGAAATCGGTGTCTGGTTTGGAACCGCCTGTGCAGTAATCACCGGGTGGATGATCGGGCTATTGGTGGCATCTTACGTCGCCCATAAGGAATTGGGCGGGCTCTGGCTTAGTTTTAGAACCGATCCGGGCTGAAGGCCTGTATATCGATGCTCGGTACCCTGCCAGCGATTACATCTGCAACAAGTCGCGCCGTCGTCGCTCCCAATGTCAGACCCAGTTGCCCGTGGCCCGTAGCAAAAGTGACATTGGTCAGACGCCTGCTGCGGCCAATGATCGGGCGTGTATCTGGCGTAAAAGGGCGACGACCCATGCGGCGCTCAAATTTCTCAGTCCTCAACCCCGGCAATACACGCTGCGCACGTTTGACCAGTACATCGGCCCGGTTCCAATCGGGCTGCTCATTCAAGTCCGCAAACTCTGCGGTGCCTGCCACGGCCAGCGCATCCTCATAAGGCGTGATGCCAAACCCGCCCTTTGCGTAAAACACCGTGTGGCGCAGATCGATTCCACTGTCTTGCAAAGCAGTAGAGTATCCCATGACACCCTCCATGCGCAGTGAAATATTTAACTTCTTAGCCAAAACACGCGAATGCGTGCCTGCAGCAACTACAAATTCATCCGCGCTCAGCGTGCGACCGTCGCCGGTATGCACGCTTTGGATATGTTGATCATCACGAGTAAAGTCGATCACTGCATTCGAGACAATCTCCCCGCCCCGTTGGGTAAAGCTCTGCATCAGAATTTCGACCAACAGTTTTGGATCCGTCACAAAGCTCCAATCCCGTAACAACGCTGCATATTTGAAATCAGGCGCAATGGCGGGGTCCATCTCATGCGCTTCATGGCCTGATACCTGATCGATGGTGCACCCGAACTCACGCGCGAGATCAAAGGCAGCGCGCATGGTCGCAAGGTCATTGTCATCATCAAACAGCTTGATCACTGGTCGCTCAACCAAAAGCTCTGGGTGACCAACATCCGCGAGCTGCGCTTTGAAATCATCAGTGGCAGCAAAGGTGAGACGTGCCAGATCGGCGGTAATCGCCCGCATCTTCGAACGCCGCGCATTGGCTGTGAACCGCACAAACCAAGGTATCAGCTTCAATGCCGAGGCTGGCCTCAAAGAAAGCGGGGCCTCGGAATCCAGCAACCAACCCGGCACTTTCATCAGCATCCCCGGCTGCGACAAAGGTACGATCTCGCCAACCGCGATACAGCCGCAGGAGGCCCAGCTTGCCCCCTCACCCACCGGTCCGGGTTCAACGACCGTAACAGAGTGCCCCTGCGACTGCAGTGTTAAAGCACAGGAAATTCCGACAACACCGCCACCGATTACAACGACCCGAGACATTCGTGCGGCCTCTACTGAAGTTCGCGCAGTTGTGCCATCAATTCGGCAGTGACACGAACTCCATCCGCTTCGGCCGTGGCGCGGTTCTTCAATCTGCCATCTCCGGGAACGCGTGCATCGCCATTGCCTTCGATCTCGGCGCAAATGCGCTGGACATAATCTCCGAACGCTTCGTTGCCAAACCGCGCCGGATCAATTGCGATCAGCGTGTTGCCGCCTTTGATATTTAACGCCCCGTGCGCTTCGCGCTTGGCGTTATCGACGGACAAGGTTCCGCCAGCCAGTGCTGCACCGAGGACCTCGATCAGGAATGCAATCGCTGCTCCCTTGTGTTCACCAAATGGCAACAAACTGCGGGTTTCCAGTATGGCGTTGGGGTCACGTGTCGGCTGTCCCTCTGGATCAAGCCCTGCAGGACGTGGTAAATCATGCCCTTCCGCAGCTGCCATGCGAATATCCATAAGTGCCACCATGGACGATGCCTGATCCCACACGACCGGCTCACCCCCAGGTCGAGGGCAGGCAAAAGACATCGGATTGGTGCCAAAAACCGGGCGAACGCCCCCTTGTGGCACCACCATGGAAAGCGAGTTCACGACACCTAGCGCGACCAGTCCAGCCTCAGCTAACGGACCGGTATCGAACCGTAACGCCCCCAGATGGTGGCAATTGGCACAGGTGAACGCCGCGATCCCGTTCTCGCGCGCCATTTCAATAAGCACGTTCCGCGCTTTGGCGGCCGCGATCTGGTAATAACCATTGTCGCCATCCCCCCGCAAAACACCCGGAGCGATACGTTCAACACTCGGGTTGGCGGCGGGGTTGGCGTAGCCCGAAGCAAAGCTCTGCGCATAAACAGGTAACATTCGTAGGCCATGGCTTCGTGGCCCGTCTCGTTCGCTCATTCGAACAAGATCGGCCAATACTGCGGTACCGTGCTCATCCACTCCCGCAGCCACAAAGACAGACCTGGCCAACCCCCTTACCTCGTCGAGTGAGAGCGTTGTCGTCGAGTCATCGGTCATGTGCGTGATCCTGTCCTTGGGTTATGAACCGGGCACGTTAGCGCCCGCTTTCCAGATTAATCAAGCGCTGTATTCCAACCGCTTTTTGGCGACGAACTCATCCAACGCACCGCGCTGATCATCCGGCATTGGCGGCCGCACATAGGTGTTTAGCATACGCTGCGCCTCTTCCGTACCAACGACTTCGGCGGTTTTCGAGCCCTCAGCTTCCCACTGTTCAAAACTGTCATTGTTTTGCAAGTGGTTCATGTGCATGGGGTTCTCACGCGTGTGGTCGGTGCCTAGGAAATGTCCGCCGGGTCCGATGTTTTCGATGTCGCCCAGCAAAGCGTCCAGATTTTCCTCTTGCAGGCCACTGAAGAAACGGTGGAAGTTCTCTAACTGCAATGCGTCCTGCACCCATTTCGAATAGCTGACCCCAAGCGCGCCCTCAAGAAAGCCCGCCGAGTGGACGATGTAGTTCGCACCGCCCAGCAGCACCGGCCACATGGTATTTGCGGTGTCGAACGCCGCCTGCATATCCGGGGATTTCGATCCGGTCCACATGGTGCAGGTTCGCCACGGCACACCGTAGAACCGCGCCATCTGACCCACCAAAAGGTTCATCAAGCCGGGCTCCGGGGACCCCATCATCGGTGCGCCTGTCTTCATCGAAACGCCCATGATCGCGACGCCCAATACCATCGGTGCTCCGCGCCGAATGATCTGGCTGTAAGCCATTCCCGCCAGCGATTCGGCGATCAGCAGCGCGACACCTCCCTGCGGGCTGGCAGGTGTGCTTGCCCCGGCAAGGACAAAGGGCGACAGCAGGCAGGGCTGGTTGGCAGCGGCATAGACGCGCAAGCTTTGCAACATGGTCTCATCCCAGACGAGCGGTGTGTTGCAGTTCAGTAGGGCCGCCATTACCACATTGTTGTCGACAAATTCCTCACCAAACACGATGCGAGTCATCTCAACCGAATCCAGTGCCGCCTGTTCCGACAGCACCGAACCTTTGATCGGTTTGTCCGTCAAGGTCAGTGCGGCATGAACCAGCTCCAAATGACGTTGCGGGACAGGGACATCTTGCGGCTCAACCGGCAAAATACCCGGCACCATCATCGACTGACTCATCTGACTGAGTTTGAAGAAGTTATGCGCATCCTCCAACATCGAAGGGCGGCGCACGCCATCTAGACCGTAGACAAACGGCGCACCATAAGCGTTGGCAAAGACCGAATGCTGATTGCCCACCCGAAGCGAGCGTTCCGGGTTGCGCGCGGCATAGCCCCACTCTGGGGGAACGGCCGAGATCAGGTCCATCAGCATCTCGCGCCCGATACGCACCCGTTCACCCTGCACATCCGCGCCGTACTTCTTCCAATCGGCCAAAGCGACCGGATCACGGAACTCGATCCCTGTGGTTTCAAGTATCGTCATGGCCGCGTTGTGGATTCTCTCAACACCCTCGGGGCCAAGCAGATCAATCGGACCGACCTTGCGGTTCAGCGTCGACAGGTAGACAGGGGGCGGGTTGGTGCGAGCCTTGACCCGCGCGGCACGTCCACCGCCACGGCCCGAGCGTGCTTTGACTTCTGCCATTTCAAATCCTCCGGATCAGGCGCGCGCGCGGGCGCTGGTGGGATCAACGGCGCAGGTATCGATCACTTCGGCCTCGCGCATTTCATTGTGGATAAGCACCTGCATTTTGGTGCCGGGTGCCGTCATGTCCTGTGGCACCAGTGCCATCGCAATGTCGTGATTGCAGTAATACGAGAACCCGCCCGAGGTGACCCGCCCGATCAACTTGCCATCGGCATAGACGCCTTCGTCGAACATCACCGAGGTATCGCAGAACGGCAGCTTCAGTGTGACCAGCGTGTTGTATCCGCCATCGGCCTGCTGCTTCTGCAGCGCGGCTTTGCCGATGAAGTCACGTT
Source organism: Ruegeria sp. O11 (assembly GCF_056535285.1). Classification (NCBI taxonomy): domain Bacteria; kingdom Pseudomonadati; phylum Pseudomonadota; class Alphaproteobacteria; order Rhodobacterales; family Roseobacteraceae; genus Ruegeria; species Ruegeria sp. O11. The sequence goes on along the minus strand of NZ_JBQERS010000016.1, from coordinate 66,152 downwards.
CGGCCACCTGCCCGCCGATCTTTTCTGTCATCGCCACGAAACGGCCCAGATCGGCCTCATAGGGTGTCAGGTCCTTGCAAATCTCGCGATTGATGGCGCGATAGGATTTCTCAAGTCGCATCGATTCCAGCGCCTCAAGACCGAAGGGTTTCACGCCGGTCTTCAGCAGCAGATCAACGAGGTGGCGATTATACCCAACCGGGTGATGCAGTTCCCATCCAAGCTCTCCGGTATACGAGACACGCAGCAGGTGCACACCTTTGGCATAGCCCACCTCGCCCATCTGCGCCGAGAGCCACGGGAAGGCTTCATTTGACAGATCATTGTCCGTCAGCGGCTGTAAGATTTCGCGTGCCTTGGGCCCGGCTAGTGCGATCACGCCCAGCTGCTCTGAGATATCCTCGATCACGACAGACCCGTCGCGCGGCAACGCGCGCTGTAGTTGGTCCCAGTTATAGGCCCGCCAGTTCGGTGTTGAGATCAGGTAGAAATCGTCGTTGGCATAGCGCACGATGGTGTATTCCGCATCCATGCCGCCCTTGTCGTTCAGCATCAGCGACAGGGTCATGCGGCCCACTTTTGGCAGTTTGTTGGCCATGATGCTGTCTAACCACTGTGCAGCCCCCGGTCCGCGAACGGTGAATTTGGTCATCGGAGACATTTCGATGAAACCAGCTTCTTCACGTGTAGTTCGCACCTCTTCCTGAACCCGCTCCATATGATTGGTGCGACGGAAGCTGTGTTCGGGGATCGCTTCTTCGGGTGATTTGGCGAACCAGCGCGGGAATTCGCAGCCATTGAAGCTGGTCCAGACTGCTCCTTGTGCGGTCAGCAGATCATATGACCCGACGGTCTTCATAGGACGCGCATCGGGGAAGTCCTCGCCCGGCACATGCGCATCCATATGGGTGCCCCATGTCTCGCGCACCTTATCCATGGTCCAGCGCTTGGAGGCATAATCCGAGAACCTGCGCGGATCGAGTTCCGACATATCCATGCCCGGATCGCCATCGACGATCCACTTGGCCAGACGGTTGCCAACCGTCCCGCCCCACAGAATGCCACCGGGCATGCCTTCGGCCAGCCAGAGGTTTTCATGTCCCGGCGCCGGACCGGCCAAAGGCAGCTCGTCCGGTGTCATCTGAAATGGACCGCGGGTGTTGGCTTTGATCCCGACCTCGCCCAATGTGGGCACCCTTTCAATCGCGCGTTCCCACTGAGTTTCCACGGCGTCGAAATCCTCGGGCAGTAGATCAGCACCAAATTCCGGTGGCACGCGGTCTTCGGCAAATAGCTTAAGGTCTTTGGTGAATTCATAGGGCCCGAACTGGATGCCGCCCACATCTTCGCGCAGATAAGCGCCGTAATCTTCATCCCGCAGGATCGGGAATTCTGGCAGGCCCTCCGCCCGGCGCTCTTTCAGCAGCGGTACGGTCTCGGTGGTCCAATACTGGTGAACGATCGGAATACAGGGCAGATCCAACCCCACGCGGCGTGCGTTTTCGCGGGCATAGTTGCCAGTCGCGAAGATCAGATGCTCACATGTGATCTCACCCTGGTTGGTGGTCACTTTCCAATGGCCGTTATCCAGCTTTTCATAGGCCTGAGCCTCGGTGTTCTGGTAAACCTTGGCACCAGCATCGCGTGCCAGCTTGGCCAGAGCCATGGTGATATCGGCCGGATTCACGTACCCGTCTTCGGTGTGCAGGATACCACCCCGAATGTCCGGGCTCTGGTTTAGCAACGGATGGACTTCGGCAATCTCTTCAGGGGTCAGCAGCTTGCAAGGTACGCCAGCCGCCTCGGCAATCGAGATATAAGACTGGAACTCGTCCCAGCGCTTTTCAGTATTGGCGACCCGCAGCTGACCAACCTTCCGCAACCCGACCGAGCTGCCCATCTTTTCTTCAACCTCAGTATAGATGCGGATGGTTTCCATCGTCATCTTCGACACATTGTGCGACCGCACGAAGGTCACCAACAGACCCGCTGCATGCCAGGTCGAGCCGGAGGTTAGTGTTGTACGTTCCAGCATGACCGCATCTGTGCAGCCATGTTCGGTCAACCCGTAAAGGATCGACGCCCCTACGCAACCTCCTCCGACAACCACGACTTTTGCATGTGACTGCATTCCGCAACTCCTTCAAACTGTGCACGACCAACAAGGGATCGCATTGCAAACCGGTTGGGGAGCATTTTCATCGGGAACCGTTGGCCGACAATTGCAAAAAGATTCACTCTGAGTTAGATTAAATAAGCCTATAGCCAGACGATCTCCTTTAATTTATCAGGCAATCGATCCATCACAGGTCAAAACATCTTGCCCAACCGTCCCTACGATCTACCACCTCTTAGTTCGCTGATCAGCTTCGAAGCAGCCGCCCGGCATGTCAGCTTCAAGACGGCGGCTGAAGAACTCAACGTCACCCCGGCCGCGATCAGCCATCAGGTCAAAGCGCTCGAGAACGAACTGCAATGCGGGTTGTTTGTGCGCCATCATCGCGGTGTTGAACTGACTGAAAGTGGGGCATACCTACTTGTCTCACTGCAACGCAGCCTAGAAGGGATCAGCGAGGCCCTTGGGCAATTGCGGCGCCAATACGACAAAAAAGGAGTGACGATCCGCTCGACAACAGCGGTAAGCTCACTCTGGCTCACGCCACGCCTTGCCCAATTCTGGAAACAACACGGACATGTTTCCGTTACACAGGTTGTAACAGATCTGGGCGTCGACTCTTCGAAGTGTGATTTGAGCATCCATTACGGAGAATCCAGCCGTGAAACAGGTGTTTTCAAGACCCTGTTTCATGACAACATCATGGCCTTGTGCAGCCCCCGGTTTGCAGAACAAAACCCGATTGAGCGGGTCGACGAAATCGCGGGGCTTCCACTCATTCATCTCGATGCCCCGGATACCGGATGGACTGACTGGCGCGCGTGGACACAAAAACTGGGGTATGAGGGCCCTTTGAACTCCGCCCATCGCGTCAACAATTACACGATTGCGCTTCAAGCCGCTCAGGACGATATGGGGGCAGTTTTGGGATGGGAGGGCTTGACTTCGGAGCTAATCGCATCCGGCAAACTCGTTAAGTTGTTGCCGCAGACCATTTCATCACAACTGGATTTTTACGTTAAACTGCACAACACCTCATCCGACCGCGCAAAGCTCGTATTCAAATGGTTGGGTGAGGCGATTCAAGAACACCGCGATCCGAGCGATTTCTCGATGTCCTGATTGTTTTGAGCGATCACCTATCGTTGTCGGTCGCTCTAACCTTATATTGGCAGCAGCAAAAAACCTATTGTCACTTATCAGTCATTCTTCACCGGACAAACAACCAATGCTCTTATTCAATGGTTTAGGCGCGACCGTCAGAGTAAACAAACTCACTTGAACATTCCCCCCTAAAAGGCATATTCCGTCGCAAAGAGTTGCATCCCGGTGAAATGTTCCGGACACCAATATCGGTACTGCGCCCATGTGCTGAGCAATGGTTAAGTGTGTGGTTCCAACCGGAAGTGCACCGCTGGCGGGAAAAAGAAGGAATTTGATTAATGCGTATTGCTATGATTGGTACCGGATATGTCGGCCTGGTGTCCGGAGTTTGCTTTTCAGATTTCGGGCACGACGTTGTTTGCGTCGATAAATCTGAGCGCAAGATCGAAATGCTTCAGGCCGGTGAGGTGCCGATTTATGAACCGGGCCTCGATATACTTATGGCCAAGAATGTGTCTGCAGGCCGTCTGACATTCACCACTGACTTGGCGTCAGCGGTTGATGGAGCAGACGCTGTGTTCATCGCAGTCGGAACGCCAACTCGACGCGGCGATGGACATGCTGACCTGACTTATGTGATGGCTGCCGCCGAAGAGATCGCGCAAGCTATAACTGAATATACGGTCGTAGTCACCAAATCGACCGTCCCGGTTGGTACCAATCGCAAGGTTCATGCAGTCGTATCAGCTGCCAATCCCAAGGCGAGTTTCGATGTAGCTTCGAACCCAGAATTCTTACGCGAAGGTGCAGCAATCGATGATTTTATGCGCCCTGACCGTGTTGTTGTAGGCGTCGAAAGCGAACGCGCGGCAGAGGTTATGGCGGAAATATATCGCCCACTCTATCTGCGGGATTTCCCGATCCTGACCACCGATCTGGAAAGTGCCGAGATGATCAAATACGCCGCAAACGCATTTCTGGCGACAAAAATCACCTTCATCAACGAAATTGCGGGGCTGTGTGAACGTGCTGGCGGCGATGTTAAGGAGGTCGCACGTGGCATCGGTCTTGATGGACGGATTGGCAACAAATTCCTGCACGCCGGGCCCGGCTATGGTGGCTCTTGTTTCCCGAAAGATACCGCTGCACTTGCACGGATCGGGCAGGATCACGCGCATCCAATGCAGATCACCGAAACCGTCATCCGCGTCAATGACGAGGTCAAGAAGCGGATGATCGAAAAGATCCGGGAAGCCTGCGACGACAACTTCAACGGCAAAACGGTTGCGGTGCTGGGTGTGACCTTCAAACCCAACACTGACGACATGCGCGATGCACCGTCTCTGACGATCGTTCCGGCCCTAATTGGTGGCGGTGCCCGTGTGCGCGTGGTTGATCCGCAGGGTCGTGCCGAAGGCGAGGCGCTGCTGCCGGGTGTCGAATGGTTGGATGATCCTTATGCCGCGGCCGCAGAAGCTGATGCTGTTGTTTTGCTGACAGAGTGGAACGAATTCCGTGCCTTGAATCTAAATGACCTGGCAGAAACTATGAAATCGGCCCGCATGGTTGATCTGCGCAACATCTACTCTTCCGCGTTGGTGTTAGGCTCAGGGTTTGAGACCTATGTCGGCGTCGGAGTTGGCGATCACACACAGATGTGACCAGCCACGAGATGTAATTTTATACCTAGCAATGAATATTGCCCGGCACTTAGCCGGGCAATTTTTTATTACACCCTAGCGACGGCGTCGTTTATTCGCCAGGCCGATAAAGATCGACACGCAAGTCAGCGCCAGAACAATCGCAAACGGAAAGCCCGTTGCAATGGCCGCCTGAGGTCACAGAGCCATTCCCCATAGAGCCAGCCTACGAAATCAGAGCGATGAGCATCGGCACAAAAGAGGATATTATGAAATCCACCTGGCTCAATTGGAGGCCATTCAAGTTTGTTGAAAGCTGGGTTATTCAGGGCCAATCCACCAGGTCGGTGTCAGCAGCGCAGCCATCTATCTAAATGGGCTGTCAAAAAAATCACGAGTGCTTCGGTTGGTCCAACGATCAAGCTAGCAATAACAACCCAATAATCGGCTCCCAAATTGTCCAACTTAAATTTCCGATTTGCTTCTACACTCCAAGTATCGCGCGCATCAGGCATGCGTTGAAATCTGGTCGTTATATGTTCAACATTTCTTAGTTGGAATTAGACATTCGTTTCTTTGATTGTTGAATAAGCATTCTGACGAGTTTGCTGACCGCATCCGTAACTTAGAAAGTCAAGCCACTGAATCTGCCTGCCGATACAACCGCCCCATGATCAGCGGCGTAAGATACATTGGGATCTGATAGGCGCCGATAAATACCATGATAGGCAAAGTCAGTTCGGGGGGTAGCGCGACGAAGAAGATAGCAATGTTCCGGTTTCCAGCTATCAAGGAAACCGCTGTTGCCTTTGCGGGAGGGAGACTAGTGCGCGTCAATCGGAACGAGACCACCTGAGCGCCAAAATTAATAACACAAGCAAACACAATCCAAAATATCGCCACACCTGGGTTAACTATGGCCACCGCACTCAATGATGGCATCAGGCCGACCACAAATACGGCAAGCGTGATCGTTGCCGCGCCTTCCATATTCAGAAGCGTGGCGTCTGACGGCTCGCGAAGAACCGTCCTCCGCAACACAACGGCAGAGAGGATAGCGACCACGATGGTAAGAAACAAACGAAGGGTGGTCATCAGCACAGCTTGCATATCACCCAATTCAGGCATCAGCCAAAAAATTGGTAAGGCGGTAATTGGCAGCACAGCAGTCCCCGCCACGACCAGCCGCATCGCGTATTCTGCGGGATATCCCATCATCAGGCACATATTGGGGCTGCCCGAAATAGATGGAGCCGCTGCCATGATTAGCAAAGACAGAAAGACCGGAGTATCAGTCCAGCCACAAACAATACCTACTCCCGCCACCAACAGCGGCATGGCCAGCTGAAAGGCAACGATTGTTACGGCAACCTGCTTCAGATCAACCAGCGAACCCAAAATGGCACCTGGTTTCATCCGCAGCAGCGTTAGAAAAAGCAACACCATGACCAAGGGTGGCAGGAACGGCCGCATTGGTTCGGCCAGTCCTGGTAACAAAAGGCCTGCGACAAGCCCCGACACCAAGACATATGGGCCGTGACGTGCCGCGAGGTGAAGCGGGTTCAAGGCGTTCTACCCGCCCGGACTTTGGCGCAGGTTTTCAGGCAACCAGGTGGCCAGTTCAGGGAACCAGATCAGAACAAAAACCATGAGCACCATGATCAGGAACATAGGGATAGCAGCACGCGCGATATAGCTCATCTCGTGGTTGGTCATCCCTTGCATCACAAACAGGTTGAACCCGATGGGCGGTGTGATCTGCGCCATCTCGACGACGACCACGATGAAAATCCCGAACCAGATGAGATCAATCCCGGCGTCACGGATCATCGGTTCGACAACGGCCATGGTCAGCACGACCGAAGAAATCCCATCGAGAAAACAACCCAAAATGACATAGAAAACCAGCAGGACCATCAGCAGTTCGAACCGTGTCAACTCCCACCCCGCGATTAGGTCCGCCAGCCCACGCGGTAGGCCGGTAAAGCCCATCGACAGAGACAGGAATGCAGCGCCCGCAAGGATCAGGGCAATCATTGCGCTGGTGCGGGTCGCGCCCATCAGGCTTTCAGTGAAGGTCTTCCAATTCAGCGACCCCTGCCCCGCGGCCAACAACAGACCTCCGATCACGCCAAATGCGGCCGCCTCGGTCGCGGTGGCATATCCCAGATACATAGACCCGATTACCACCATAATCAGCAAGATCACCGGTAATAGGAAACGAGAGTTCTTGACCTTTTCGGAAAAGGTCAACTTGCCCTCGTCGTTGGGGTTCCAGTCTTTGCCAACTTTGGAATAGATGGCGACGTAGCCCATAAACATCGCAGCCAGCACAAGGCCAGGCAGAATACCCGCAAAGAACAGCTTGGTAATCGATTCATTGATTGTCACCCCATAGACGATCAACGTCAGCGACGGTGGGATCATTAGCCCGAGTGTTGCCGCTCCGGTTAGTGTGCCGATGACCATGCGTTCGGGGTAGTTGCGCTTTCGCAGTTCCGGGATCGACATCTTGCCAACCGTAGTCAGCGTGGCCGCAGAAGACCCCGAGACCGCAGCAAACACAGTACAGCCTACGATATTCGTATGCACTAACCCGCCAGGCAAAGGTGCCATCCACGGTGAGAGCCCTTTGAACATGTCTTCAGATAATCGCGTGCGGTAGAGGATTTCGCCCATCCAGATGAACATCGGCAAGGCGGTCAGCGTCCAGGATGACGACGCTGACCAGATAGTCGTGATCATCACATCGCCCACAGGGCGTGATGTGAATAGTTCCATCCCGACCCATGCGACGCCCATAAGGGCCAGACCGACCCAGACACCGGTGCCCAGCAAGGTGAAGAGGACAAAGAGGAAGAGGATAATGACGGATATATTCTCCATGCTCTTACTCTCCGTGGCTCTGATCGGCCAGATCACGGGTGATGCGGTGATCACCCTTGAACAGGACGTGGAACAAGTGATCGGTGAGCGCGATGGCGAGAATGACGGCTCCGATCAGCATGGTTGATTGAGGTATCCAAAGGGCGGTTTTGTCCTGCCCCTGGCTTATGTCGTTGAACTTCCAACTCCAGTACACAAATCGATAGGCGTACCAGCAGAAATACCACATGACGGCAGAACCGATGGCAAAGCACCAGATTTCGAGAATTCTGCGAAAGCCATCGGGAACCGCATTCAAAAGGATGGAAACCCGAATATGGCTGCCTCGGTTTAGGGCGTTGGCGAAGGCCAGAAACGACGCAGCAGCCATCGCGTATCCTGCATAATCCGGAGCGCCGGGAAAAACTTCGCCGGTCCAACGGGCCAGCATTTGCACCACAATCAACACCAGAATGGCAATCAGGCTGAGCGCCGCCAGAACCCCTGCTGCCAGATAGATGAAATCCAGTACGGACCTGAGCCCTCGCATTGCCGCCATGCTGTCCCCGCTGTGTTTTGTAGATTGGGAGCAGGCGGCAGGTTGGACCGCCGCCCGCATTGGAGTGGTTACTGAGAGTTGAACGCGTCGACGATGGCTTTGCCTTCGTCACCAGCGGCCTCAAGCCACTCGTTCGTCATGGTGACGCCGATTTCTTTCAGCTCATTCGTCATCTGCTCGGACGCAGGACCAACGGTCATACCGCCATCGCGCAGACCCTGAAGCGTAAAGCCGGTATATTCCTTGGCGCGCCAGTTACCGGCATACTCGGCCAGTTCCGCACAGCCTTTGATCACATTCTTATTGGCGTCCGAAACACCAGACCACACCTCTGAGTTGACCATCACATAGTTGCGCGGCAGCCAGGCATCCACCTCATAGAAGTAGTTCAGGCTTTCCCAGACCTTGCGGTCATATCCAGTTGAGCCGGACGACACCATGGAATCCGCCACACCGGTGGCAAAGGCCTGGCTGATCTCAGCCGCCTCGATGGTGACGGGCAGCATCCCGGTCAACTCGGCCAGCCGCGAAGTGGCATTGTTGTAAGACCGGAACTTGATCCCTTCCATATCCGCAACCGAGTTCACTTCGTTCTTGAAGTACAGACCTTGCGGTGGCCATGGCACGGCATAAAGCAGGGTCAGGTTCTGCTCGGCCAGCAGCTTTTCAATCGAAGGTTTAGCAGCGTCCCAAAGCTTGGCGCTGTCATCAAATGACGTTGCCAGGAACGGGATCGAGTCAAAGCCAAACAGCGCGTTTTCGTTCTGGTGACCAGACAGCAGACGCTCACCAATTGGGGCTTGCCCGGTCTGGATCGCACGCTTGATGTCGGCACCTTTGAACAGCGAGCCAGAAGGGTGCGTGACAATCTCAATCTCTCCACCTGTGCCGGTGGTCACGCATTTGGCAAATTCCGCGCCCGTGGCTGAATGAAAATTCGATGCCGAATAGGCCATCGGCATATCCCATTTCTCGGCCATTGCCGGTGCGGCTGCGGTAGCTGTCAGAGCGGTCGCCGCCAGAAGGCTTGTCAGTTTTTTCATCATGTTTCTCCCTGTTAAGTTTTGAGACGCCGGCGTTTTTCGCCAGTCATTTCTATGTTGCGAAACGCGAGGGTGCGTAGACGCCCATGTCTGTGTTCGGGGTTCTGCCCGCAATCATCTGGGCCAGAAGTCGCCCCGTTTTCGGCCCGCCTGTCAGGCCTATGTGATGATGCCCAAAGCCCATATACGCACCGCTGATCCCCGGAGCCTCACCAATAATTGGGATCGAGTCAGTTGGTGCTGGGCGGTGCCCCATCCATTCCACTTCCTCCTTCCATGTCAAACCCGGAAAGGCCATCCGGGCATTCTTGCGCATCAGTTCAAACGGCGCGCGCGAGGGTGGCGCATCAAGTCCGCCAAACTCCACAATGCCAGCCAAACGAATGCGGCCATCCATCGGTGTGGCAACAAATTTGCCAGAAACCACCATGACCGGACTGCGCGGCATGGCAGAAGGCTCCACCAATTCAAGATGATAGCCGCGTTCGCTCTCAAGGGGAACAGAAATGCCCAGACGCTTGGCTAAAGGTCCTGACCAAACGCCTGCGGTTACGATCGCAGTGTCGCACGGGATGGTTTCCCCACCCGTACGAACGCCGGTTACCTTTCCATTTTCCTGAACCACATCATCAACCGCGGCACGAAGGATCGTGCCTCCATTTGCTTCCACATACGCCGCCAGATCTTTGACATAGCGACCCGGGTCAGTGATATGGCCGTGGTCCGAGAGCTTCGCAGCAAAACCGATGTCTTCACTATAGACCGGATCATAGGCGTGGAAGGCTGGGCCTTCCAACTCGTCCCATATGAAACCGTTCCGACGACGAATGTCCCACCCAAATGCGTCTTCCTTGTAATGCGTCCGGTCTTTGTAGAGGAACAGGTAGTCGGATGGCACGATCCACTTTTCAGCGCCAGTGCCCTCGGCCAGCGCTTTATGGTCGTTCAGGCTATCGCCAACAATTGGTGTCAGAGCTGCAGCGATGCGTTCCACATCTGATGCATTCGCATGACTCAGATAGCGGGTCATCCAAGGGACCAGCTTTGGCAGGTACCCCCATTTCAAAAACAATGGCTGCGACGGGCTGAGCAGCATTTTGGGCGCTTTTCTGAGAAGCCCCGGAACAGTCACTGGCACAATCGAGCAGGACGCCAGCACGCCCCCATTGCCGTGGGAGGTCCCCTCCCCCGGTCCCGCCTTGTCGATCAGGATTACCTTATGTCCTTCCCTCTGCAGCCATACCGCAGCAGACACGCCGACGATCCCGGCACCGATGATCGCTATGGTCTTCTTCTCGCTCACGCCGCCACCGCCTTTGCCACTGCATAATGGTCAAGTTTTGCTATATCTGGCCTATTGCCGAGACCAGGAGCGTCAGGGACGACCACCTCGCCGCCGCTGACTTGGAAGGGGCTTTCCAGAATGTCTTCTTTCAGGAAATAGGAAGCTTGGTAGAACTCACAGCCCAACGTGATCTCAGGGGTTGCCGCAATCATGTGCGTTCCTGCCAGATGTGCCAGTCCAGCCTCGAACATATCGCCGCCATAGGCTGTCAGACCGTGTGCTGCAGCAACACGGGCCACAGACTGCCCCCGGGTCAGACCACCGGATTTCATGATTTTCACAGATACCCCATCACAAATGCCCTCGCGCGCGGCACGTTCCATATCTTCAGGGCCAAAGACACTCTCATCGGCCAGCAGCGGTACGTCGATCATTTGTCGTAGCTTGCCCATCATACCGAAATGGTGGGCCCGGACGGGTTGCTCGATGAAATCCGGAGCGAATTGCGCAACATCACGTACCTGAGCGGGAGCGTCCTCAATACTGAGCCCCTGATTATAGTCCACTCGAACCGAAAGCTCCGGATAATTCTGAGCGATATACTCTAGTCGCATGATATCAAAGGCGTGATCCTTGAACCCGGTTTTGAGCTTCACAAGGCGAACACCATCCGCCTGCAACCGAGCCAAGAGGTCAATATCCTGCACAAAATCTGGATTCGCGATAGAGCAACTGAGCGGGATGGTCTCACGACACCGCCCACCCAGAAGGGACCAAACCGGAACTCCGCTGATCCTGCCTGCAAGATCAAGCAGCGCAGTCTCCAATGCGGCCTTCGCTTCGGTGCAATGTGCGACCGCATAAGCCGCCCGCGCCATGATCGCTGACCGATTAGCGACCACCTCTCCGACCACGAGTGGGCGCAGATAACGATCCAGGGCTGCGTAGGTGGCTTCGGGGGTGCCTGTGAAAACGGACCAAGGGGACGCTTCACCAAACCCTTCGTTGCCATCTTCGGACTTGAGACGCAGAACAACGACTTCGCAGACGCCTTCAACGGACCCAATACCGTGATCTCTGCGCGAGGTAACCGGCAACTCAAGGTGCCAAAGATCATAGCCTATGATTTTCTGTGACAGATTGCCCATTGCGCCCCCAGCCTATGGCGAGAGCCTGCCTTGACCGAGCTATCATTTCAAATACTATATTATCTAGAGATCATCAGAAAAAATGATACTGTAAAACATGTCCCTGCGTTTTCGTCAGCTGCAAGCCTTTCATGCAATAATGGAGACCGGAACTGTGACAGGCGCGGCTTCGGTGCTTGGAATTTCACAGCCGGGTATCAGTAACCTTCTGGCCCAACTCGAACGAGAAGCGCGGCTACCTCTATTTGAGCGTAACAAAGGGCGCCTTCTGCCTACGCCAGAAGCTGAATTGCTGTATCGCGAGGTTGATACGGTTGTTCGAGGCCTGGACCACGTGGCGCAGGCCGTCACGGATCTGCAGAACAAGCACCCCGGCCAATTGCAGATCGCCGCACCACATCTTTTATCCTTCGGCTTCATGCCGCGTGAGATTGCTCGCTTCGCCAAAAGCCGCCCGAACCTATCGGTAAGTTTTCAATCGCAATATTCCTCGAAGATTCAAGAGTGGGTAATCTCTGGCTTGTTTGAGATCGGCATTGTCGAGATGCCCATTCTGCATGACACGCTAAACTACCAAGTCTTTCAGTTTGAAACACTGGCAACCTTCCCAGAAGGAAGCCCATTGGCTGCCCATGATGTGCTCACACCCGAGATACTCGAAAACGAACCGTTCATCGTGATGGGTCCTGAACATCAAACACACAGGCGGACCAGGGACATCTTCCAATCCGCGGGGCGCACCTGGCGGACTCAGATCCACACCCATCTGTCCGAAAATCTGCTGAGCTTCGTTAAGCAAGGTATGGGGGTTGCGATGATCGACCCCTTTACCGTTACTTTTGATGGCGAGAGCGGGTATCAAACCCGCCCTTTCCGACCCGCCGTGATGCTGGATCTGGCAATCATCACCGCCAAAGGACGCCCTCTTTCAACGATTGCTCAGGATTTTCTGGCCCAACTGACCCCTTCAATTGCCTCTTACGCTACCCACTCCGAAACCGGCGCAGCGGCCTCGTGAAGCTGTTGCGAATGGATGTCGACCAGTGTGGGTCCATCATGCTCAATCGCCTGTTTCAGAACTTTCGGTAGATCCTCAGGGTCTTTGACTGTCCAGGATTTCACACCGAAGGCGCTTGCGACGGCGGCGTGGTCGGTGCGGTTGAAATCGACGTTGTAGTAGCGCTGGCCAAACCCCGCGTTCTGTCCCGCTTTGATCCAGCCAAAGACTGAATTCGAGAACACGATCGATGTGATCGGCATGTTGTGCCGCACCATGGTTTCGAACTCACCACAGGTAAATCCAAAAGAGCCGTCCCCCATCACGGAGAGCGTTTTGACCGAAGGCCGCCCGATATGTGCGCCCATAGCAGCACCCAAAGAATACCCCAGCGCCCCATGGGCCCGATTGGTAATGAAATGCCGACCGGGTTTCCGCCAGCGGTAATGTGCACTGAAATAAGGACATGGCGTGCCTGGATCAGCGACCACAATCGCATCGTCATCCAAAATATCCATCAGCGAAGCCATAACCGCTTCGGGTCGGATCGGTGTTTTGTGGCTAGCAGCGAGTGAGTTGAAGGCCGCCATCTTGGCCGCCCATGCGGCGCTGGCTTTGGCAGCACCACCAAGCTTAGGCAGATCACTCCGTTCTTCCAGCGCCTGTGCCAAAGCCTCGAGCGCCAATCGGGCGTCGGCACAAATAGCAACCTCGGTCGGATAATTGGCCCCGATCGCCATCGGATCACTGTCGATATGAATGATAGTGGTATTTCGCGCGGGGCTTCTCCAGCGTTCGGTCGTAACTGATCCGGCACGACAGCCGATGAAAAGAACGACATCGGCCGCGTCCACCACTGCACGGGTGGCTGGAACCCCGCCATTCGACCCGACGACACCCAAGGCAAGAGTATCTGTTTCGGCGATGGAACCCTGCCCGGATACTGTCGTGGCAACGGGCATATCCAACAGCGCCGCGACACGGCGCAGGGCGTCTGTGGCTCCGGACAAAACAGGTCCTCCCCCGCAGACCGCCACTGCGGATTTCGATTCCGCGAGTATTTCTGCAGCCGCCTCGATCGCGTCCGGATCAGGCCCTGCGCGCTCGGCTGGATAACTGCGATGCCGGGCATCCGCCCAGATTTCGGCCTCATCGACCGGCGCTTTCTGAGTGTCAAAGGGCAGAGCAAGATGTGTGGCCCCGGGAGTTCCAGTTGTCATCGCTCGAAAAGCAGCACGCACCATGGCTGGCAGTCGCGTGGCATCATCCAGTGATGCGTTCCACTTAGCCAGCGGTTTGAACAACGCGGGCTGGTCCAATTCGGTGAGCGGATACTTCCCCCGACTGGTCGTTGCCACATCTGAAGTAATTGCCAATATAGGGACCGAGCTTTCATTGGCCTCGACCACACCGGGTAGAATGTAGGTCGCCCCACCCCCAGAAGGGCCTTCGCATACACCTGGCTTACCAGTCACCCGTGCGTAACCATCTGCCATATAGGCTGCATGACGCTCGTCCCGGGTCAGAATGTGCTGAATACCATGATCCATGCGGGCCAGCGCGTCATAGAACGGCAGGGTTGTATCACCACACAAGCCAAACATGTGCTTCACACCATGCGCTTCCAGCATACGAACCATTGCTTCGGCTCCGGTCAGATAATTCGTTCCCGTCATGGTAGATACCCTTTCGATTCTTCCTGCACACAGTACTGTATACAGTTTTGTATATTGATTTCAAGAACGGCGTGTGGCACCTGTAGATCAAGGAGAAATGCTTATGGCGGGTCCACGCGTTGATGACATCTACGATCAGGTGAAGGCGATGGCGGTCTCATTCCGCCTGCGTCCCGGCGATCGATTGAACGAAGTCGCACTATCGAAAGAATTGGGCGTCAGCCGGACCCCATTGCGTGAGGCTTTGAACCGGCTGGTCGCAGAGAGATTGTTCGACTTTCGCCCGGGACAGGGTTTCTTTTGCCGCCCTCTGGATGCCCAAAGCATTTTTGACTTGTTCGAGTTGCGCCAAATCATCGAAACCGCCGCAGTTCGAGCGGCGTGTACTAAAGCCTCTTCAGAACAATTGCAGGCGCTCCATGATGAGCTGTATGCAACCGGTATCGATATCACCGGATTGACGGTCGAAGAAGCGGTGACCCGGGACGAGGCATTCCATCTAGGAATAGCCAAACTATCCGGAAACAAAGAGTTGCTGCAGACGCTGACACGGATCAACGAACGCATTCGCTATATTCGCTGGATTTCCATGAGCCTTGACCGGGTTCAGCGATCAAAAGACGAGCATAAACGTGTCATGCAGGCACTGATGGACCGAGATGCCGATGAAGCTGCATGGGTTTTGGGCGCCCATATCAACAAGCGGATGGATCAGGTGCAGGATGCTGTGCGCCATGGGATATCCAGCATCTACATGGAAGGTTCCAAAGATATCTCGACCCGCATCATTCAGGAGGCGCATTCATGATCGCGAAGGGCGGCAAATCTATCTATGGTGCATCCGTCGGGATTCTCATGCTGGACGCCCAGTTTCCGCGGGTTCCCGGCGATATGGGGAATGCGCAGACATGGTCGTTCCCGGTGTTGTATCGCATTGTTCGCAACGCTTCACCTGATCTTGTGGTCCGGCAACGGGCAGAAGGGCTGCTGGACGCGTTCATCGACGCCGCAAGAGACCTTGTCGAAGATGGGGTGGACGGGATCACCACCAATTGCGGCTTTCTCTCGCTGTTTCAGGAAGAACTGGCCGAAGCGGTATCTGTCCCTGTAGCAACCTCCTCTTTGATGCAGGTTGAGATGGTCAATCGCGTTTTGCCAGCGGGAAAACACGCCGGAGTACTAACCATATCCGCATCGACGCTGAGCAAAGAACACCTAAGAAAAGCTCGTGTTCCCGAGGGCACACCAATCGGCACAACCGAAGGAGGCCTCGAATTTACCTCGGCGATCCTTGATAACAAACTGACATTGGATGTGGACAAAGCCCGCACCGACAATGTCAAAGCAGCGCTTGCCCTTCAGTCCGACAACCCTGGCCTTGGCGCCATCGTGTTGGAATGCACCAATATGTGCCCTTACGCGCCGGATATTCAAAAAGCGACGGGCCTTCCCGTCTTTTCCATCGTGTCTTTCATAAACTGGTTTCATGCCGGACTAGCCCCGCCTAAGTACCTGTAAAGTCCCAGAACATAAGAACTGCCCCTACACACTTAGGAAGACCATATCACCTTCCCTACGGTTAATATGTTAAGGAAAGTGCTTGACCCCAGCGAGCATTTTACTTAACATGTTTATCAAATAATCGCAGAGAGGGACCATGCCGCATTTTCACGTCGACTACTCGGGAAACCTCGAAAATATCGTGGACATGAGCGGTCTGTGCGAATGCCTCCGTGCGACAGCGGCGGATATTGATACCTTCCCTACGCCCGGAATTCGCATTCGCGCGGTGCGGGTCGATCATTATGCCATCGCCGATGGAAACCCGGCCCACGGGTTTATCGACATCTCGATCCGCCTGCGCGCAGGTCGCAGTGAAGATGTGAAACAAGATGCCACTCGGCGCATCTTTGAAGCAGCCAATACTTATCTGGCCCCGGCCATGGCCCGCCATTCAATCGCATTGTCGCTGGAAATGCGTGACATAGATCCTGAGCTTTCCCCAAAAACCGGCACGATCCGCGACCATATGGGCGCGGCCCGTCAGGAGACCTGATACATGAGCGCACTTGACAGCAATATCGAAAAACTGGCTGGCTATCTAACCCGTTTCAAGGAAACTGGAATCAGAAACCGGATCAATGGGAAAGACCACGATGGCTCTGGTGGTGTGTTTCAATCCACGACACCAGTTGACAAAAGCACCATCTGTGATGTGGCCCGCAGCACCGAGGCTGATGTAGATGCGGCGGCCCAAGCCGCAAAGGACGCTTTTCCAGCGTGGCGGGACATGCCCGCAACAGAACGAAAGAAAATTCTGATCAACATTGCTGACGCAATCGAGACGCGCGCCGAAGAGATTGCCCTATGCGAATGCTGGGACACGGGACAGACATGGCGGTTCATGTCCAAGGCAGCTTTGCGCGGGGCCGAGAACTTTCGCTATTTTGCTGATCAGGTGGTGCAGGCCCGCGACGGTCAGCAGTTGAAATCACCAACCTTGATGAATGTTACCACCCGCGTACCGATCGGCCCTGTGGGTGTGATCACGCCATGGAACACGCCGTTCATGCTGAGCACATGGAAGATCGCTCCTGCGTTGGCTGCGGGCTGTACCGTGGTTCACAAACCGGCCGAAGATAGCCCGCTAACCGCAAGACTGCTGGTAGAAATTGCTGAAGTGGCCGGGCTTCCACCAGGTGTTCTGAACACCGTAAACGGTTTTGGTCATGATGCAGGCAAACGTCTGACTGAGCATCCTGCGATCAAAGCAATTGCTTTTGTGGGGGAAAGCCGCACCGGAAGTATTATCACCAAGCAAGGGGCAGATACATTGAAGCGGATGCATCTTGAACTAGGCGGAAAAAATCCGGTGATCGTGTTTGATGACGCCGATCTGGATCGTGCGCTGGATGCGGTAATCTTCATGATTTATTCGATCAACGGTGAGCGCTGTACTTCATCGTCGCGTTTGCTGGTACAAGATACGATCAAAGAGGATTTCGAAGCCCGCTTGATTGAACGTGTCAACAACATCAAGGTCGGGCATCCGCTGGACCCAGCAACCGAGATTGGCCCGATTGTAACCGAAGAACACTACAACAAAGTCACCAGCTACTTTGACATCGCCAAGGCTGACGGTGCCAAAATCGCTGCAGGTGGCGAAAAGGTCGGCGACGAAGGCTATTTTGTCCGCCCCACCCTGTTCACTAACGCCAATAACCAGATGCGGATTGCGCGCGAGGAAATATTTGGGCCCGTTCTGACCTCAATCCCCTTCTCGACCGAGGACGAGGCGCTGACTATGGCGAACGACACCGACTATGGCCTGACCGGCTATGTCTGGACCAACGATCTGACCCGCGCCCTACGCTTTACCGACAAGCTCGAGGCTGGGATGATATGGGTAAACTCGGAGAACGTTCGACACCTACCCACACCGTTTGGCGGGGTAAAGGCATCCGGCATAGGTCGCGATGGCGGCGATTGGAGCTTTGAGTTCTATATGGAACAAAAGCATATCGGGTTTGCCACAGGGCAGCACAAAATCATGCAATTGGGTAAGCTATAATAGGCCAACCCGCTCGAAAGACTGAAAATTCAGGAGGAGATCATGGGCGAAATCGTTCTTGCTGCAAAGATGACCCACGTACCCACGCTGCTTATGTCCGAGCAGGAAGGGCCGATAAAAGGCAAACGTCAGCCAGCCATTGACGGTCACCGCGAAATCGCACGTCGCGCGAAAGAGCTGGGTGCAACCACAGTGGTTATTTGTGACACCCATTGGGTGATCAATGCCGGGTTCCACATCAACGCGAACGAGAAGTTCGAGGGGCTGTTCACCTCAAACGAATTCCCTCAGTTCATTCAAAACCTGCCTTATTCGTATCGGGGCAACCCGGAAATGGGGGATGCGATTGCCAAAATCGCATCGGATAAGGGCGCCTATACGCTTGCGCATCATCTGGACAGTCTTGAACTGGAATATGGCACTTTGGTCCCGATGCGGTTCATGAGCCGCGAGCATGACATGAAGGTCGTCTCCGTCGCTGCTTGGGCCACGGTTCACGATCACGACGAAAGTCGGATCATCGGTGAAGCCATTCGCGAGGCGGTCGAGGCCAGCGATGAGAAGGTGCTGTTGGTCGCGTCCGGTTCCCTGTCGCACAAGATCTGGGCCAACAAGGATTACGCTGCCAATAACGGCACATTTACCATCAGCTCGGAATTCAACCGCCAGATGGACTTGCACGTTCTTGAAATGTGGAAGAACGGTGACCACACCACATTCCTCAAGATGCTGGGCGACTATGCCACTTTCTGCTGTGGTGAAGGTTCGATGCACGACACGGCGATGCTGTATGGCGCACTGGGATGGGATACCTATGACAAGAAGTGCGAGGTCGTGACTGAGTACTTCCCCAGCTCGGGCACCGGACAGACCAATGTCATCTTCCCCGTTTGAACCCTCGAATTGCTGAATCAGAACCTGAGTGTGGCGGCTAACAGTTGAATTTCAGCATGAGACCGGACCCCGCTGACGAGGACAAAAATCAATGCGCTATGCAACTTACACAGCCAATGAAGAACTATTCTACGGGGCTGTTACCGATGAGGGCATGATCGCCCTTTCGCCGGATTTTCCCCACTGGCCATCTCTGTATGATGTTATAGCTGCAGGTGCATTGGACCAGCTAGAGGCGGTTGCCAACAGAAAATCTGTGACACACACCGAGTTCACCTATGAAATGGTCATGCCCAATGCGCGGCGCATCCTGTGCGTCGGAGTAAATTTCCCTGATCGGAATGCCGAGTACAAAGATGGCAGCGCGCAACCGAAATACATGTCGCTGTTTCCACGTTTCGCCAGCGGATTTACGGGCCATGAACAAAACCTCGTTCGTCCCCCCGAAAACCACACATTGGACTACGAAGGCGAAGTTGCAATTGTCATAGGCAAAACGGGGCGACGTATCCCCAAGGATCAGGCCTATGACCATGTTGCAGCGCTGACACTGTGCAACGAAGGCACGATCCGCGATTGGGTCCGGCACGCGAAATTCAACGTCACGCAAGGCAAGAACTGGGATCGTTCTGGGTCCATCGGGCCGTGGTTGGTGCCATTTACCAACGCCTCTCAGCTGGATGACGCCCGTATCGTCACCCGTGTCAACGGAGAGGTACGTCAGGACGATACGCTGAACCGCATGATGTTTCCGATCCGACGCGAGATCGAATATATCTCGACCTTCATGACCCTGCAGCCTGGTGATATAATCGTTACCGGCACGCCCACAGGTGCGGGTGCGCGGTTTGATCCGCCTAAATACCTCAAGCCAGGCGACGCGGTCGAAATCGAAGTCGAAGGCATTGGGACTTTGCGCAATGGCATCGAGGACGAAATTGTATGACACCCGCCGAGCACGCAAAAGCCGCTGCAGACTTGCTTGACGCCGAACGCAGCGGCAATCAGATCGGCCTTCTGTCTTTGCGTCATCCTGAGATGGGGATGGATGATGCTTATGAGGTACAAAACGCTATCTACCGCGCCAAGTTGGCCGAGGGTCGCAGAGTGGTTGGTTGGAAGATCGGCCTAACCTCGAAAGCGATGCAATACGCGCTAAACATCGATATCCCTGACAGCGGTATCCTGTTTGACGACATGATCTTTGACAATGGCGCAACCGTGCCTGCCGACCGATTCATTCAGCCCCGCATCGAAGCTGAGATCGCCTTTGTCACCAAATCTCCGTTGGGTGGAGAAAACGTGAGCCGAGAAGATGTGATTGCAGCCACTGACTATGTCGCACCTGCCATCGAAATTCTCGATACGCGGATCCAGCGTGTAGACCCTGAAACCGGCAAGACCCGAACCGTGTTCGATACCATCAGTGACAATGCGGCCAACGCTGGCATTGTGTTGGGTGCCGTGCGTCATCAGATCGATGCTGCCGATCTGCGATGGGTCGGAGCTCTGACATTCCGCAACGGTGAAATCGAAGAAACCGGACTGGGAGCGGGTGTGCTGAACGACCCAATCGAAAGCGTTGTTTGGCTGGCGCGCCGCATGGCCACATATGGCCAAAGCATTGAGCCCGGCCAGATTATCCTGTCCGGTAGTTTTATCCGACCGGTCGAATGCCCTTCCGGGACCGAAATCCATGCTGATTTCGGCGCGTTTGGGTCCGTTGACATTCGCTTCGCTTAAAAGAGAGTTCGCCATGCCTGCCCCAACAAACCGCTTTAAGATCGCGCTAAAAGAAAAACGCCCCCAAATGGGCTGCTGGATTGGCTTGGCAAGTCCATACGCCGCCGAAATCTCGGCAACCGCCGGATTTGATTGGCTGCTAGTAGATGGCGAACATGCCCCGAATGATCTGCGCTCGATACTGGAACAGGTGCGCGTGATTGAAGCCTCCGACAGCATACCACTCGCCCGCTTGCCGATCGGCGAAACATGGTTGATCAAGCAATATCTGGATGCGGGTATTCAAAGTCTCCTTGTACCAATGGTTGAAACTAAGGATCAGGCAGAAGAACTGGTTCGGGCGGTTCGGTATCCGCCTATTGGGTCACGCGGTGTCGGTTCGTCTTTAGCTAGGGCGTCGATGTTCGCCGCAATCGACGACTATCTCACCACTGCAGATGACCAGATATGTCTGATCGTTCAGGTTGAAAACCGTGCCGGCATGGCGGCACTTGACGGAATACTGGAGACCGAGGTTGACGGGGTCTTTATTGGACCAGCAGATCTGGCTGCTGATATGGGCCATATCGGCCAGGCAGGACACCCAGAGGTCAAGGCCGCCGTGCTTGATGCCATAAAACGCACAGTGGCCGCTGGCAAGGCGGCAGGTATTCTGACCACGGACCCCGAGATGCAACGCCAATGTCTTGATCTGGG
The DNA here is from genome assembly GCF_056535285.1 of Ruegeria sp. O11. Taxonomy (NCBI): domain Bacteria; kingdom Pseudomonadati; phylum Pseudomonadota; class Alphaproteobacteria; order Rhodobacterales; family Roseobacteraceae; genus Ruegeria; species Ruegeria sp. O11. The sequence goes on along the minus strand of NZ_JBQERS010000016.1, from coordinate 44,815 downwards.
TGCAACCTTTGTAGCCACCGACATTGATGTAACCCGGTTTGCTAGTGCTATTCGCACGAGCGCGCAACAAGCGTTGAGCCTGCTTCCTGACCAGACAGCATCCGGGCGGATGACCTCGGCCAACAGCAGCAAATATCTGCAACAACTCTGCAAGCACTGGTCGCACAAGGCCGAGGTTGAATTCAGCGAGACGCACGGCCGGATCAACTTTTCGGATGGCAAATCTGTCGAGATGTCGGCGACCCAAGACTATCTGTCGATTGTCGCTACAACGGGCGCGCGCGGTGATCTGGAGCATTGGAAACAGATTATTGAACAACACCTCTTACGCTTCGCCTTCCGCGAAGACTGCACGCCGATCTGGGATCAGAGTTCTTCCTGATCCGTTCACGCAGATTTGACAGCGACGAGTCAACAACTGGCCCACTTCTGGTCGCTTACTGGCAGCGTCGCGCCGTTTGACGCATTGAACAAAACCATTGTTTGTGAGACGAACCGGCGCAGTGCAACTACGGGCAAGCCAATTGGTGTACTCCAATGTCCTCAACCGAGCGTTGCTGCCAATTCTAGTGGAGAAGGACGGGTACCGATGACCTTGACGCCAATCGAGCTGCTGAAGGCGAATGCGCCGACAACCCGCCCTGTTGTGGCGCTGAGCGAAGGAGCAGACCCGCGGATAGTAGCAGGGGCGCTGGCGGCACATAGTGCGGGTGTCGCCGATATCATTCTGGTCGGACCAAAAACAGAGGTTGAAGCCGCATTGCACGCCGAGGGCGCATCAGCAGGCGACGGTATCTCGATCCACGACCCGGCCCAATCTTCCCTGACTGAGGCTTTTGCAGCCGAGTATTATAACCTGCGAAAACACAAGGGTGTTGACGAAGCCAAAGCGCGGCAGGCGGCGGAAACGCCATTGGTCTATGCGGCGATGCTGGTGAGACTCGGACACGCATCAGGCACAGTGGGAGGAGCGGTACATACAACTGGCGATGTTGTCAGAACTGCAATTCAGGTCATTGGCATGAAACCTGGCGCTGGAATGGTGTCATCCTTTTTTCTGATGTACCCGCCCGAAAACGCACAACCCGGTGCACGTGCGATGCTGTATTCTGACTGCGGATTAGTAATAGACCCGAATTCGGAAGAATTGGCGAGTATTGCTGCTGCATCGGCGGTTTCCGCGCGCGCCTTGCTGCGGGAAGAACCAAAAATCGCGATGCTGAGCTTTTCAACCAAGGGCAGCGCACGCCACCCATCGGTCGACAAGGTAGTCAACGCAACAGAAATACTCCGCGCGAAACACCCGGAATTGAACGTTGATGGAGAACTGCAATTTGACGCCGCATTTGTTCCATCGATCGGCGAACGCAAATCACCCGGATCGACAGTTGCCGGACAGGCGAACATCAAGATTTTCCCAAATCTGGATGCCGGGAATATTGGCTATAAGATGACCCAGCGGTTAGGCGGTTATCTGGCAATTGGACCGGTTCTTCAGGGCCTAGCCAAACCAGCCAACGACCTCTCGCGGGGCTGTAGTGCAGAGGATGTGACACAGATTATCGCTGTGACCATCCTTCAGGCGCTTGAATCCTAAAATCAGGCACCTGGCCTTCAGTTTTGACAGGCTAGCGACCCATTCAAGACACTTGAAGGACCTGTCTGAATGGTCTCCGCCAATGCGTCTCTCCCTCACCTACCTGAAAATGAAACATCGGGAGACGATCTCCTTCGTGTCGCATTTTGCACGCTGGAAATCTGATAAATCCGAAACCTTGGTGTCAGCACCGTGGTGTATAGTTCGGCGGCGCTGGAAACTGCGGTGTAAGCACGATTTCTTGATGATCGCCCGAGCCGGTCAATTCATTTGGAGTCCGCTATAGCAACCCCGTTCCAGTCTGCCGGTGGTGGCGACACCAGATAGGTGTTTGAGCGCTCTATCATAATAGCTGAAGCCTGATCACCGCCCCGGCCTCGTTCTGCAGCTTCGAAAGCCCGGATCGCCGCTTCGAAACGGAGGTTTCGGTAGTGCTCAAGCCCTTCTTCGTAAGCTTTTATCCATGAATGCGATCCCGCAGAACTGTCGGCCATTTCGATTAACTCATAAATCACCAGACCACCTGTTCGACCATAAACTGCCAATGTGTCGAGCTCGCGTACTACAATTGAATCGCCTGCAGCACGGCGCGTTTCCGGGCCGATCAAAATCGAAGTTCTATAAATCTTGTTGGCACCTTCCAGGCGGCTGGCAATATTAACAGCGTCGCCTATCGCTGTATAATTCAATCGCTCTTCTGAACCGATATTCCCGACCAGCGCATCGCCTGTATTTAAACCCACACGTATGCTCAGAGGGCGCCCCTCATCATCTTTGATACCTGTTGCGGCAACGGATTCGACAAGATCCAAAGCCGCCCTGCAGGCATGTTCGGCGTGATCGGCGTCGGCACGCGGAGCACCCCAAAAGGCCATGACAGCATCACCCATGAACTTATCAATCGTCCCATCATGTCGGGCGATAGCGGAAGATGCAGCGCTGAAGAACGGCGCCATTAACTGAACAATTTCGGGGCCCAGCTTTTCCGAAAGCCCTGTAAAACCAGCCACATCACAAAACAGAACTGAAATTCGCTTTAGGTCTCCGCCCGGCTGCGTTTTGATCCCCTCTGCAACCAACATCCGAACAAGATCAGTTGGTACATATTTGCGAAAGGCCGATAGGCCTGCCGCCATATTCGCGGTTGCCGCTGAAAGATTCGAAAGTTCGCGAAGCTTTGAGGGTCTGCGGGTGATCTTTTCAGTATCAAATCTTTCAACGCGGCTCAGGTCTTCGACGATGCGTGCCAAAGGATTTGCGACAACCGTTCGGACAAGCCAAATTGCCAGCGCCGTTGCAACGACGACAACTCCGACCAGAATATAGAGCAAGTTCACCAGTGTCTGATTGATTCCGGACAAGAAAGCAGACTCGGGAATAACCGTCGCCACGCGCCACCCATAAAACCCCAACGGTGTCAGAGCCACTGCATAGGGCACACCATCGTTCACAATCCTAGTTGTAGAGTTCATGGACGCGCGCGAAATCGAATTCCCCAGCAGTTGCTGCCCGGACTTCTTGGCAACTTCGTAAAGCTGACCTTCACCCATCCGGGCAGGTGTGATCTCATCCGCCTCGGGATCAGGAACTGCGATCACTTTCCCGTCAGCATCAAGAATAAATGCAGCGCCAAATTCACCAGGTCGCAGTGTGCCCAGAAAACGCGACAGCCTGTCAGTTTCGATGACAACAGCCAGAACACCCTGACGCTTGCGATTTACGTCGACGGGGCCTGCAAACGCATAAACCGTCTTATGACCACCGGGCAGATCGCGGGCTTCGATCCAGTCGGCAGTGCCCCGGCCTATGAAATTCCGATACCAAGCGTGATCACGCGGATCAAAGGTTGTCGCCGAGAAAGCCCGTTCTTCGAACTGAATATCACCCGGAATAAAAATGTATCGGTCGGTCCGCAGCATTCCATCTCGGATTTCGCTGTCGATCTCGATCATCTCAAGCCCACCATCCCCCAAGCGATGAGCGGCAAAGTAATTCCCGTCTGGCCAACCAAACATGATCCACGAAATGTTTGGTTGCGCCTGCAGTTGCGACAGAAAGACAAACTCGCGTTTGTCGGCCTGTCGCGTGGCGATGACATCCTGAACAAAAATGGTTCGCACGGCTGCCCAGGCTGCCTCGGCAGATCTTAGCGTCAGGCCAACTTCGATCCGAACAGTATTTGCGATCTGACTATTGATCTCAGCCGCCAGCATTCGGCTGTTCTCGCGTGCAGTCGTCCACCAAAGCGAATGCACCAGAAAAGTTGACACGCCAATCGACAACGCAACCAGCAGAGTCACCGCGATCCCTACACTGATGCGCATGTCTGCTCCAACACGATACATCGTCGGGAAATTGCAATTTCAGTGCGCGGTTCAACCATATGATTCCTCATGCCCCGGCCCGACATGGCCAATCTACCCAGATTGACCACTAAATAGCCTGACCATTTGACGCGCCGTGCCAAATGGCCTCTTTCTCGGTGAATGATCGCACACAAACTGGTAGCAGCGTAATCAATTCACATTGAACGAACCCGCGCCTTAGAATTCGAAGGGCCAACGACTTCTACCCAGTCACGGTACAAATGAAAATCAGTCGCACTAATCCCAGGTTCAATGTTCAAGCCCCCGTGTGTGATAGAAACTGAACTTCGATATTTCAATCGTTGCAAAACGACCCGTTCCCGGCTGTTGTCACAATCAGACAGTAAGAAAATTGGCCAGACCCACGGAGGGAGGTCCGACCGCCGTAAGTTCTCGATATCGCCTACTACGCCACTTCAAGCGCGTCGGAATTGATAGCGAAACGAGCGGTTGCTGGATCGGACATGTAACGCACTTCCAACTCGTCGAGACGACCGGTCAATTCGTTCACACAATCGATGATGTACTGAACTTTCGCGTCATCCATCAGGTAACTGAAATTCAGACGTACCCAACCCGGTTTAAGCAACTCTTTTCCATCCCGCAGATCGCTGAATAGCTGTTCGGATTCAGGTTGTCCTATTTCCAGAAGCCGATGCGCATACGGACCTGCGCAGGCACATCCACCTCGTACCTGAATACCATAAACGTCGCTTAGCATTCGGGTAAAAAGCTGGTGGTGGAAACGCGATCCATCAGCACGGCTCACCCGAAATGAAAAGATTGGCAATCGATGCGGATGATCAACGCCCAACAGGGTCAGTTGCGGGTTTTTTGACCACGCCTTCAATGCCATTTCGTTCATCTCTGCTTCGCGTGCAGAGATGAAGGCCTGACCAATTTCGTCTTTGACGATAAAGGCCAGCGCGGCGCGAATATCACCAATAACATTGGGGGTGCCTGCCTCTTCGCGGGCTGCGATATCGGACGAGTACCGATGATCCCACGGAGACACGAAGGTTACAGTCCCTCCTCCTGGCCACGATGGGATATCCAGACAAACAGTATCATCGCGCACTATCAATACCCCGCTGCCGCCAGGCCCCCCCGGAAACTTGTGTGGTGAAACAACGACTGCGTCTTTTTGGCAATCATCGGCGGGGTTCATATCAATCGGCAGATAGGGACCAGCTCCTGCGTAGTCCCAGACCGACAATGCACCATGGGACTTGAGCAAGCGCGTGACCTCATCGGTCGGAGTGACAATACCCGTGACATTGGACGCTGCCGAAAAACTGCCGATTTTGACGTCAGCGTCAGCATGATCCTTCAATGCTGCTTCAAGCAGCGCCAGATCAGGGCCACCTTCTGCGGCTTCGGGGATTTCCACTACTTCAGCTTTTGATTCACGCCATGGCAGCAGATTGGAATGGTGCTCGTAAGGACCAATAAAAACAACAGCCTTGGCAGCGTCGTTGATACCAAACAGCGCGACAAGCCGGTTAAGGCCTGCAGTAGCACCAGAACCGGTAAATATCGTGCTGCACCCTGCAGCATTGGTAAGACGCGAGATTTCTGCCCGGGCTTCGGCGCGCAGACGGGTCATAAAGGAACCGCAGAACGATGCTTCGGTATGGCTGTTGGCATAATAGGGCAGCACGGAATCTCGGATATAGTCCTCAACCTGAGCAAGAGCCCGTCCGGAGGCAACATAATCTGCGTAAACGAGTGATACATCGCCAAACAGGCCCGGGATGCTTGCCCCGTCACCAATTACGCCTTCGCGCAAGTTGCGAACAAGGTTATCGGATTTTAGAGAACTACGAAAATCTGCAAGCGACATGTGAATACTCCTTTGATGAGTATTTTATATGCAAAGATAGAAAAATATGACCCAAAGTTATCACCATTGGCATATTAATCGATAATTATGAACGAATAATAGGGTCGTTATTGGGTTAATTTGCCAACCCTAATTTTCTGCCACACCGTTATCGAGGCGCTCGAGTAGCGCCACCTCCGCATTTGTCAAACTCAACGGAGAAAAACCGGCAGTGAAGTCGGGCCACGAAAAGCAAAACCCCTGAACTCTACTTCCCGCGAGGGATCGGCCTGCATATTCGGAAAACACCGGAACAAATACGGCAGCAGCGCATCGCTTACCAGACGACGATACAGATCGCCCCCCAAACACCGATGCGGACCCAACCCAAAGGTCTGGTTTGCACTAAGCGGGCGATGAATATTGAACAGATGAGGGTCCTGCCAGTAGTCTTCATCATGATTGGCCGAGCCCTGCACAACCATGATTGTTTCACCTTTGGGCAACGTTACTCCGCGTAGGGCAATTTCACTGGCAACTATACGTGGGCTGGCCTGAATAGGGGCAACCCAGCGCAGCCCTTCCTCACATGCCAAGTCCCAACGATCGGATTCTATGCAGTGATTTAGCTGATCCGGATTGCGTAGAAGCCCGTGGATCGTGGTTGAAATCGCATCACGGCTTTCGACCACCGCGCCCCCGATACAGATTTTTAGATTTGTGCGTATCTGACTCAGTGAAATTGGATTAGGCGCATTGACCATCACTGACAAAACGGAAGGATTGGGGTTTTCGCGATGAAAATCGACCATCCTGTCAAAACACCGGTTCATTTCATCGTTGGCACGATCGCTGAGCGCAAATACGGCCGGGTCAAAACCCGAGTTCATGGCCCCCGTGATCAAGGCATTCGCCCAACTGAAAAGTTGATCCTGATCGTCAGGCTGGATGCCTAAAACGTGTTGCAGGTAGAGCGCCGATAGCGGAGCTGCCAAGGTCTGGCGAAGGTCCGTTCTGGTCTGATCGCGCAAAGCGGATACAGCCAATTCAGTGACTGCTTGGAACCTAGCCCTCCAGGTATCGCAAATGTGGCGAGCATGAAAGGTTTCCACCATTGCATTTCGCTCGTCCAGATGCGCCGGACGATCTTTACGCATCAACGTGTCGCCACCAAACGCTCGTTCCATTGCCGTCCTGGAATCGGAAGAATGAAAATGTTGTGTATCCGTTTTGGCCAGATAGGTGTCGTCTGCCTTAGTCAAAACCTCCGGCCGATCGCCTCTATCCGGACCACAGGCGTTTCGCGCCGCAAACGCCGATAGACAGAGGCTGGATCTCTGTCGAGCATTTCAAGGGTCGTGTCGGAATCTACGGGAACTTCGTGCCTCGCAGCAGAGGGTTCGGTCATGGCTCTGCTCCTTGTACCCAGAAATTGGCTGGCAGCGGCATTCAGGCGATCAGGCCGCCTGAATGTTGATCTCGACTTCGGTATTCAATGAGTTGCTGACAGTGCAAATAGCTTTGGCCTGCTTCAAGATGCGGGTGGCCATCACCTCATCATCCACCACATCGCCGATGATCGTGATCTCGGCCTTCTCCAACCGACCGGGCAATTCAGGAGACTTGGTGCCTACAATTTTGACTGTGAAAGGATTCAACTGCGATTTACGTTGCGCAGCCGCCCACTCGACTGAACGTATGATACAAGAACCAAGCGAAGCAATCATCGTGTCCACCGGGGTTTCATGCGGCGGATGAGGAGTAATGTCGTCAGTATCCCCATAGGCATAGCTGAGTTGTGCACCTCCATCGAAGAACACAAAGACCGGTCCGAAACTCTTGGGCCTCACTTTCAGAACCATAGGGCTGAGCTCCTTTATCAGAATAGCAGATTTGGCAGGAAAAGCGCCAATGCAGGGAACATCGTCAGCACCAGAATGGCGAACAGATGGATCAACCAATAAGGCACTGTTGCTGCCGCAACGCGTCCCAAGCTGACTTCATTACTAGTCAGAGCCGTCAGGACAGAAAGATTAAGTCCCACCGGGGGTGTGACCTGTCCAATCTCGATCACGATGGTGATGATTACTCCGATCCAGATCGGATCAAATCCCAAGCCCGTCAAAAGCGGAAATACGACCGGCAACGTCATGATCATCAGGGACAATCCGTCGAAGAAACATCCTAGAATCAGATAAATCAGAACGACGATTAACAGCACACTGTAGGTTCCCATGCCGCTTTCTGCGACCACCTCGAGAATTTGCTGAGGGACACCCAGGATACTTGTGGATTTTGCCAAAATGGTTGCGCCCAGCACCAGAAAACCAACTGCAGCGAACAACAGAACGGACTGATACACCGCCTCAACCAATTTCTTCCAGGTCAAATCCCCCCAAATCGAAGAGATAATGACTGCCAGTACAACGCCCACACCTGCTGCTTCGGTTGGCGTTGCCAAACCACCCACAATGCTGCCGATCACCGCGAAAATCAGGGCCAGAAGTGGCCAAATCTGTTTGAAGCCTGCTAAGGCTTGCCACAACGATACCGGCTCCTGGTCACGCGGAGCGATCGACGGGTTGCGAGAGCATTTGACGAAGAGATAGGCCATGAACATCAGACCCACTAGGAAACCCGGAATAATGCCTGCGGCAAACAGGCGGCCGATCGAGGTTTCCGTCAATGCGCCGTAAATCAAGAAAGATAGGCTCGGCGGTATTAGTAACCCCAATGTGCCTCCGCCGGCCAGACTTCCAACCACGGTGTCTTTGTCATAGCCGCGCTTGGACATTTCGGGATAAGCAACCGATCCGACCGCGGCTGCTGTCGAAAGACTCGAGCCGCTGACAGCTCCAAACAATGTGCAAACCGCAATGTTAGTGTGCAGCAACCCACCTGGAATTCGCCGAAATAGAGGCGAGAATGCGGAATAGGCTTTCTCGCTGATTCCGCTCCGCAGCAACACCTCACCAAGCAAGATGAACATTGGCACCGCGCTGAGTGTGAACGAGTTGAAAACGCTCCAGATTGCGTCGATTGCAAGCGAGGTCGCGCCGTTTGAGAAAAAGTAAAGGATAATAAGCCCAGTCAGGCCCAATGCGGCACCCAAAGCGACGCCAGTACCGGCGGTGGCGACCAGCACCCCAATCAGAGTAAACCAAAATGACATTAGCGGGCCTCGTCGGTAAAGCTTTGTTCCATATCTGCTTCTGAGTCATCCACTCGGTCTAGAACACCGACCAGACGGGCCACAAAAATGGATATGGTTAGCGTCAGAGAGATCGGCATTAACGCCATCCAGGGATAGAGCAGAATCCGGGTGGTTTCCGTCTTGAGATTGCGCTTGAAAGCAAACTCGAACCAAGGAATCGTCTCGACGATCAACCAGAGAAAGAAGACTATACCAACCAGCAGCGCGGCTATCTGCACAACGACATGCATCTTGCCTTTTAGCCTGTCGGCCAACAGCGAAACGCGCACATGTTTGGCCCGCAAGGTGACCATCGGCAAACCCAAAAATAACGAGACACTCAATAACAGTCCAACCACTTCCTCGGTGATGTGAAGAGGCGAGTTGGCAAACTTACGCATCAGGACACTGGTTACGATAATGCCAACAATGGCTATCATTCCCAGTGCTGATGCCGCCGCACACGCAAGGGCCAGACGATCCAGCCCCCGCGCGATAAAGTGTTTTAAACTTGTTGCCATCTTTGAATTAGCGGCCCAAAGCGGTCAGAACACGTTCGCGGTAGGCCGGTGCGTTTCCACCAGCTTCTTCCGCCAGCATTTTCCATGTTTCGGTTACCGAGGACACAAAGAGGGCCCGGTCTTCGTCAGAGAAGTCTTCACCCCAGGTCACACCCTCTTCACCAAGTTTTTCGCGGGCAGCAAGCTCACGCTCGAAGTCATCTTCATACTGGTTGGTACGGTCCCACAAATCATCTGCCGCTGCAGTGATCGCCGCTTTGGTCGCCTCATCCGTCGCGTCCCACTTGTCGGTGGCCACACCGATTACGTATGGACCGGATGCCATCGGATAAAGGAATGACGCATACTTAGCCACTTCCTGCAACGAGACCGTATGCGCATAGAGCGCCGGGTAAAGGGCACAGTCAACGACCCCGGTCTTGAGCGCCACATACATTTCTTCTTGTGGGATGATCTGCGCGGCAACACCCAGACGGGTGAAGGTTTCGACCTGATCACGCGCCCAGACACGCAGCTTCTTTGATTTCAGATCCTCAAGGGTGCGCACGGGCTCATCCCGGCAGAAAACTGAAACCGACAGCATCGGGATTGCGACATAACCCACTGAGGACACACCCCAGTCAGCAAACTCTTCTTCATAGATATCGCGGACTGTCGGGATTGCTTTTTCGAACTCCTCGATCGAGCCGATGGTGCCCTGAACAACTACGGAGCTTAGCGCAGGAGCGTCACGCCCTAAATAGTTGGCCCACATCAGGCTCATTTCCACTGCGCCTTTGGGCAAAAAACGCAAGGTATCCGTGTTTGGCAAACCCAGCGAACCGCCGCTGTAGAGAGTAATCTCAGTGCCTTCTGCGAGTGCGCCGTTCACATCTTCAACGAATTGCTCCAGCTCAGCCGTTTCCGGGCGCGTTTCCGGAAGAAAGTTGTTAAAGCGCCACTCATCGGCCATCGCTGGCGAAATGGCTGTTCCTATACCCGAAATACTGAATGCGGCAGCTTGGATAAGTCTATTCATATCGTGTCCTCCTGATGGAAATGCTATCTGCGACCTGGTGAATATTATCACCAAAATATCAACTGATTTCAGATTATCCTGTGTATGTGGCCACAAGAATGGGGAAAACTTCGCCTAAAGCTTACGATCGCCCCTAGTGCGATTCTTCCCAATCGAAAACTATCCAATCATGCACTTACAATTAGTTTGGACCAACCAAATCGGGCTGTTCACGAGAAGATCAAGGTTCAAGAGATTTTTAATGGCCGCTGTTCAGCGATCGCTTCCATCGAGAAATAGGAGGTAACCGAGTCAAGCTCTACTTCTGAAATCAAGCGCTGATATACCATATCATACGAGTTCATATCCTCAGTGATGACCTTTATCATGTAGTCGTAATCGCCCCCGATCCGGAAAAAATCTACGACATCCGGAATTTTCAATACGGCGCGGCGGAATGCATCAAGCCATTCCGTCGAATGATGGCGCGTTTTCACCATCATGAAGACCACCAAGCCGAGGCCAAGTTTCTCGCGGTTAACGCGCACCGTCGAACCAACGATTACTCCGGTTTCGTTCAACCGCTGCAAGCGTCGCCAACAGGCGTTCTGAGACAAGTTGACCTTTTCGGCAAGCTCTCGCTGGGAAAGAGAACTGTTCTTTTGCAATGCCTCAATGATTTTTAAGTCTTTGTCATCCATTTATGCACGCAATTCATTCAATTGACCCACAAAACAACAAAAAACACAGGAATCTCTTACACACAACACAATAGTATTGGGTCTGCCACGATTTCTCTGACCCCACGAAATGAATCGAGCCCTATCAACCGCCAGACTCGTCCATCAACAAGGTCGACGCTTTTCTTGCCGAGCGAGACACCCCACGCGTTTTTGAATACGGCAGCGGTGCAAGCACAATCTGGGCCGCGCGGCGCGCTCATCATGTCACCAGTGTCGAACATGATGTCGATTGGCATCCTGTAATTTCCAACCGGCTGAGCGCGTTTTCCAACATTGAATTGAGGCTGATTGAGCCCGATGCCAACTACAATCCAGAATACGGATCAAAAAAACCTGGCAATACTTCGCGCAGCTTCGAAAATTATGTCACTGCAATCGAAGGCGCAGAAGGTCCATTCGACGTCATCATCATAGACGGACGCGCTCGGGTGGCTCGTTTGAGGCACGCGATAGCACACGTTGCACCTGGTGGCATGATCGTATTTGATAACTCCGGCAGACGGGAATATCGTCGCCCGATTGAAGCGGTGGAGGCACAGGTCAAGACCTACCGGGGGCGCGTTCCCTCACTGCCCTATCCCGATCAAACGACGCTGATCCAACCCACCCCTGTAGCAGAGAAATGACACTACCAATCAAGTTAGGGCGTGGACAGCGCCGCGCGCTACGCGTGATAGGCTGGGCCATTGTTGCCGTGACTTTGTACTATTTTACCGTCGCGGTTGCACAGCACTGGTCCCAAATTGCGGCATGGTCTCCTGGCTGGCAGGCGTGGGCAATCGTATTTGCGGCAATATTTTTTTATGCAACCGCTTTGCTGCTATTGGCCGAGCTTTGGCATGGACTGGTCCAGGGAACGCAAGACCAAACATTTTCACGTGCACTGACGTTTTCAACCTACTCCAAAACGCAGATCGCGAAATATCTACCGGGAAACGTGTTTCAATATTTGGGCCGACATGTCGTTATGGCTGACCATGGAGCAAGTCAGGGTGGGTTGGCGCTCGCAAATATTCTTGAAATTTGCACTCTTATTCTGGTCGCGGGGCTTTTCGCTCTAATCGGATTTACATTTGGTGCAGCTCCCCACGCACTAGAATTATCTGAGGTCATTCCTATTCATTGGCTTGTACCAACAGCGATGGTTATTGCCATTTTCCTGATCATACTGATTACAAGAATGCTTGGTGCGCACCCCAACACGCCGTCGCGACAAAGGCTTATCTACGGATCGTTGCTTGCTTCCATCTTCTTCTTAGCCATGGGCTTTACTTTGTTGGTATTGGTTGGATTGGTTTCCGGTGACTATGACCCTGCCATCATAGTCATTGCCGTGACGTCTTGGCTGTTAGGCTATGTCACTCCTGGCGCGCCTGGAGGGATCGGAATACGTGAGTTTGTTCTGCTCATCTTCTTACAGGCCTACATACCTGAGGCAGAAGCGCTGATTGCAATCGGGTTGTTCCGCGTGGTCACATCACTAGGTGATCTGGTATTCTTTATCGGCGGCGCTTTTCTGTGGCGTATCTCGCCAACAGTAGAATGATCATTTGATTGCCAAACTTGTAACCCGACTACACCTTTTAGATAGATTAAACTATTGAGAAGTAGGCAATTTTAGCCTTAATGCAACCATCAAAAAGCGGATGTGCTATTAAATCTGGAAAGCGATAGCTGCGGCTGTTAGTCACTTAAATTCACCGCTGGTTTCTTGCTGTTCTGAACAAAAGTAAAAATACAAAAACCGAACCTATGGAAGTCGTGACAATCCCTACTGGCAACTCCTGTGGCGCCAGCAAAAGCCTGCTGAGAATATCCGAACCGGTCAATAACGCAGCGCCAACAATCGCGGCAGTCGGTACAAGGTGGCTGTGCAAAGGTCCCGCAATTCCGCGGGCTATGTGTGGCACCATTAGGCCAACAAATCCGATCACACCCGCCACTGAGACAAAAACTGCAGTTGCCAAAGCTGCCGTGAAAAACATGCTGAATCTCAATCCCTGAACAGGGACCCCAAGAGTTGCTGCGGTTAAATCCCCCGTAAGCAGCGCGTCCAACCAACGACTGCGATACAGCGAATACGTTAGGATCAGGATCAGCCCAACACAAACAAGGGGAAACGTCTCCCAGCGGGCCAAGCCCAATCCACCTAACATCCAGAAGATCACCGAGTGGGCAGCGCGGTTGTCACCCGCAAATATCAAGTAATTGGTGATGGCTGAAAACAGGAATGAAACCGCCAATCCCGCCAGGATTAGTTTCTCAGGCGCACTTGTGCGCAAACCGTGAACCAGCGCCAATACAACGCCCGACGCGACGAGCCCTCCGCAGAAGGCGGCGAGTGGCAGTGTCCAGAAACCCAGCACATCTCCGGTTACGGTGATGACAAACACCGCACCTGCGGCGGCCCCCGAAGACAAGCCAAAGAGAAAAGGGTCGGCAAGATCGTTGCGAGTCGTGGTTTGTAGGACGACGCCAACGATACCAAGTCCGGCGCCTATCACAGCGGCGAACAATGCACGGGGCAACCTGAGATCAAACACGATCCGGTGCATCGGCGACATCTCGCCGTCGTCGATACCCGAGCCACGCATAATAGCAATAAATGTCTCAGACACCGGGATCGAGGTGGTTCCGTAAATCGTGGAAACCAGCACAAGGGCGGCCAAAATAGCCGCCCCCAGCAGAATTGTTAGGCCAAATCGGCCCATATCAATTGAGGCCCGGATGCATCGCTTGAGCCATTTTCGAGATCGCCTCAATATTTGCGGGGCCAGGTGTCAATTCTTCGTACCGCAAGCCGATCCAACGCTCATTCTTGACGGCATCTGTCTGCGACATCACCGGATGCTCTTGCAGGAATTTGAAGGTATCTGCCGCGCCGTTGCCGGTCTGATAATCCAGCAGCACCAGGAATTCGGGGTTAGATGCGGCCACGGCTTCCCAGGAACTACGCCCCCAGCTTGTATCCATGTCATGGGTGACATTCTCACCACCCGCCGCAGCGATCATAGCATCGGGAATGGCAAACTTCCCAGCAGTGAACGGTGCATCCGCCGGACCATCCAACAAGAAAACTCGAGGTTTCGGCAACTCGGTCGTTTGCGCCTCGATCGCGGCCAATTCGTCTTTCCATTCGCTCACTAGCGCCTCGGCCTTGTCCTCGACCTGCATAACCTTGCCAAGACGCAGAACATCGTCAAACAGCAGGTCCATGCTGGACTCGGGGCGATCCTTGTCCAAATGCACACAGCTTTCGGTCAGGATCATGGTTTTGATCCCGAAGGGTTCCAATGTGTCTGGTGTCACATCCCCACCCGGTTTCATTCCATAATACCAGCCCGCGAAAAACAAATCTGGGTCCGCTGCGACGAGATTCTCAACAGTGGGGTATTTCGGCGCGAGCTCCGGAATGTCACCCCGCAAGGTATCGAATTCCGGGCTGGTCTTGTACCAGCCGGTGATCCCGGTGAGGCCGACGATCTTGTCCTGTAGCCCCAAAGCAAAAGCCATATCCGTCATGTTCATGTCATGCACGACCAACCGTTCCGGCAACGTCTCAAACACAAGGGGTTCGCCGCAATTGTCCACGGTGACTTCCTGCGCTGCAGCGCTGCTTGCAATGGCAGTGACCAAAGCCACGGACCAGATGTGTTTCATCAATATTCTCCTGAGTTTATGTAGAAACAGTGGTTCTTCGGATATCAAGAGCCGGTATCACGCGACCCTCATGGTGAAAGCACAGATAATCCACGCCAAAGGTTTCACGGACCCGTTCGGGCGTCAGAACTTCGGCGACCGTGCCAAATCCGGTCAGGCGCGTGGATTTCATCAAAGCAACATGTGTAGCGAATTCAGGGATCATGACCAGATCGTGCACGATCATTACCACTGTGACCCCAAGATCAGCGACCAGCGATAGCATCCGCCCCTTTGCGTCAGGGTCCAGATGATTTGTGGGTTCATCGAGAAACAGCAATGAGGGGTTTTGTGCCAAGGCGCGCGCAATATGCGCACGCTGACGCTCGCCCCCAGAAAGCTGAGCCATCCGCTTTTCTGCCAATGGAGCCAGATCGGTGAGGTCAAGTATCCGGTTCAGTTCGCACGCATGATCTTCGGCCGAGCGATCTGCGCGAATGGGAATCTGACCCAATGCCACATAATCACGCAGTGACAGACGCCCGTCAGGAAATTCCTGCTGGCTGACAACGGCTATCATGCGGGCGCGTTCATTTGCGGATAGGTGCTTGAGGCTTTGTCCATTCATACGCACATCCCCCAATGCCAGTGCCTCGGCACCACAGAGTAGATTCAAAAGCGTTGTTTTACCTGCCCCGTTCGGACCAGCGATTGCAAGAATAGCGCCTTCGTCCAAGGCGAACGAAACGCCTTGCAACAAGATATCTCCGTTAAGCGCGTAATATTCCAGATTTTCGGCAATCAGAAAGCTTTGCTTGGTCATAGCGCTTCCTCAAGCTCAATACGCGGCAGGCGTGAGAGAGTTTTTGTGAACAATGCCCGTGGCCGATCAGTGGCATTTGTCCAACCATCGCCACTGCGCAGATACTGATGGGCAAATTCAACGATCGCGTCCAAATCTTCATCTGTAGAAATGTCACCAAATAGATATTGTGCTTTGCCAAAGGACTGAAAGCCGATGGTGGTTGGCCTTTCACAACCCGCCATACAATTCACAGAGCGGATCACAAATTCCCTCGGCAATCTATGCTTCAACGCCTGGGGTACTTTGTTTGCACTTTCGCCACTTCTGCAGCTCGCGCAGACAAGAAGGATATGATCAACATTGTTCGTCATCTCGCCACCGTTTATTGCGCAATTAAGGTTTTTGCAATGTTATATCGTAACACATTGAATATTCTGAACACCGCTTTGGGCACCCCGCGTCGGCGGTTCACGTTGTCGACAATGTATTGATCAGCGATTTTCGCATTTCTCACTCCGCTTGTTTCCAAGCGCAGACGGAAGCTGCCAGTCGTGTGCACACGTGTGAAACGTGCCATCAATACCTCCTTCCAGGACGCCCCGCCCCGGGTTGGTTGAACAATTGATGGCAGGTCTCCTGACTTGCGGGTCCGCGCTTGGCCAACCTTCCCGACCCTTGGGGTCAGTGGCTATTTGGCATAGCTCACCGCTTACAGTTGCGGGGGCAGTTACGGAATTGGCGCCGCTTGGCATTCCTCACCGTATTCCCTTTTCATCCCTCTGACGTATCGTTGGGAACCATCTGCTGCCTGAGTGCCCGAGATCAAGAAATGCGTCAATAACTTTCTGTCAGCTTAAGTCTTCGAAGGTAAGCCAACGCAACGCCAGCGAATACGGCGCCAACCGTGTCCGTTTTGAAGTCGTAAATCGATGGATCCCACCCTACCAACTATTGACCGGTATACTTCATTCTGACGCGAAAACGGCTGTTTGAGATCAAAAGGAATGAGGCAAAAAGGCTGCCATAAGTCACTTCGTTTGAAAGAAAACCCAAAAAGGGTTAATCTGCGGGCATTTAGAAGGGGCTGGCTGTCGGATATATTTGTAGAGGTTAATTATTGCCTGGGCTTGCTCGGGAAAAGGGGGTTCGTTGACACATTCTTTGCCAAACACTTCACCTGAAGACGTGGTTGACGATATCATCGATCAGAATTTTGAAGTGATCGCGAAGTGGAAAGGTCGAAGGTTAAGAGCGCAACATGGGCGCAGCCATGGATGTGTCAAA
Organism: Ruegeria sp. O11; assembly: GCF_056535285.1. NCBI lineage: Bacteria > Pseudomonadati > Pseudomonadota > Alphaproteobacteria > Rhodobacterales > Roseobacteraceae > Ruegeria > Ruegeria sp. O11. Next base: position 27,848 of record NZ_JBQERS010000016.1, on the reverse strand, counting down.
GCCACTTTCACAATCCGGGACGATCTGCCGGAAAGGTTGCGCCATGGCCTTTTCGAAAAAGCAGCAAGTTATTCTGCAGCAGTTCGCTTTTCCAACGGTGCGCATCTGGACGATCGTAAAACCGATGCCCATGGAATGGCGGTCAAACTATTTGATGTGCCGGGCACCAAACTGATCGACGTCGAGGCACTTTCACAACTCAACATCTCGCAAATCAGCGATGAGTTTGACTTTGTTCTTGTCGATCAGGACACTTTCCCCAGCTACCTTTCCGACGACTATGAACGGCTAAGCAGCCTGATCGCCACGCTGCAAGCCCTCCAGCACGCGGCAAATAAGCGTCGCAGCTGGTCATTGAAGCTGATCGCTCGAGGGTTGGTGGCCCTGTTTCGCGCATTTGCCACACAAAAAGGCAGGCGACATCTTAAGACTGCGAGCGATTTTGCCTCGAACTACATGCAGTCGCCATTTGAGGCGCATTTCTGGTCAACGACGCCCTATCGTCTGGGGACTGAACTGACAGTACGATACCTCGCCCGCAGCGTTCGCCATAAAGTAGCAACTAAACCGGTGGACGAGCATGACGGCATCAGCCTGAAACTCCGTCAGGACGTCGCCAGTGACGGCAATCGATTTGAGTTCTGTATAATCGAACCACCGCGCAGCGATGGCGACTTCGATCCGCTCGATAACCGCGTCAGATGGGCCTGCGATCCACAGCCGGACGCACCACTTGACCCGTTTCATCGCACGGTTACACCCATCGCAGATATTACCATCGAAAGAGATGCAGAATTCGATCCGCTCGATGGTGATACCCTGTCATTTTCGCCATGGCGTGTGACCGCCGAGCACAAACCTCTGGGCCCGATCAACGCAATCCGGCTTAAGACTTACCTCAGCCTCGCCCGCGCCCGTTTTCCAAACCGATGATCAATTGGAGCCATTTAGATGCTGAATATTGATGATCTTATCAATCTTGGGTTCAAGATCGCACCACGCACGACAAGCTATATCTCAGCCATGAGGCTTGCGAATGCAGCGCGGGTGCACCGGCCGCGGCCCTATACATTGGGTGCGGACTATACCAGCTGGCCAGGCGTCTATTCCAACCGTTGGATTGGTCGTCACACAACGCCCGAAGATCCTTCTCCGATCCTGCCATCGGAAAGCGAAGTGGCCGACTTATTTCGCCGCAGAACACAGATAGATGGCAGCCCGCTTACCTTGTTGTGCCCGCAAGGCACGACCGTTCTATTCATCTCGGTCGCGCAATGGTTCACCGACAGCTTTCTGCGGACCTTCGGGCCAACTGGACCGTTTGATCAGACTGATTCAAACCACGAAGTCGATTTATGCCAGATCTACGGGTTGAACGATTTTCAAACTGATATGCTGCGCGAAAGAGACCCCGAAACAGGCGAAATGACCCACCGACTGGCGTTTCGGATGGACGACAATGGCGAGATGTGGCCGCCGAAGCTGTTCAAAAAAGATCAATCCGGTGGAGTTAAGCTGGCCCCGCCATTTGATGGCAGTCTCGCCGAGGGTGATAATGCCGCGCGGCCCCTGCATGATCCGTGCAAGCTGCGCAACTCCTTGAAACGCGCACATCCCGAGCTGACGTGTCAACAGGTCGATCAAAGGCTACTTGATTTTCACGCAACCGGCCTGGACAACGGCAACGGCACGATCGGCTATACTGCCATCAACACATTGATGATGCGCGCGCACAATACATTTGCCGATCTTCTCTGGCGCGAGAAACGCGGCACTGACGGTTGGGATAAAGAGCGCGTGTTCCAAACCACGCGGTGCACTCTGATCGCGCTGCTGATCAAGCTGGTGATTGAGGACTATATCAGCCACGTGGCAAACATGCCTTTTCATCTGCCGGTCGGCGTCAACCGCTGGCAGCGTTGGCATCATTCAAACCAAATCGCGATTGAATTTAACTTGCTGTACCGTTGGCATTCAATGATCCCCGAGCGTTTCATCATCGACGGCGCTCAGGTCGAGCCGACTGGATTCCGGTTCAACCCTCGACTCGTCGAACAAACGGGACTTGAGGAAATGATCCGCTCTCTCTCGCGCCAACCCGCAGCTAGGATATCGCTGCGCAATACACCTGATTTTCTGTTCGAAAGGCCTGCAGAAGGTGTGCCCTCACCGGTCGAAGCAACGATTGCCCTTACACGCAAAGCACGACTTCCCTCACTGAACGCCTATCGTCATCATTTTAAACGTCGAGTACACTCGAGCATCGCGGATCTTGTGGGGGATCAGCCCTTCGCCGACGAGCTAATCGCCGACCTGAGCAGAATGTATTGCAATGTTGATCGGATCGAGTTGTTTCCGGGCTTGTTCGCCGAGCAGCACAAGGGGACCGTCATTATGGGTGACTTGATGACGTCAATGGTGGGGTATGACGCGATCACGCAACTCATGAACAACCCAATGGTCTCAAAGAACCTGTACTCGGCCAAGACCTTTTCGCAAACGGGTCATCGGCTGCTGCTAAAAACCTCTTCATTTGCGCAGGTCGCTGAATTTGTTGGTCTGAATCTTGCCCCGGATGACTGTGCATTGGGCCGAAGGCGCTAGGCCGAAACCCCGGCATCATTCAGCTTGGCAAGACGTGCAGCAATCTCAGGGTCAACTGGTCGCAGACGGGCCAGATCTTCTAATGCTCGTTTCTCATACAGAGCAGCTCCCTGATCACGGGCCACTTGTATCGCCGTTCGGCACGCGGCCTCGGCCTCATCAGAAGCGTCTTCCTGCTTTGCCAGCAGCGCAGCTCTGATCCGGTTTAGCTCGGCTTCGTAATTCCGCTCTCCGGTTTGATCCGCAAATCTTAAACCAGCATCAACTGCTTCCAGACCTTGCAGGATTTGACCAAGCGCGAGAAAGCCACGCGCAAGTTCAGTATGGACAAGAACACCTGCCGCCTTGGCTCCGGTCGCATGCATTTTTTCCCAGGCCGATTGCAGCAAGGCGACGCCCTTTGCTGGTTCGCCCGAACGTATCGACGCACCCGCGAGATGCGCGGTTGCAACCGCGTTGTAATATGGGCCAACACTGTCTCGCACGATCTTTGCAAAAGTCTTTGCCATATGCGGATAATCCGGATGATCGGTCTGCATGTAGATCTCGGTCTGCCAATGCATCGCATTTGCCACTGTCAGCGACTGCCCCAATGCCCCTGCAGCATCAACCGCACTTTTGGCGCGAGCCAAAGCACGTTCAGTGTTCCCCAGGAAACTGTCGACCAAGGCAGCCATGCTCTCGATCTGTAACATCGCCGCGACATCGGGATCGTTTCCTGCCTCAGCAGCGTGTGCTTCGGCGTGCAAAGCTGCTTTTTCCAGCGCAGTCGCCGCAGCTATGAACTGTCCACGCGGTGCAAGCGCTGATCCACGTATGTAATTGCCGACCATGCACGTATGGTGATCATCATGGGCATCGATCATCGCCTGTCCCCAATGCTCGGCCTTGCGATAATCCCCTTTGACCATCGCGGCGGTAAAGAGACCCCTGCCGGCGCGCACCAAAGTGCGGCGATCTCCGAGTTTCTTGGAAAGCTCAAAGCTACGGTCGAACGCTGAAATTGCAGAATCCGCGCCATATCCGATCCGGACGCGTTCGGCGGCTGCAAGCAGAAACTGCAAGGAAAGTTCCGCCTCTTCACGATGTTCGGCAGGCAGTTTCTGCAGCAATCGCAGTCCGTTTCTAACGTGCTGCGCACCTTCTTGATTGGCATGGCGACGCAGGTTTATGCGAGCGGCTTCGATCCAGGCAGCCACGGCTTTGTCGGGCGCACCTGCCAACTCCCAGTGACGTGCAATCTGTTCCGGTTTGCGGGCCGCCTCCGGCTGTTCATTCAGGGCTTCGGCTGCGCGTCGATGTAAATGCGCACGCCGGTCCCGTACGAGGCTTTGATAGGCTGCTTCGCGGACAAGTTCGTGCCTAAACCGCCAGGCCCCGCTCGCATTTTTCCCTGAACCCGGAAGGTGTTGCAGTAAACCTGTTGAGGCTAACTGGTGTATTGCCTCATCAGCTTCAGCTTCTGAGATGCCGCTGACATGCGCCATCATTGGTACGCCAAATGTACTACCTATGACTGCCGCCTCGACAGCTGTACGGCGCAATTCACCCACTTCGTCTATTTGCTGCGCCAATAGGTCGTGAAGTGTCGCGGGAATGACCCCCAGCCCACGTTGGGGTGAAGCTGCCATAGCAGTCGCGCATTCTTTGATGAAAAGAGGAATGCCGTTCCCACGGGTCACGATCTGCGCCATGGTTTCATCACTAAGCTGCGCATTTGATGCGGCACCGGCCAAAACCGCAGCGGTGTCATCATCCAGCGGTGATAGTGCAGTTATCTGCAGCGAAGGGATGCTTTCTTCCATAGCCCGCGTGACAGGATTTCGCCCGGCCAACAATAGCAGAACAGGTAATTTGCTAAGATGCTCTGCCACAGCTTGAAGAACCGAAAGGGTCGACGGATCTGCCCATTGCAAATCCTCGACCACGACAAGCACCGGCCCTTCGCGGCTTAACCCTTCAAAGACACGACGGAATATCGTAACGATTTCGGCGCGCAGCGCCTCTTCGCTGGCGGGTCCATGATCGCCGGGTCCTGGCGCGAGAACAAAAAACAAGGTGCCCAACTGGCCGTCATCCAGAATATAGCCCAGATGTTCCGTCATTCGGTTTCGTCGGATCGCGATGTCGTCGCTGTCGAGAATTCCGCACCAGCGTTCAATTTGTGAGATGAATGGAAAAAAGGGTGAGCTCACATGAAAAGGACTGCAATGATACGTCACCCAGGTCTGGGGGCCCACCGACGTACGCAGGTCCCGGATCAAGTGGGATTTTCCAATTCCTGCTTCACCTTGCAGATAAATTACCCTTCCTTTGCCGGTTTCCACGTCAGACCAAGCCGCATGAAGTTGTGCTCTCTCAGCGTCCCGCCCGATCAAAGGTATCCGGTCTTTATCCAATACCTGAATTCGGGTCTCACCTGCCAAGCGATACACTGGAACGGGCCGATCAAATCCTGCGAGGCTCTTTGCACCCAGGCCATCGAACTCAAGCTGCTCGCCCCCCAGTGCGCGGGTCGCAGCGGATATCAGCGTCCCACCGGGTTCAGCAAGGGCCTGTAACCGCGCAGCAAGATTCAGCGTAGATCCAAAGATCGCATCCGGCTGGATGTTGCTCCCGAGTGCAATATCCCCGACCAGCACGACGCCAGAAGCGATTCCGATGCGGCACTTCAATTCGGTCGGGCCAGACAACTCGGCCAGATCAGAATGTATGCGCAAAGCCGAGCGCATGGCCCTTTCGGCATTGTTTTCACAGGAAGAAGGCCACCCAAAGACCACCAAAACTCCGTCACCGACGATCTGCAGCACGCTGCCTCCAAAGGCATTGGTGGCATGTTCGACCAATTTCTGATAGCGCAGCGTGGTCGATAGCAAATCCTCGGGATCAAGGGTCTGGGCAAGAACAGTTGATCCGACAAGATCCACCATCATGACTGTGAGATGGCGATGCTCCATCGCGCCAAGATCAGTATCAGGACCAGCCGGGTATAGTACCATCAGCTCACACCGTTTTCAGACATCGCATGACTATGCGATTGTTTGCTCACAATTGAACTAACACTGAACAATGAGAACATGCCCCCCTCGCAAAGCCTCATATAAACCTGCACTCGCCATCGCAGTCTGGCGACATGTAAGCTGCGAACACAGCCTATATGATGCAAGGCTATCTGGCTATGTCCAGCGTTACTCAGGTGCAGACTGCCTTCCCGTGCGAAACTTCATTGGTCCAATTTCACCAATCACTACACAAAAATTGCCCTAAGCTCCTGTGGTCTGGTCAAACAAATCGGGGGTGGTAGTGTTTCCTCAAAATTAGGCATCTACCATTCTGGAAGAATTGATGCGATTGCAGCATTGAAAACCTCAATGGCGGTATTGTGAGACGCGGCGTGCACCGTCGTTTAACGCAGGTGGGACGATAAGAATGACAACTGATAAGCTACTTCCGGTCGGGCTGGATTCTGAAACAGGTTTTTGGCTGGACACGCCAGAGCACCAGAACTGGTTGATGGAACAGGCTCGTCATCAGCTTGAATTTTTCAGTGCAAGCTGCCGAAATGGGCCTGGTTTCTTTCTGCTTGATCATGACGGCACCCCCCTGCCTGGCGAGGTGCAGGAACTGCACACGACCACCAGAATGATCCATTCTTATGCCTTGGGTCATCTCTTCGGATTTAAGGGTGCCGAAAAGATAGTTGACCACGGTATGGCATATCTTGAGCGCTATCACCGAGACGCGGAATTTGGTGGATTTTTCTGGGCGCTGGAAGGTGACCGCGTCGTTGATGATCGCAAACTGGCTTACGGGCACGTCTTTGTTCTTCTTGCGGCGGCGAGCGCAAAGCAGGCAGGTCATCCGGGCGCGGACAGGCTCATGACTTACGCTCGAAAGGTTCTGGATACACATTTTTGGGACGAAGAAGCGGGACTGTTTTGCGACGAATGGAACAGAGATTGGACGCCGTTCTCCGACTATCGCGGGATGAATGCAAATATGCATGGTGTCGAAGCCCTGCTTACCGCTTTTGAAACAACAGGGGACAAGGTGTATTTATCCCGTGCAGGCCGCATTCTGGATTTCTTTGTCGGCAGAGTCGCACCCAAAGAAAACTGGCGATTGCCAGAACATTACACGAGCGACTGGCAGATTGATCGCGCATATGCGGGCAATCCGATGTTTAGGCCAGCCGGTACAACTCCGGGACATTCGTTTGAATTGGGACGGTTGCAACTGCAATATTGGGATCTGTCGGGTCGCCCGAACACCGGCGCACCGCATTCTGCGCGTCAGTTGATTGAACAGGCCCTGCGTGATGCCTGGCTTCCCGGCGGAGGCATCGCTTATACGTTGGACTTTGATGGACAAGTTTCAAACGAGAACCGGTTCTGGTGGCCTGTAACCGAAGCGATCAGTGCCGTCGCTGCATTGATCAGAATTGATAGAAAAGCAGAAGATGAGCGCTGGTACAGAACTCTCTGGGGTTATGCGAATGAACGATTTGTGGATCATCAAAACGGCGGCTGGTTTCCGGCTGTGGACGAAAACGGCAAGGTCGTAACATCCATCTTTAACGGGAAACCAGACATCTATCATTCCCTACAGGCCTGCCTGTTTCCGTGTTCAGGTCGCCTATCGAGAATGCTGCCGTTTTGACCTGCCAATCCCTGTCATTCAAAAGCGTGCAGAAGCCCTTCAATTGAAGAATCGGGGAAAATCTGGTAATGTAGGCATATTCAACATCATCTGACGACCCGCCAATTCGGATACGTTTCCAAACGAACGGATAGGAGAGATGAATGGCAAATCAAGCTAGCAAAAAGCACAGTACCCGCAAAGGAAATGTCGAGGTTCGACCGCAACCGTCTGCCCATTCCGCTTTAGGTGAAAGAGCAGAAGCATCGGGCCTGATGACACCCCAAACTCTTAGTGAACGCGACGAGAAGGTTTCAAAGGTTCGCCGAAAGGGTGGTCCGCCATTGGAGGAAGACAACTCTGCCAGTTCTGCAAGCGAGGCGGACCCAACCGAATTGGATTACTGACACATTTTGACATTACTATTACGGAGGCTGCCATGCCCTCGACCCATCAGCCAAGGATATTCAACACAGTAAATCTAACAGATTTTGATACAAACGGGCAAACGTCGACAGTCGGCGAGCCCACAGTCTCAAACAACGGAAATCAGATACTGGCCACTGGAAACTGGTACGCCAGCCGGTCATTGGATGGTGGCCAAAGCTGGTCGCATATGAGCCCCTTCACCTTGTTTCCGCCAGCAGATGGAGGTTTTTGCTGCGATCAGACCACCATTTATGACCCAAGCCGGGATTTATTGATCTGGCTGCTTCAATATATCGAACAGAACGGGACCAACACATTACGTGTTGCGGTCAAGCAAGGCCGCACACTTGGAAATGACAACTGGAACCTCTGGGATTTCACACCGGCGGGAATTGACCCATCGTGGAACGGCGAATGGTTTGACTACAACCATGTCTCTCTTTCAGAAAACTACCTGTATGCAGGAACCAACGTGTTCTCGGCCAGCAGCAACCTTTTTAGGAGGTGCGTCATATTGCGAATATCGCTGGACGAACTTGCAGCTGCCGCTGGATTATCTTTTGACATATTCGAAACGCAGCACAATTTCTCACTACGTTGTGTTCAGGGTGCGCGCGGTTCGATGTACTTCGCCAGCCACAATTCGAACTCGCAAATCCGCGTGTTCAGGTGGCCAGAGAACTCACCGGACGTTGATGAATTCGACATCGATGTCACTCCGTGGTTTGCGGGCAGCTATTCCGCGCCTACGGTTGGAGGCGGCGACTGGATGTCCAGGACCGATCCACGCATAATGGCCGGTTGGTTAGGGCGAGGCACGATGGGGTTCATGTGGACAGCCAACCAACAAGCCAACAGGCCAAACCCATTTGTCCGGACCGTTCGCATCGACGAAGCCACAATGTCCCTGATCGACGAGCCTGACATCTGGAATGATCAGATCGCGTTTTCCTACCCCTCTACAGCCGTCAATCGGTTCGGCGACGTCGGGCTGTCGATTTTCGCCGGTGGTGGCAATCTGCATCCAAGTCATGTCATTGGTACCTATGACGATATAGATGGAGTTTGGCGATTGTCCCTCGCCCGGCAAGGAACGCATACGCCGTCCTTGGGCAAATGGGGTGACTACACGAACTGTGCCGAGATTGCAGATGACGGGTTTACCTGGCTTGCCGCTGGCTACACGCTGCAAGGTGGGAGCACGCAAAGCGACATCGAACCAACAATGACTTGGTTCTCACAGCAGCGCTATGACGCGCCTCGACGTCATCCTCCTGCAATAGTCTAACCAACTAGATTAGTTTCAAAAGATTGGATCATACCATGCATACAGCGATGAAATCACAAGGAATAAAGTCTTTTTTGCGCCAAGAAGGACCGTGGTTGTTGAGTGCATTCGTCATAGCCGACTTATTTTATAAATGGGGCTCATTTGCATTGGAATGTGTTGGCTTCTTACTGACATGGTACGCCCTAAGCTGGATCTCGAGCCTGCTTGTGCGGGTCTTCACGGGTGAAAACTCCGCTCTCGGCGATTAAACTTACCGAACTCCTACACACAGACTTCTCGGGATCAGCTTGGGCTTCATTTCAAACAAGCCTTCACATACCCTGCAACTCAGTCACGACGTTGGATAACAGCTCAATTCCTTGCGGGATTAACCCCGGTTGGATTGATGAGACACCAACCCGGAAATGATGCTTCCCTTCCGCTGCCTTCGAGAAACACGGTCCAATCGGCTCTACGATTACGCCCCGTCTGAGTGCTGCATCACAGATTGTCTTAGCCTCGAGTTTTTCATCGGGATCGGCTAGAACGAAAACAGTACCACCGAATTCACCTGCTCTCAGAAAGCTGGGTAACCGCTCACGAATCATCGAGTCTGCCAAATGCCAGCGTTGTTGATAGTTCTGCCGCACACGGCGTAGCAAACCGTCGTAATATCCTAACCTGATGAACGCGGCGGCAGTATGTTGCAGTATCATGGGTGGGTGGCGCATCATCATGCCCCGACAATCTCGCGCTGCATCGATAAACTCAGGCGCTGCTGCCAGATACCCCAGTCGCAAACCTGGCGAGAGCCCCTTGGATAAGCTGCCCAGATAGATTAGGCGGTCGGTATCATCCAGGCTCCGCAGTGGTAGAAGCGGTGAATGACGATAGTCCACATCGCATTCATAGTCGTCTTCGACGATGTAAAAGTCATAATCTTCAGCAGCTTGCAACAGTGCGCGCCGACGGCGTTCAGACAACGTGACTGTGGTTGGGTGTTGACGGTTCGGCGTGATGAACACCAGATCCGCACCGCGCAGGCGCTCGTCAACAATGAGACCTTCCTCATCCACGGGTTGAAAGCTCACCTTACCGAAATTGGCCTGAAGAATCTTGCGAGCATCCGGATAACCCGGATCTTCCATTACCGCAGTACGTTCACGCCCGCCAAAGAGCAGGCTGGTTATAAAAAGCCCATTCTGTGAACCCAATGTAATCAGTATCGATTCACTGGGCTCGAAAATTCCCCGCCGTGGCAAAATGCGTTGCCTGACCTGTTCGACAAGTTCTAGGCTGTCATCATAAAGTCCATCTGCAGACCAGATCTTGAGGTCTTTTCGGTTCATTGCCAGCCGGGTGCACTCACGCCAATCCGCAACTGGAAACACACCATCATCGATCTGATTACACACAAAGGGATAAGCGTATTTATACCAGTCTATTGGGCGCGGGATTGTCTCAATCTCTTCAGTACGACGCAGTTTGTTCAGTTTCTGGCTAATTGATGTAGCGGGCCTGGTATTCGACCGGCCAATCGCATCACTGTCCGTTCGTATCCCGCGGTCAGAACACACAAAATAGCCGGATCTTGGCCGTGCCTCGATCAGTTGTTCTTCCTCAAGCTTACGATAGGCTGCGACAACCGTATTAATAGAAACATCTAAATCCCGCGCCAACACGCGGCAGGACGCAAGCTTCAGACCGGACGGCATCAAACCTTCAAATATGAGCCGCGATATCTGCGAGACAATTTGGTCACGCAAGCCGCTGGACTGAGATTTATCAATACTCAATCGTTGTGTCATATCCTACAGGGTCCCAGTCACAGTTTCCGCCGCGCGACTTGCAAACTGTATCCTTGTTTTCAAGTGTTCCTTGCGAAAGGCAAAAGGCAAGTTATGCCCAATCGTCGCTCCGGAATCGCAGTCGGAAACAGGTGATCTGATTACGAGTCGATTGATGATAACTCAAAAAGAAACTTCCACCAACTTCATGTAATAAAAGCGCTTCTACCAAAACGTGACTTCAATAAGTGTCCGGTAGGTGGGTATGTTCACCCGCCATCAGTATGCGGTCAGATACAAATCGTGGCGATCACCGAACGCCTCGCGCGATACAATCTGTACCCATTATTACAAGCAACTGTATCTTTCTCAGCGGTACTCCATCGCGTTTGCTGTAGCGATCCGGAAGGCTCCGCACTGAAACTAGGAGTAGTTCGGATCGTTCGATGCGATAAGGGAGGGAGACCGTTCGCATGGTTTTGCATGAGTGGAATACGCGTCAACACTCTGAGATGAGCTTCAGCCAACGACTGCATGGTATACGTCTGAGTTAGCTACCTTTGAACTTTGTCGCCAGAGACAGAGACAGAGAACATCGAAGTTACACTCGGAATTTTTGAGGGAGAACCATATCCATGAAAAACACAGTGAGGTCGGAATGCTGATGCGCGGATTGGAAAAACTGACAAGCGCAATCTCAGAGGTCATGGGCCGTATCGGTTGGTTCCTGATCTTGTATTGCATGGCATTTGGTGTGTCGGATGTGTTCATGCGCTACGTACTCAACGCACCGTCACAGTGGATTGGAACCACTTTGCAGGCAGCAATGGTATTGTTGGCCTGTACCGGAGGTGTTTACGCGCTGCAGCATGACAGCTTTGTCAAACTTGACCTGTTCTACGCAAATGCAAGCAAGCGATCAAAAGCGATCTTGGACGTCCTGACGGCGCCGATCGCTATTCTGTTTCTGGTCGCCTTGATCTGGAAAGGATACGAGGCCGCGTCATTGTCATTGATGCTCAACCAGAAAACTCCGACATCTATCCCGATCCCGATCTATCCAATCAAGTTTGCCATTCCGCTTAGCGGTGTCATGGTACTTTTGGTGGTCTTGAAACACTTGCTCCGCGATCTGCAAACGATCTTCGGGCGGGGCTAAGGCCGTTTGCCCGATTACTCATAATTTCACGAAAACAAACTGATCCACTAACGAGGAGGAACTAACATGAAACCAAACTGGTTTATGCATACCACGATGTGGGCGGGTGCCTTTGCGGTGACCGCAAGCATAGCCGTCGCTCAGGACGGGCCGCCGGATGAAGTCACTGAATGGACTTTCCAGCCCGCGTTTGACCAGACCGATGCTGGCTGGGACAACGGCCTGATCCCTTGGGTTGAAGCTGTTGAAAAAGCGACCGAAGGCACCGTTAAAATCCGCGTTGAGCCCGCCGGGGCACTGGTCAGTGGCGCAGAGGCCTTTGGCGCCGCCGCAGCTGGTTTGACCGACGGCTATGCCGGATGGGGCTCGGTCTATGGTGGCGATATGCCCGAAGGCATGCTGGCCTTTGGTATGGCCATGGGCGCCAACAACACCGAAGAAGCCTGGGAAGTGATGTGGGGCAACCCTGATTATCGCGTAGGTGACATCGTTCAGGAAGCGGCGCATGCCCGTAACCTGCATTGGGCTGGTTGGACCAATCAGGGCCCGAACGCGATGTTCACCAAGTTCCGCGTCGAAAAGATGGAAGATCTGGAAGGGCACAAAATGCGTGCCGGTGGTCCTCAGGCCATCTTCCACTCGACCATGGGCGGCGCACCGGTTTCGATGAATGGCGGAGAAATCTATACGGCCATCAAACTGGGCACGATCGAAGGCACATACTGGGACACTGGCGGCATCGACGACATGTCGTTCCACGAAGTGATCGATTATGCGATCATGCCCGGCTGGAACCCTGCCCAGCATCAGGAGATCTTTATCAACCTGCAAAGCTGGAATGCCCTGACCGACTGGCAGCGCGAAAAGATCGATGGCGTCTTTGAAGAAACCTACTTCGAAACCAGCCGCATGCATGCGGAAGGCGTGGAAGAGGCGCTGCAGATCCTGCGTGATGCCGGTGGTGAAGTGATCGAGCTGAGCGACGAAGAAGTTGCTCGTATGCGCGAAAAGTCAATTGCCGAGGTGTGGCCGCAGGTTGCAGCTGCTTCGGATGGCAACGCCAAAGGCGTCGAAATCTTCAAGAAGTTCTTGGAAGACAAGGCAAACGCGCAATAATCCTGCGCCGCGTGAAAGCTCACGCATTGCTTAAAACACTTCTGCTGGCCCGACTGTTGGGCCAGCAGATTAGATAGGCGCATGCCAGCGTTCAAAAGATTGCAGGCAAGCAACCTGACATAGACCGCGCGAACGGCCACTAGGTAAGGAAACTAAAGATCATGAGCCTCGAACTAATCACAGCGCTGTATTTCTTAATACTGTTTGGGATCCTTTTTATGGGCCTGCCAGTTGCGTTCGGTCTTGGCGGAACAGCAGTGCTGTTTGCCTTAGTTTTTGAACCCCGCGCGCTGCTTTCGGTACCAAGTGCCTTCTATTCAACACCCTGGAACTCGGTTCTGGTAACAGTTCCCCTATTCCTGTTTATGGGCTCACTGATAAGATTTTCCGGGATAGCCGAGACGGCCTATGATGCCGTGTACAAACTGATTGGCCATATTCATGGCGGTCTCGCCATGGGCACGGTACAGGTTTGTACGGTGTTTGCTGCCATCACCGGCATCACACCTCCGGCAACGACCACAATGGGTCAAATCGCTTACCCGTCAATGATGCGCTATAAATATGATCGCCGTATCGCGATTGGCTGTATCGCGGCTGGCGGTGCGTTGGGCGCACTGATCCCTCCCAGCGTTCCGTTCATCTTTTATGGTTTGCTGGCCAAGGTTTCGATCGGTGATCTGTTCATGGCAGGCCTCTTGCCGGGCCTGATGCTGGCGACATTCTATACGATCTATATCGGTGTACGCTGCAAAATTCAGCCTGAACTGGGCCCCGCGCTGCCTGCAGATCAGAAATTTACCCGCGCCGAAAAACTGACCGCAGTTCTCAGCATCTGGCCATTTGCACTGCTGATCATCATCGTTCTGGGTGTCATCTGGGGCGGAATCGCGACCCCTGCCGAAGCTGCGGCATTTGGTGCAGCAGGTGCGTTTGTCATAAACCTGATCTACGGAAAGCTGACCTGGGAAGTTTTGAAGGAATCGCTGGTTTCCACTTTGAAACTCAGCGGCATGGGTCTGTGGATCCTGATCGGTGCAACTGTCTATCTGAATGTGTTCAATACTCTGGGCAGCCAGGACCTTTTGACCAACCTGGTACTTTCCATGCCGGGCGGCAGCACAGGCATCCTGCTGATGATGATGCTGATCATCCTGGTTCTGGGTATGGTGATGGACGATTGGGCTATCATCATGCTGTGCACCCCGCTTTTCATCCCGATCATTGACGAGTTGGGAATCGACAAGCTGTGGTTTGGTGCATTGTTCATCGTGAACATCCAGATCGCCTATCTGACACCTCCGTTTGGTTTCGTGCTGTTCTGGATCAAAGGGGTGCTACCCAAAGATGTCAGCATGGGCGACGTCTACAACTCGGTTGGCCCGTTTGTTGTGCTGCAGTTTGTTGGTCTGACACTAATCTTCATCTTCCCGCAGATCGCAACCTGGCTGCCAAGCATCTTGAAATAATTCGGAGGTTCCGATGTATAACCATATCCTCGTTCCAGTCGCACCCGATCACATCAACGACTGCTCCTTGTCTCTGGATGCTGCAAGCCGTCTGCTGGCAGACGGAGGGACCGTATCGGTGCTATCGGTTCTCGAAGAACTTCCTTCGTATATCGGCTCGTACTTTCCTGCGGAACAGGTTCAGAAAAGCGTTTCAGAGTTTGAAGAAAGACTGGGCACAGCCGTGGAGGCTTCGAACATCAGTACGCATGTCGTGACCGGGCATCCCACAAACTCGATCCTCGATTGGGCTGAAAAGCACAAAGCGGATTGCATCATCGTGGCGTCGCATCAACCGGGTCTTTCGGACTATCTGATCGGCTCAACGGCTGCACGTGTTGTCCGGCATGCCCAATGCAGCGTTGTTGTACTTCGTGGAAAATAGGACCGAAGACCAATAACCTACCGCTTCTGCAAATTGTTGATGGCTGGCCTATTTGGCCGGCCATCGCTTTTCAGAAGCCTTGCATCAGCATATCGACAGCAACGGTAATTTTTTCAAACTCGTCAACGAGATTCCCTACAGGCGACTTGAGAACCCCTGTCGGAACAGCGGCCATAAACTGGGTCACCATGACAACCGGTTCATCCATAATCATGAACTCTGGGTTAAGACGGGTTGCAGGTTTCGGCGCGTACGATTTCGGCAATAGGGGTACGACCACACGTGTGTTCAAATCGCTCAGAAGATCCGATTGGACATCCAACAAGAAGCCATCGCCAGAGGGGTTGGGAAACACATCGTATTTCGGCATCAGAACTGACGAAACCGCTCCAGGGGCAATCCATGCTTTTCAACATAAGAGTTGGAGCTTTGCAGAGCTTCGGCGTTCTCCGCTTGCCATTGCTCTGCCTTGGCTGCCGCCACGGCTACACGAACCCCCTCTTCCGCGGCCCGCGAAAGGTTCACTTTCAGTTTTCGAGCCTCGGTAAGCAAAGCGGGATCGAGCGACAGATTGGTCGGTTTCCGTGCTTGGACATTCATATAATCAACCTCCTCATAAGCAAATTTAACACCATATATTATGCGCGTCAAATATGCGTATAAAAACGCGCATCAATTTCAACATCAAACTGAACGATGAGTCGGCAAAAATCGACATGCTGCAGGCTTGAAGCTCAGGATTTTGGTTGTATTTGCGCTCGTGTCACCCTAATCACAGCCCTACCTCGGGGTGCGCGCGATACTGCGCTGAGATGTCCACTGGCAAACCCGTTGAACCTGAACCGGCTAGAACCGGCGGAGGGAAAGGTACAGGTTTTGTCCATCCTTACCCTCTCGCCGCATTGGAGGATGATATGAAACATCTGGCAATTGCTGCGGGAATACTGACTGCAACATCGGCTGTTGCAGCCGACAAACCACAGTTGACCGTTTATACGTATGACAGCTTCGTCTCGGACTGGGGCCCTGGCCCGAAAGTCGAAGAAGCATTTGAGGCAGTATGTGACTGTGACCTTAATCTTGTGGGTGTCGAAGACGGTGCTGCCCTGTTGTCACGCATCCGTCTTGAGGGTGAGAACACCGATGCAGATGTTGTGCTGGGGCTAGATACCAATCTGATCGCCGCCGCCAAGGAAACCGGCTTGTTTGCCCCTCATTCGGTAACCGCTGATTACGCGCTGCCAATCCAATGGACCGACGATACTTTCGTTCCTTTTGATTGGGGTTACTTTGCCTTTGTTCACAACGCTGATGCGTCAGCGCCCGCCAATTTTCGGGAACTGGCGGACAGCGAGGCTAAAATCATCATTCAAGACCCACGCTCATCTACGCCGGGTCTGGGCCTGCTTTTGTGGGTCAAGGCGGCTTATGGTGATGAAGCCCCGGCAATCTGGGCTGACCTTTCCGACAACATCGTGACTGTGACCAAAGGCTGGTCCGAAGCTTATGGGCTGTTTCTCGATGGCGAGGCTGACATGGTGTTGAGCTACACAACATCCCCTGCCTATCATCTGATTGCCGAGGAAGATGCCAGCAAAGCAGCTGCAGCCTTTGACGAAGGCCATTATATGCAGATCGAAGTTGCGGCAAAATTGGCTGGCTCGGATCATTCAGAATTGGCCGACCAGTTTTTGAATTTCATGGTTTCCGACGCGTTCCAGCAGATCATCCCGACAACCAACTGGATGTATCCAGCCGTCACCCCGTCCTCGGGGCTGCCCGAAGGTTTTGACACTCTGGTCGTTCCTCAGAAATCTCTGATATTTGATCCCAGCGACGCTGCAACCAAAAGAGATGAGGCATTGACGGAATGGCTGGGCGCACTCAGTCAGTAAGCTCATGGCCAGGTATCAGCGCGGCGGTCCTTGTCGCCGCGCTGATATTGGGAACTTTGGCCACCGTTGGCTTACGTGCCGAAACCAGCGGCGGATTCAATCCCTCTGACTGGGCGGCACTGCGCTTTACGCTTTTGCAAGCAACGCTCTCTACAGCGTTCAGTTCTATACTGGCCATCCCAGTGGCGCGTGCATTGGCGCGGCGGCGGTTTCGTGGACGACGGGTATTGATAGCGCTCTTGGGGGCGCCATTCATCCTCCCGGTGATCGTCGCGATATTGGGACTGCTACAGGTATTTGGCCGCTCTGGATGGATCTCGGATGTTTTGGGCGTATTTGGCCTTCCCCCAATCCAAATTTACGGGTTGCATGGTGTCGTTCTGGCCCACGTGTTCTTCAATCTCCCTCTAGCAACGCGGCTGATTTTGCAAGGATGGCAGGAGGTTCCAGCAGAACGATTTCGTCTTGCCGCACAGCTTGGATGCGATGGGATGGCAATGTATCGTTTGATCGAATTGCCCATGCTGCGGCGCGTTTTGCCCGGCGTGCTGGCCGTTATTTTTGCCATCTGCCTGACCAGTTTTGCCGTTGCTCTAACGTTAGGCGGCGGCCCGCGCGCGACCACGATCGAACTCGCTATTTATCAGGCGTTTACATATGATTTCGACCTTGGCCGTGCAGCGCTGCTATCCGCATTGCAACTGGCCCTGACCGCGGCTGCCGCACTGGCGGCCCTGAAGTTTTCGAGAGGGGACGGCTTTGGGGCGGGCCTCAACCGTGCAATCCGCCGTTGGGATGGTGGAACGCCTTTGTTGGACGCGTTTTGGATTATCGCCGCAGCAACATTCCTACTTTTGCCATTGGCATCTGTGGTGATTTCAGGCGCATTGGGACTGTTCGAACTACCCACCCTAGTGTTTCGCGCAGCCGCCACTTCGATCCTCGTGGCCACCATCAGCACCATGCTTTTGTTGCTGCTCGCGGTGCCTATGGCTGTTTCTGCGGCGACCGGAAGGTACGGCATCGTTGAACTGTGCGGCATTCTCGGCCTCGCTGCATCACCACTGGTTATCGGCACCGGTCTGTTTATTCTGATCCGCCCTGTCGCCAATCCAGCTATGCTGGCCCTTCCCGTCACTGCACTGGTTAACGCCGTGATGGCCTTGCCTTTCGCGCTTCGAATACTCGTACCCGCTGCGCGCGACACGATAGAACGGCACAGACGTTTGGCCTTGTCTTTGGATATGAACAAACGCACATTTTTCACCCGCATCATAGTGATGCGTCTTCGCCCACAAATCGGTTTTGCTGCAGGTTTGGCTGCTGCCCTGTCGATGGGTGACCTTGGCGTTATCGCATTGTTCGCTGATGCGCAGATCGCAACCCTTCCATTGCAGATTTATCGCCTTATGGGGGCCTACCAAATGCAAGCGGCTGCGGGCGGAGCGTTGTTGCTGCTTCTACTTTCGATGGGTGTGTTTTGGATACTAGATCGTGGAGGGCGTTGGCATGCTGAAGCTTGATGAATGCATCATCTCGAACGGCAGCTTTCTGCTGAATGCCGATTTTGAAATCGAAACCGGAGCCAAGGTCGCGGTCATTGGCCCATCTGGCGCAGGGAAATCTACGTTGCTGGAAACCATTGCCGGATTTCGGGATTTGAAGGCCGGGCAGATGCGCTGGAATGACCAAAGTCTGACCACACTGTCTCCGGGAAAAAGACCGTTTGCGATGCTGTTTCAGGACGGAAATTTGTTCCCGCATCTGACCGCAGCCCAAAATGTTGGCTTGGGCATCCGCCCGAATGGGCGCTTGTCAGATGAAGAAAAGGAAATGGTAAGGACGGCCTTGCATCGCGTTGGCCTACCGGAAATGGGAACCAGAAAACCTGCCGAATTGTCCGGAGGACAACAGAGCCGGGTCGCGCTGGCTAGAATATTAGTTCAAAATCGAGATGTCTTGTTGCTGGACGAACCCTTTGCGGCCCTTGGTCCTGCGCTAAAGGCCGAGATGTTAGATCTGGTGGCGGATCTGGTGGCTGAGACCGGAACAACGCTGCTTATGGTCAGTCATGATCCTCAGGATGCGCTTCGGATAACCGAGCAAACGGTATTTATTACGGATCAGGTTGCACACGCACCTGTTGCAACCAAGCAGCTATTTGAAAATCCACCTCCAGCGCTGCGTGATTATCTGGGGTAGGCAAATTCATCTAGACAACCCTCAAGTAGATCTCGCACCTGCACATCCAGACCGGGCGCCTCTGACCCGCGTGGACCGGCAATGTTCAAGACTTCAACCGGATTTGTGCGCAACCAATCCCGCAGTTTTTGTTGGCAAAACTCCGTTCCCTGCCTGACATCAAGCACCAGGTAAGGCTTTCCGGCCTCCCTTGCAAAAACAACTGTTTGTTGCGTGCCAGGACTGTCTGAACCATTCACAACTATCAGAGTTGCATCGCTGGACTGAACGTTCAGCTTTGTCCGCTCGATCACTTCCGGTGAATGGGTCTCGACCAATCCAGCGTACTCAACAGAGATCAGACCGGCCTCGTTTGTTCTGCCTTTTGGAACCCAACCACCATAAAGGATATGGTGCTTTCGTGCGAAATCCAGTGCAGCCAAATCAACGCCCGATTGCCCACCCGCCACGATTTTGGAAACAGACATTCATTTCTGCCCTTTGGTTACGGTCTGATTATTCCGGTTCGGAACGGATCGTCCTCAGCAAAGATCAATGTGCTTTCAGCCATCACGTATGCTTGCCCGGTTAAACTTGGAACAACACTCCCACCCTTTCCGGGTTTATAGAACAACCGGTAGCTGCTTCCGATCACACTCTCCTGCACAATTTCTTCTCCGGCTTGCAGTTGCCCGCTGGCCGCCAGACAAGCCAAACGCGCCGAACTGCCGGTGCCGCAGGGTGAACGGTCATAATCGTTATCAGGGCATAGAACAAAGTTTCGGCTGTGGACCCCTTTATTCGGAGACTTGCCTTGCAAAATAACATGGTCGACAGGCTCGCCATTCTCACCGCCAACACCATGGGAGATACAGGCTTCGCGGATAGCAATGGTAAAGTCAGTCAATGAACGGATGTTTGCAGGTTCAACAGACATTGGGCTCGGGTCGACAATAAAAAACCAATTGCCGCCATAAGCTACGTCTCCGGTCACTGACCCGTAGCCGTCGACATCAATAGTAACCGCCTGACGCACCCGGCGGCTTTCGATATTCGTAACCTCAACGGTGTTTGGGTCCTTCAGGTCAATCACCACTTCTCCTGCAGGGGTTTCGATCCGGTGCACACCGACTCCGATCCGACCCAAATGAGCCAGTGTCACACCCAGACCGATCGTGCCATGCCCGCACATTCCCAGCACCGCATCAGCGTCAAAATAGATAACGCCCGCGGCACAGTCCGGGTTTACGGGCTCCACAAGAAGTGCACCAACCATTCCGGGCTGGCCACGCGGCTCTAGCAGAATGGATTTGTAGAACTGCTCGTGCTGCATCGCCAATCGTTCTGCCCGCTCTGCCACCGAGCCAGACCCCAGATCGGGACCGCCATCCAGAATGACACGCGTTGGCATTCCCCCGGTATGGCTGTCGATCACATGCATTCAGCAATGACCCCACCCTGTTGGACCCAGTCGTTGAACCAGTTGCGGAAAAGTTCATACTGCTGTTCGCAATAGTTTCGCTGCGCGTCAGACAACTCGTCTGTTTCGTTGAAATGCAGACGGTATTCATCTTCGCCATTCAAAACCAGAAGATGTTTATAATACAGAACGAGGTCCGTATCTTCGTCAAAACTGGCCAATACGCCAAACGCCTCATCCAATTCGCGTGCGCGCAGGCGGGCTTCGGCGTGACCAGTCGCGGCTTTCTTGGCCAGTGCCGCCAGCAGCAGTGCCTCTTTCGGCAGCGCCGTGCCGATCCCGGTAATTGACCCTGTGGCTCCACAATTTACGAAACCGTGATAGACCTCGGTGTCTACACCGACCATTAACGTAACTTGATCGTCCTTAGACGTAATGAATTCGGCAGCATATCTCAGATCGTCTTTGCCTCCGAATTCCTTGAAACCGACCAGATTTGGATGTTCGGCCCGGAGTGCGAAAAACAAGTCAGCGCGGGTCGCAAAACCGTATACTGGGCTGTTATAGATAATCGCTGGTACGTCGGGTGCTGCTGATAAGATGGCTTTGAAATGGTTCTTTTGTGCCGCGATCGACGAGCCACGCGAAAGAACACGTGGAATCACCATCAGACCTGATGCGCCCACTTTCTGCGCATGAGCTGCATGCGCGACCGCTGATTTTGAGTTAATGGCACCTGTGCCAACAACCACAGGCAATCCAGCATCAACCAGCCTTTCAACGCCTTCCATCCTTTGCGCATCCGTTAGCAAAGGCCAATCGCCCATCGATCCACAATACACCACGGCAGACATGCCGGCGTCGATCATCTCTTTGCCCTTTTTGACCAAAGCATCGAAATCCGGCGCCCGATTAGGCAGGCAGGGTGTCATTAATGCAGGCATCGTGCCGGCAAAGATATTTTGTGTCATGTGCTTCTTCTTTTGTTCGGATTGAGAGTGCTCAAATTCTAATTCCGTCCCAACAACAACGCGGTTATCAAAACAAACCGTCACATCGGTTTCACTCGAGCGATACCCACAACACCCGGGCATCTTCTTTGCTGGTTGAGATGCATCCGTGCCCCATACTGCTGTCGTAATATAGTGAATCCCCAGCTTTCATGGGCAATGGTCGATAGTGTTCGGATACAAACGTCAACTCGCCGCTGATTACATACATGAACTCTTCGCCACTGTGCCTGATCCAAGTATCATACTCTGAAATATCTCTGGCTTTGATCGTCGCGATATAGGGAAGCATCCGCTTGCTTGTGAGCTCTGTGCACAGAAGCTCATGCAAATAGGTAGGTGTGTTCTTGATTTCACCCTCACCCTTGGCGGTGAAATCGCGTCGCCCTGATATGCCGGTCTGTCCTGACTGCAGGAACAGTTGAGGCGTGCTCATACCCAGTGCCTGTGTCAGCCTTCGCACGATGTCAAAACTAGGTCGCGTTTGATTGTTTTCAATTTTCGAAAGCGTGGATCGACCGATTCCCGCTGCCCGACCAGCCTCTTCCAAAGTCCAGCCTTTTTCACGACGCGCATCACGGATCGAGCGTCCTAGTACAGCTCCATCGCCCAATTCATCCGGTCCAGAAGTATCATTTGGGTGGTCCTCAACCATATAATTCTCCCCTTTTTCTGAAGGTTAAAGGTTTCCACAACATCCTACAACTTTCCTGTTGCTAAATATTTGTTGCCTTATCGGTACATTTTCCACTATAGGAAACTTAATTTCCTTTTTGGGAGCATGGTCGATGGAGGAGATAATGTTCAAAAAGTCGCTCATTGAAGCCGATCCGGTCATCGCGTCATCGATTGCGCGCGAAGGCAAACGCCAGGCTGAACAGATCGAACTGATCGCTTCTGAAAATATTGTCTCTCAGGCTGTAATCGATGCACAGGGTTCTGTGCTGACCAACAAATATGCCGAAGGCTATCCTGGCCGCCGCTATTATGGTGGATGCGAATATGTGGATGAAGTCGAGGCCGAAGCGATCGAACGGTTGAAACAATTGTTCGGTTGCGAGTATGCAAACGTCCAACCCCACTCGGGTGCACAGGCCAACGGGGCTGTCAAACTGGCGCTGCTTAGCCCTGGCGATACCATCCTTGGCATGTCGCTGGATGCTGGTGGCCACCTGACTCACGGTGCAAAACCTGCCCAATCCGGCAAGTGGTTCCGTCCGGTCCAGTACGGACTGACCGAAGCCGGGCTGATTGATTATGATCAGGTTGAAGCACTTGCCAAAGCCGAAAAACCCCAACTGATCATTGCAGGCGCATCGGCCTATTCGCAAAAAATTGACTTTGCACGCTTCCGCGCCATCGCGGATGAAGTTGGTGCTTGGTTGCTGGCCGACATGGCCCACATAGCAGGGCTTGTCGCGACAGGTCTGCATCCCTCGCCAGTTGGCCACGCCCACGTTGTAACATCAACCACGCACAAAACCCTGCGTGGACCGCGTGGCGGGGTTATTCTGACCAACGACGAAGCGTTAGCAAAAAAGATGAACTCAGCCGTTTTCCCCGGCTTGCAGGGCGGCCCTCTGATGCATGTGATTGCAGGAAAAGCCGTTGCATTTGGAGAAGCACTGAAACCCGAATTCAAAGAGTATATGAAGCGTGTCGTGGATAGCGCGTCAGCATTGGCGAATGTAATGATAGCGCGCGGCTGCGATATCGTTTCGGGTGGAACCGAAAACCACCTGATGCTGGTCGACCTGCGCCCAATCGGCGTAACCGGAAAAGACGCTGAAGCTGCGCTCGAGCGTGCAGGCTTCACTTGCAACAAAAACAGCGTTCCGGGTGATCCCCAGAAACCAACGATCACCAGCGGCATTCGTTTGGGCACCGCAGCTGGCTGCAGTCGGGGTTTTGGTCCGGAAGAGTTCAAGCAGATCGGTCACCTGATCGGCAAGGTATTGGACGCATTGGCCCAATCGCCGGACGGGGATGAAGCCGTCGAAAAGGAAACCCGCGAAAAAGTCCGCGCCCTTTGCGCAAGCCACCCGATCTACTGAGAGAAGACCAAATGACTTACGATCTTATTGTCATCGGGGGCGGACCAGGCGGCTATGTCGCCGCGATCCGCGCGGCTCAATTGGGCATGAAAGTAGCGTGCGTTGAGGGCCGTGGTGCGCTCGGCGGGACTTGTTTGAATGTGGGGTGCATACCCTCCAAAGCGTTGCTGACCTCCTCGGCCAAATATGCCGAACTTGCACATCTCTCCTCCCACGGTATTGCGGTCGAGGGGGCCAGCATCGATGTAACAGCGATGATGGGCCGCAAGGACAAGATTGTAGGCGACCTGACCAAAGGCATCGCGTTCCTGTTCAAGAAAAACGGCGTCGATCTGATCGAGGGGTGGGCCAGCATTCCCACCGCCGGGCAAGTTAAAGTTGGAGAAGATGTCCACACAGCCAAGAACATCCTGATTGCCACGGGCTCGGAACCCACCCCATTGCCGGGAATCGAGATAGACGAGCTGGACATCCTCAGCTCAACAGGTGCGATCGCATTGGAGACGGTTCCCGAACATCTGGTGGTGATCGGTGCAGGCGTTATCGGTCTGGAGCTGGGGCAGGTCTGGGCACGTCTGGGCGCTAAGGTCACGGTGGTCGAATATCTGGATCGGGTGTTGCCCGGAATTGACGGTGAGATTGCCAAACTGGCGCAGCGCGCCCTGTCCAAACGTGGATTGAAGTTCCAATTGGGTCGGGCGTTGAAATCGGTCGACAAAACGGATGCAGGTCTGACCCTGACCGTGGATCGCGTTGGCAAGGACAAGGAAGAAGTGATTGAGGCCGACAAGGTGTTGATCGCTGTCGGTCGCCGCCCCGTCACCCGAGGGCTTGGCCTAGAGGAGCTGGGCGTGGTTGTGAACCAACGTGGCGTCATAGAAGTTGACAGTACATTCCAGACATCAGCGCCAGGCATTTACGCCATCGGTGACTGCATTCCCGGTCCAATGTTGGCACATAAAGCCGAAGAAGACGGCGTTGCCTGCGTTGAAATGCTGGCAGGCGAAGCCGGGCATGTCGATTACAACACCGTGCCGGGCGTTGTGTACACAGATCCCGAGGTCGCCTCAGTAGGATTGACCGAAGAAGCGCTGAAAGACGCCGGAGCCGAGTATTCCGTCGGCAAATTCGCCTTCATGGCGAACTCGCGCGCGCGCTCGACCGGAGAAATAGACGGTGCGGTGAAAGTACTGGCAGACACTAACGGCAAGATTCTGGGCGCGCATATCTGTGGCGCTCATGGTGGCGATCTGATCGCAGAATTGGTGTTGGCGATGACCAAGGAGGCAACCGTGTCCGAAGTTGCTGCAACCTGCCATGCGCACCCTGCGATGGGTGAGGCTGTCAAAGAAGCCTGCCTCGACGCCCTAGGCCGCGCGATTCACGCCTAAACCGGAGCCGCCAGATGACCATCCAGCTTCGTCCCCGTCACCCGGAAAAAGCCAAAAAGGCAGATAGCGTTATCCCACGCAAACCCAAGTGGATTCGCAAGAAAAAGGTAGAAGGTCCCGAGTTTTATGAAACCCGCCGCCTGATGCGGGACCACGATCTCGTGACGGTCTGCGAAGAGGCAGCCTGCCCAAATATGGGTGAATGCTGGTCTAAGCGGCACGCTACCATGATGATTATGGGCGAAGTCTGCACGCGTGGCTGTTCATTCTGCAATGTCTCAACCGGGCGTCCCGATGCCCTGGATGTTTTCGAACCTGGTCGGGTGGCCGCAGCGGTGAAGAAACTGGGCTTGCGTCATGTCGTCATCACATCTGTTGATCGCGATGACCTAAACGATGGCGGGGCTGAGCATATTGCACAGACAATCCGTGCGGTCCGCCATCAGAACCCTATCACAACGATCGAGGTTCTGACCCCCGATTTTCTGGGTAAGGGAGAAGCTGCAGAAGTGGTGTTTGAGGCTGCTCCGGATGTGTTCAACCACAATCTTGAGACTGTTCCGCACCTCTACCCAACTGTACGCCCGGGTGCGCGTTACTATACTTCGCTACGGTTGCTGGACGATGCCAAACGCGCAAATCCCGAAGTTTTCACCAAATCCGGTTTGATGGTCGGATTAGGTGAAACGCTGAATGATGTCCGACAAGTCATGGATGATCTGCGTGCTGCAAACGTCGATTTCTTGACAGTCGGTCAATACCTGCAGCCGACGCCGAAACATCACCCGATCGACCGATTCTGGACTCCGGAAGAATTCGCCAAACTGGAACAAATCGCGCGTTCCAAGGGCTTTTTGCACGTGTCAGCAACCCCGCTGACCCGTTCGTCGTTCCACGCGGACGAAGACTTTGCCGCCCTTAAGCAAGCCCGCCAGCGGGCCATCGCAAACAGGGCATAAACCTGACGCAAATGGGAGGGAAACCATGGAAGCGTTAAATTCAATCGTAGGGGCTATTAATAGCGTCGTGTGGGGGCCGCTAATGCTGGTCCTCATCCTCGGCGTTGGCTTCTTCCTGCAAGTGGGGCTGAAGTTCATGCCGATCCTGCGCATCGGCACAGGCTTCAGCCTGCTGTTCAAAGGCCGTGAAGGTCAGGGCGAAGGGCAGATCAGCCCGTTCAACGCGTTGATGACCTCGCTGTCGGCGACAATCGGTACGGGTAACATCGCCGGTGTGGCCACTGCTGTCTTCCTGGGCGGTCCGGGCGCCTTGTTCTGGATGTGGATGACCGCCCTGGTGGGCATGGCCACCAAATATGCCGAAGCTGTCTGCGCCGTGAAATACCGCGAGAAAGACGAGCTGGGCAACTATGTCGGCGGTCCGATGTACTACATCAAAAACGGTCTGGGTGCGAAATGGGCCTGGCTGGGCGTTGCGTTCGCTCTGTTCGGAGCTGTCGCAGCCTTTGGCATCGGTAACGGTGTACAGGCCAACGGTGTCGCCCAGGTTCTGGAAGCGAATTTCGGTTTCAACACCTCGGTCACCGGTGTTGTTCTGATGGTTCTGACAGCAGCCGTGATCTTGGGCGGCATCACCCGGATCGGTGCAGTTGCCGGTAAGTTGGTTCCGTTCATGGCAATCGCCTACATCATCGCGGGCTTGCTGGTACTGCTGATCAACATCGGCAACATCGGACATGCGCTGTCACTGGTCTTCACCTACGCCTTCACCCCCTCGGCCGCCGAAGGTGGTTTCGCGGGTGCCGCTGTTTGGGCTGCGATCCGCTTTGGTGTGGCACGTGGTGTCTTCTCGAACGAAGCGGGTCTGGGTTCCGCTCCGATCGCGCACGCCGCAGCCGAGACCAAAGGTCCGGTCAACCAGGGCCTGATCGCGATGCTGGGGACGTTCATCGACACTATCATCGTTTGCTCGATCACCGGTCTGGCGATCATCTCGTCGGGTGCATGGACGTCTGGTGAATCCGGTGCCGCTCTGACCAGCCACGCGTTCGAGCTATCGTTGCCGGGGATCGGTGGATATCTGATCGCCATCGCTCTGTCGATCTTTGCCTTCACCACCATCTTGGGCTGGTCGTTCTACGGCGAAAAATGTGTCGAGTTCCTGCTCGGCGTCAAATCGCTGATGCCTTACCGCGTCCTGTGGATTGTCATGATCTATTTCGGAGCGACCGCGGATCTAGGCTTCATCTGGCTG
Organism: Ruegeria sp. O11; assembly: GCF_056535285.1. Lineage (NCBI taxonomy): Bacteria > Pseudomonadati > Pseudomonadota > Alphaproteobacteria > Rhodobacterales > Roseobacteraceae > Ruegeria > Ruegeria sp. O11. The sequence continues at coordinate 787 of NZ_JBQERS010000016.1, read as the reverse complement.
CTTGCCGATACGCTGAACGCCATGATGGCTATCCCGAACCTGATCGCCCTGGCGCTGCTGAGCCCGATCGTCATCAAGCTGACGAAAGAGTTCTTCGCTTCGGGTGGCAAGTCCGAAGAGCCAGGTGGCACACCAGCCGAATAAACCTGGATAAACATACCCCGGGGGCCAGAGTGGCCCCCGGGCTTTGAAACAGATTTCTATATCTCGAGGAGAGACGTGATGGCCACGAAAATCCTGCTGCCAATTGATCACACCGACGACCGCTCATGGAAGAACGCCCTGCCGCTCGCGCTGGAACAGGCAAAATTCTATGGTGCTGAATTGCACGCAGTGGCCGTTATCCCCGAGATCATCCAGCTCCCTAACCTGCCTGCCAACTATGGTGCGGGTGCCAAAGAGCATGTACGCAACGCGATTCAGGCCATTCTGGATCACGGCAATGCCGGTGACGTTCCGGTACATGTCGAAGAAGGCAGCGTCTACCGCGAAATCCTGAAGCTTGCGTACAAGGAAGGCTTCGATCTGATCGTCATGGCATCGACCAAAGGCGATTTCCCGAATTATGAGATTGGCCCGAACCTGTCACGTGTCGTGCGTAACGCGCATTGCACTGTAACAGTCGTTCGTGACCAATCCCGCTGATTAGAAAGGCTCTGGCTATGGGCGAGATTAAACGCACGCCTCTTCACGCTTTGCATGTTGAGTTGGGTGGTAAGTTGGTTGATTTTGCTGGGTGGGAGATGCCTGTTCAGTATCCATTGGGGATTATGGGGGAGCATAAGCA